>NZ_JBEZKP010000128.1:0-1026 GCF_040706335.1 Streptomyces sp. NPDC048389 | reverse complement strand
TCAGAGGACCGTCTCTGCCTCGTCGTACCGGTCCACGGGTACGGTCTTCAGTGTCCTGGTGGCCTCGGCGAGGGGCACCATCGTGATGTCGGTGCCGCGCAGCGCGGTCATCATGCCGAACTCGCCGCGGTGTGCGGCCTCCACGGCGTGCCATCCGAAGCGGGTCGCGAGGACCCGGTCGTAGGCCGTGGGTGTGCCGCCGCGCTGGACGTGGCCGAGGATGACCGGGCGGGCCTCCTTGCCGAGGCGTTCCTCCAGTTCGACGGAGAGCTGGCGGGCCACACCCGCGAACCTCTCGTGGCCGTAGATGTCCTTGCCGCCTTCGTCCCATCGCATCGAGCCTTCGCGGGGCTTGGCGCCTTCGGCGACGACCACGATCGCGAACCGCTTTCCGGCCTCGAACCGGGCGCCGACGCGCTTGGTGAGTTCTTCGATGTCGAACGGGCGCTCCGGTACCACGATCGCGTGGGCGCCGGCCGCCATGCCCGAGTGCAGCGCGATCCAGCCGGTGTGGCGGCCCATGACCTCGACGATCAGGACGCGCTGGTGCGACTCCGCGGTGGTCTTCAGGCGGTCGAGTGCTTCGGTGGCCACGCCGACGGCGGTGTCGAAGCCGAAGGTGACGTCGGTGGCGGAGATGTCGTTGTCGATCGTCTTGGGGACGCCGACGATGGGGAGGCCGTTGTCGGAGAGCAGCCGGGCCGCTTTGAGGGTGCCCTCGCCGCCGATCGGGATGATGGCGTCCAGGCCGAGGTCGGTGACGTGGCCCCTGGCCCGTTCGACTCCGTCGCGCAGGTGGGCGGGCTGGACCCGGGAGGAGCCGAGGATGGTGCCGCCGCGGGCGAGGATGCCGCCCACCGCGTCCAGGTCGAGTTTGCGGTAGTCGCACTCCAGGAGGCCCTTCCAGCCGTCGTGGAAGCCGATGACCTCGTCACCGTGGTCGACTACGGCGCGGTGCACGACGGAACGGATGACGGCGTTCAGACCGGGGCAGTCGCCGCCGGAAGTGAGCACACCAATGCGCAT
>NZ_JBEZKP010000127.1:0-1036 GCF_040706335.1 Streptomyces sp. NPDC048389 | reverse complement strand
CAGACCTCCCAGGGCGACGACCCGCAGCCCTCCGGCGGGCAGCGGAGGAGCGGCTTTCAATTCGGGATGTGGATGACTCATACGCCGACGCTACCGAAGAGTCGCGGAGATGATCCATCAGGGGCGTGCCCCGGAGCCCGTTGACGGATCACGCGGGTGGGACGCGGCCGCCTCAACCGGATCACCCGGCCGGCCGGGACAGGGAGCGGTGGAGCCGGTACCTGCTTCCGTGCGTGAGCCGCACACCGGGAGTGCCGGAGAAGATGTCGTGTACGGCGTCGTGGCCGCCGGCCTCGGCCGCTTCCTCGTGCGCCTCGGGGCTGCTCCACTCCGTGTAGAGGAGGACCCGGCTGCCGTCGGTGCTCAACAGGAAGTGCGCGGAGATCGCCCCGGGGTGAGCCTCTTCCTTGGACTGGGCGGCAATGACGCTCTCAGCGAAGTGCTGCTGCCGTTCGGGACCGTCCACGTCGAAAGCGGCGGTGACGAGGCAGCCGGGGACCCGCACGTCGACGTCCTGGGTGAGGCTGCGGTGGATCCGGTAACGCGGCGGCCCTGCAAAGCCCGCGGCGAAGCCGTTCACCCGCAGAAAGGCGTCGGTCGCGGTGTCACTTGTCCACTGGGCGCAGGTCAGCAGCGTCGTCGCGTCCAGGCTGAGAAACCACGAGAGTCCCACCAGCCCCTGGACCAGGGGCGCGGAGTCGTACTCGGCTGTGTCGGCGTCGGCCATCCGCCGCAAGCTTGCCGAATCGCCCGCGTATCGGGTCGAGACGATGACGGTGCGGGCGTCCGGCCGACCGATGTCGGGGTAGGTGGAGGTGTTCACACTGCTCTCCTGCCGGGGGTGAGAGGCGGTCCGGGGTGGTGGCTTCTTCCTCGGGGGGCCGGAAGGCAGTTGCCTCAGGGAGCCCCACGGTATGCGTCGAACGTTCATCGCCATGGCTTCAGAGGACCGTCTCTGCCTCGTCGTACCGGTCCACGGGTACGGTCTTCAGTGTCCTGGTGGCCTCGGCGAGGGGCACCATCGTGATGTCGGTGC
>NZ_JBEZKP010000126.1:0-1043 GCF_040706335.1 Streptomyces sp. NPDC048389 | reverse complement strand
GGTCCTACCTTGTTCGTGGGTTGGACGGGCCGTCGTAAGGTCCAGAGACCCAGAGACTCCGGGCATGGCTTTCATGCGGTTGCCCTCGATGGTTCTGGCCACCTGGCCACCCGGAGTCTCACGGCGACTCGGCCACTGATTAGGAGATGCGAGCACCTGCGGGTGCATCGCTGAGTAGGACCATGTCGGCGAGGTCGTCCGGGAGCACAGCGCATCGAACGACTGGAGGAACTGGTGGCCCAGATCTGGGCGGGTACGGACATCGGCAAGACCCACCACCACTGCGTGGTCCTGGGAGCCGGGGGCGAGCGGCTGCTGTCGCGACGCGTGCTGAACGACGAAACGGAACTGCTGGACCTCGTCGCTGACGTGCTGGCCATCGACGAGGACGTGGTCTGGGCGGTCGACGTCGCCGACGGCATGGCCGCCTTGTGGACCGAACTGCTGCTCAGCCATGGCCAGCACCTCGTCTACATACCGGGGCTCGCGGTCAACCGGGCCTCGGCCGGCTACCGGGGCATGGGCAAGACCGACGCCAAGGACGCAACCGTCATCGCGGACCAGGCGCGGATGCGTCGGGACCTGACGGTCCTGCGACCGGACAGCGAGCACGCCGTCGAGCTGCGGGTTCTCACCGGCCGCCGTGCCGACCTGAACGCCGACCGGACCCGCCGGATCAACCGCCTTCGCGGTCAACTCGTCAGCATATTCCCCGCGTTGGAAAGATCCCTGGACCTGGGCAACACCGGCCCGCTGATCTTGCTGACTGGCTACCAGACACCGGCTGCCCTGCGCCGCATGGGCAGCAAACGGCTGGAGACCTGGCTGCGCAACCGCAAGGTCCGCAGCGCTGAGGACCTCGCCGCCGCGGCTCTGGCAGCCGCCGAGCGTCAGCACACCGCCGTCTCCGGGGAGAAGGTCATCGCGCAGGTGATCCACACCCTGGCGAAGGAGGTGATGAGCCTCAACGAGCAGATCGCGGAGATCGACAAGCTCATTGCGGCCCGGTTTCGCGAGCACGAGCTCGCCGAAGTGATCGAGAG
>NZ_JBEZKP010000125.1:0-1172 GCF_040706335.1 Streptomyces sp. NPDC048389 | reverse complement strand
TACTGACTTCGGCTCGTTAGGGTGACGCTGGATCGTCGAGGGCCAGGCCGGTTCCGGCTATGAAGCCGTCGAGGGTGTCCGGCCGGTACTGAAGGCGCTTGAGCCGGTTGCGTACGAGGGCTTCGAGCCGGTCGAGGGCGACCACGGCGAGGTTGGCCAGGCTGCGCTTGACGTGCGCCCACACCCACTCGACGGGGTTGAGGTCGGGCGAGTAGGCGGGCAGCAGGAACACCGTCAGCCATTCACGCTCGGCGATCAGCTCACGCATGGCGTGGGAGACGTGGGTGTTCAGCCGGTCCCAGACGAGCACGATCGGCGCCTTGACCAGCTGGTGGACTCCGTCGATCAGCGTGATGAAGTCACGCTCGCCCATGCTGCGGCGCTTGCCCTTGCCCGCGGGGTGGGTGCGCAGGCGGTGGCACAGGCGGGTCCGGGAGCCGGGCCGCATCGCGATCAGCCCGGCCACTGACAGGCGTCCCGAACGTCGTCCGCTCACCGTCACCTGCGGAGTCACTCCGCGCCGGCCCCAGGTACGTCCTCTGGGCGGTCTGCGAGTGAAGCCTGCTTCGTCCTCGAAGCAGATGTAGCCTCCGCAGGCCGCCCGGACTCTTTTACCTCCGCCCAGGTCGCCTCCTTCCAGACGGTGACGGCCTGCTCGTCGCGCTCGGCGACCCGCCGCGCGGGGACCTGCGGGCTGAAGCCGAGCCGGTGCATCAGCCTCGTCGCACCCGAGACGCTGTAGGAGACGTGGAACTTCCTGCCGATCAGCGTGGCCACCCGCGCGGCGGTCCACACCTGGTCCTCCACCCAGCCGTGCGCGGCCGGCCCCTGCTCGAGGTACTCGGCCAGCTTCTGAAGGCAACGCGGCGACAGACGGCATCGCGATCCACTCGGGCCACGGGAGGCCAGAGCCTCACGACCGCCGTCCCGCCACAGCTGCTGCCACTCGTAGGCCGACTTCCGGCTCACCCGCAGGCACCGTGCCACCTCCAACGGCTTGATCTTCTGCTCGAACAGCTCGGCTGCCTGCATCCGTACCGCCTCACGGCGCCGACGCCCCGCGGGCGTCAGCCCGCCCCCATCCGCATATCTCACACGCCAGGAAATACAACCAACCGCGCCGCATCATCAGGCACTTCGAGACGGATCACCCTAACGAGCCGAAGTCAGTA
>NZ_JBEZKP010000124.1:0-1349 GCF_040706335.1 Streptomyces sp. NPDC048389 | reverse complement strand
GACGCACCGCGCCGCGCCCCCCCGCGCGAGTCCCGCCGCGAGCGCCCGGCCCCGGGGCGCGGGCGGCGGGCGGCGGGCGGCGGGCGGCGGGCGGCGGGCGTAACGCGGGGTTCACAAACGGGCAACGGCTGGGAAATCGCGCATTGCCAAGCTGCGCGGCATACCGCTGCACCCGCAAAGGATGAGACCCCGTGACCTTCAAGGCTGAGTACATCTGGATCGACGGCACCGAGCCGACCGCCAAGCTTCGCTCGAAGACGAAGATCATGACGGGTTCCCCGGCCGGCCTCGCCGAGCTGCCCGTGTGGGGCTTCGACGGGTCCAGCACCAACCAGGCGAAGGGCCACGCGTCGGACCGTGTGCTCAAGCCGGTCTTCACCTGCCCGGACCCGATCCGCGGCGGCGACGACGTCCTGGTGCTGTGCGAGGTCCTCAACACGGACATGACCCCGCACGAGTCCAACACACGTGCCGCGCTCGCCGAGGTGTACGGGCAGTTCGCCGCGCAGGAGCCGATCTTCGGCATCGAGCAGGAGTACACCTTCTTCAAGGGCTCCCGTCCGCTCGGCTTCCCCGAGGGCGGCTTCCCGGCCGCGCAGGGCGGGTACTACTGCGGTGTCGGCGCCGATGAGATCTTCGGCCGCGACGTGGTCGAGGCGCACCTGGAGAACTGCCTCGCCGCGGGCCTCGGGATCTCCGGCATCAACGCCGAGGTCATGCCCGGCCAGTGGGAGTTCCAGGTCGGACCGCTCGCGCCGCTCGATGTCGCGGACCAGCTGTGGGTGGCCCGCTGGCTGCTCTACCGCACCGCCGAGGACTTCGAGGTCTCCGCGACGCTGGACCCGAAGCCGGTGAAGGGCGACTGGAACGGCGCCGGCGCGCACACCAACTTCTCGACGAAGGCGATGCGCGAGGGCTACGACGCGATCATCACCGCGTGCGAGTCGCTCGGCGAGGGCTCCAAGCCGCTGGACCACGTCAAGAACTACGGCGCGGGCATCGACGACCGTCTGACCGGTCTGCACGAGACGGCCCCGTGGAACGAGTACAGCTACGGAGTCTCCGACCGTGGCGCCTCGGTGCGCATCCCGTGGCAGGTCGAGCAGGACGGCAAGGGCTACATCGAGGACCGCCGCCCGAACGCCAACGTCGACCCGTACGTGGTGACCCGCCTGCTGGTGGACACCTGCTGCTCGGCGCTGGAGAAGGCCGGCCAGGTCTGAGCATCAGGGACCCGATGAGGGAGGGCGCCCGCCTGTCCTGCGCGTGCGCCACCTTGTCCCTGAGGTGCTCGACACGCTCACCGGCCTCGTTGAACCGCTCCGTGGCGCGCTCGGCCTCCTCGTAGA
>NZ_JBEZKP010000123.1:0-1535 GCF_040706335.1 Streptomyces sp. NPDC048389 | reverse complement strand
CAACACCGTTGCGTTTACGTCCTTGAGCGGTTCGCAAGTCCGTGTTCGAAGAACGTGACGGTGGTGTGGAGGGTGTAGTTCTGGCTGGTCGTGGGGTGTTGTCCGGCGTTCGGTCCGTACTTGCTGGTGGGGTTCTTGCGGGTGCGGGCCTTGACGCGTTGACGGCGGTGGGCGGGGTGCAGGGCGTCGAGGACGGCCCGGCCGATGGTGCCGACGAGGTCGGCGGGTCCCGTCGGGGTCAGGATCGCGGTCGCGGTGGTCACGGTGTCGCCGGCGGTGGTTTGCAGGACGGTGAAGCTGATGCGGTCCATGTCCAGGCCGGGTCGGGTGCAGGCGGTGTCGGAAGCGGCACGGATCAGGGCCTGGTAGGTGGTGAGCAGGGCGTAGACCTCCTGGTCGAGGCCGGTCAGGCTGCGTGAGCGCAGGACACGGCCGTCCAGCATGGTCGCCTTGATCGAGAAGTACGTCGTCTCCGACTGCCACCGCTCGTGGTAGAGGTCCACGAGCCCGGCGGCTGGGTGGGCGGCCGGGTCGAGGAGGCTGGTGAGCAGGCGCCACTGCTCGGTGCGGACGGTGCCGTCGGCCAGGGTCACCGTGATGGACGCCTCGATGACGCGGACGGTGAGCAGGACGGGCAGGACGCCGTAGCCGATCCGGGCCAGGTAGGAGCCGTCGTCCAGGTGCCGGAACGGGGTGGGTATGCGGCGGGCGGAGGAGCGCACCAGGAACTGGGCGCCGGTGGCGTGAACATCCCGGGCGAACTCGGCTTTGTCGAAGCCTGCATCGGCCAGCAGGAGCATCGTGCGGTCCAGCACACTCAACAGACGCCCCGCGTAGGTGAGTTCGCCGTCACTCTCAGGGCCGAAGGCGCCAGCCAGGACGGCACGGGTGCCGCACTCGACCAGGACCACGAGTCGCAGCAGCGGGTAGCCGAACTCCACGCTCTCGCCCATCCGCTTGGGGTAGCGCCAGGTGAGCGCCTTTTCGTCGGGCACGTGCAGCAAGGTGCCGTCCACGGCGACGGTCCGAAGCCCTCGATAGAACGAACCCGCCTGCCCGAGGTGGGCGACGGGTCCGGCGAGGATCTCGAACAGCCGCCGCAGCGGTGCCGCTCCTATGCGCCGTCGGGCCCGGGACAGCGAGGAGACCGCCGGACGCACCAGCGGCAGTCCCTCCAGTCCCGCCGTCAGCTTGCCCCACACGCCCCGGTAGGAGCAGTTCTCGAACAGGGCCAGCGCGAGGACGAAGTAGACCACGACCCGGGACGGCAGCAGGCGCAGCCGCTTCTCCCGTGCTCCGGTCTCCTCGATCACCGTGTCCACCAGCGCGAAGTCCACGATCTGGGTCAACTCGCCCAGGTGGCCGGGCGCGTACACACCCCCGGCCGCCTCGACCGTGCGCGTGATGACAGACTTCTCCTGCAACGGGACTCCCGATGATCTTCTTGCTCGACACAAGTTGATCTATCAGGACGTCCCGTTGCGTCATTCACCAGGGCTTGACCTGCGACTCAAAACTCAAACGCAACGGTGTTG
>NZ_JBEZKP010000122.1:0-1672 GCF_040706335.1 Streptomyces sp. NPDC048389 | reverse complement strand
TGAGCGGTGTGCATCGTGAAGTTGCAGGTCACGGGTCTGGTGTGCGGGCGTCCTTCCGTGCTCGCGCTGGTCGGCGGGCGGTGTCCACGATGAAGATCGTCTGTCAGGTGGGCCGGGGCGGTTCTCGGGTTCTGCTGCGCCTGTTGTGAGGGTCCGCCTACGATCCGTCGCCGTACGGATGCACCACCGGATCGCGGGGAGGGGGCGGGGATGTCCGAGCTGGAGCGGATCACGGCTCGCCGGAGCGAGCTGGACGCGCTCGCCGAGGATTTGGGCAAGCGGCTTGGGGAGGTCGAGGCGGAGCGGGAGGAGTTGGTGATCGCCGAGCGGGTGCTGCATCGGCTGGCCGAACAGGACCGGGCCGAGGTAGAGGCTGCCGCCCGGGTGGCTCCGGTGAAAGCGCAGGTGGCGGGGCGTGCGGTGCTGCTGATCCCGCACCGCGGCGAGGCCCCGGACGAGACCGCGCTGCCCGGTGACTACCGCAGGATCCTTCAGATCGTTCGGGCTGGTGACGGTCCGGTGCAGGTCAGGGCGGTGGGCGAGGAGCTGGGATTTGAGGTTGCGGTACGCGGGAAGCTGGAGCCGCTGCGGGCGAAGATGACCAAGCTCGCTGATCGTGGCTGGCTGCACAAGCGGCCCGACGGACGGTTCACCGCACGCCGGTAGCCCGCGCCGGGACCGGGGGGGCCGGGGCGTAACCAGCGGGCCCCCGGCGGCAGTTGAGTTTGGTGTGAAGAAAAACAACAGTTTCACCGAGGGCCCTGACGGCCTTGTCTACACCGCCCGCCTGCCGCTGTCGAGTGCCACCCTGAACTACCTCGCCACCCTGATACGCGGCCACTGCAAGAAGATCGGCTCACGGTGGCGGGCCCTGCCGCCGGGGAAGATCGCGGGGATCGTGCTGGCGGTGCTGCGCTGTGACCAGCGGCCCGGCGATCTGGCCGGCGGAAACGGGGTGCACCGCACCACCGTCACCCGCTGGGTCCGGGAGGTCGTCGGCCTGCTGGCCGCCCGCGCTCCGCGCCTGGACCGCGCGCTGAAGAAGATCACCCGATCCGGTGGCGGAGTCGTACTGCTGGACGGCTCGCTGATACGCACCCGCCGCCGCACCGGAGCCGAGAACCGGAAGAACTACTCCGGCAAGAGCAAGTGTCACGGCCTGCTCGTGATCGCGCTCACCGACGACAAGGGCCGTCTGCTCTGGGTCTCGGCCGCCCGGCCCGGTCGGACCTCGGAGATCACCGCCTGCCGGCACGACAAGCTCACCGTCCACCTCCGCGCGGCCGGGCTCGGCGCGATCGCCGACCTGGGCTTCGTCGGCCTGGACGACAGCGGCCCGGACGCCGACCCGGCGGTGATCACCGGCTACAAGGCCGCCCGCAACCGGCCCCTGACCCGCGGCCAGAAACTGTCCAATAAGGCACTGGCCGCGGTCCGGGCACCGGTCGAGCACGGCTTCGCGCACCTGAAGAACTGGCGCGTGCTCGGCAAGGTCCGCACCGACCCGAAGTGGGCGACCACACTGGTGAGGGCCCTGCTGGTCCTGACGAACCACGAAGTCGCACGCTGACCGACGATCTTGCCGGGAGTCATACGCCCCCGACCAGCACGAGCACCCCGAAGCCCATGCACACCAGCCCCGTGACCTGCAACTTCACGATGCACACAACTC
>NZ_JBEZKP010000121.1:0-1713 GCF_040706335.1 Streptomyces sp. NPDC048389 | reverse complement strand
GGTAGCGTCGGCGTATGAGTCATCCACATCCCGAATTGAAAGCCGCTCCTCCGCTGCCCGCCGGAGGGCTGCGGGTCGTCGCCCTGGGAGGTCTGGGCGAGATCGGCCGCAACATGACGGTCTTCGAGCACGCGGGCAAACTGCTGATCGTCGACTGCGGTGTGCTCTTCCCCGAAGAGACACAGCCCGGGGTGGACGTGATCCTTCCCGACTTCACCTCGATCAGGGACCGCCTGGACGACATCGTGGCCGTCGTCCTGACCCACGGACACGAGGACCACATCGGCGGCGTGCCGTATCTGCTGCGTGAGCGCAGGGACATCCCGGTCGTCGGCTCGAAACTGACACTGGCCTTCCTGGAGGCCAAACTCAAAGAACACAACATCAAACCCCGCACGGTACGGGTACGCGAGGGCGACCGGCGGGGGTTCGGCCCCTTCGACTGCGAGTTCGTCGCCGTCAACCACTCCATCCCCGACGGCCTCGCGGTCGCCATCCGCACGGGTGCCGGCATGGTGCTGCACACCGGCGACTTCAAGATGGACCAGTTCCCCCTCGACGACCGCATCACCGACCTGCGCGCCTTCGCCCGGCTCGGCGAGGAGGGCGTGGACCTGTTCCTCACCGACTCCACCAACGCCGAGGTCCCCGGCTTCACCACCTCCGAACGGGAACTGAACCCCGCGATCGAACAGGTCCTGCGCACCTCCCCCAAACGCGTCATCGTCTCCAGCTTCGCCAGCCATGTGCACCGCATCCAGCAAGTGCTGGACGCCGCCCACCAACACGGCCGGAAGGTCGCCTTCGTGGGCCGCTCGATGGTCCGCAACATGGGCATCGCCCGCGAACTCGGCTATCTGAACGTCCCTGCCGGCCTGGTCGTGGGAATGAAGGAACTGGAGAAGCTGCCCGACCACAAGATCACCCTGGTCTGCACCGGCTCCCAGGGCGAGCCGATGGCCGCACTCTCCCGGATGGCCAACCGCGACCACGTCATCCGCATCGGCAAGGGCGACACCGTCCTGCTGGCCAGCTCCCTGATCCCGGGCAACGAAAGCGCCATCTACCGCGTCATCAACGGCCTCACCCGCTGGGGCGCGAACGTCGTCCACAAGGGCAACGCCAAGGTCCACGTCTCCGGCCACGCCAGCGCCGGCGAACTGGTCTACTGCTACAACATCGTCAAGCCCCGCAACGTCATGCCCGTACACGGCGAGTGGAAGCACCTGCGCGCCAACGCCGACCTCGCCATCCGCACCGGCGTCGACCCCGACCGCGTCGTCATCGCCGAGGACGGCGTCGTCGTCGACCTCATCGACGGACGCGCCGCCATCACCGGCAAAGTCCCCGCGGGCAACGTCTACGTCGACGGCATGACCGTCGGCGGCGCCACCGAGGCATCCCTCAAAGACCGCGTCACCCTCGCCGAAGAAGGCGTGGTGACCGTCGTCGCGATCGTGGACGCCGACACCGGAGCACTCGCGGAGACACCCGACTTCCTCGCCCGCGGATTCGTCCACGACGACACCACCTTCGAACCGGCGATCACAGCGATCGAGAAAACCCTGGCCAAGGCCGCGGAAGAAGGCGTCGGCGACGCCCACCAACTCGAACAACTCATCGCCCGCACGGTCGCCAACTGGGCCTTCCGCACCTACCGCCGCAAACCCCTCATCATCCCCGTCATCATCGACGCCTGACGAGACCCGCACG
>NZ_JBEZKP010000120.1:0-1820 GCF_040706335.1 Streptomyces sp. NPDC048389 | reverse complement strand
TGTAGGTTTCCAGATCCAGTGGCCACTTTCCATCAGCGATGGCCACCAAGTGGCCAATAGGACACGGGGATGGAAATCATGCTCCGTGGACGAGTAGTTCCCCTCTTCGTGTACAGGACCTCCCCGGTCGTCGTCTCCACTGCTGGCCGGGGCAGGACCCCAGCGTTCGGCGGCCAGTGGGGCCGCCTCGGAAATCGCGGGGTTGGTGGTCCGATGAGTACAGCGTTGGCCGCGCCGGTACGGCTGAGTGTCCGGCGTGGTGACGAGGCCGTGGTGGAGGACCTTGAGTGGCCGTCGGTGCCGCTCGGGCTGCTGCGGGAGGCCCGTCCGTGGCGGACGTTCCGCTGGTTCAAGGGGCAGCAGCACTATTCGGGCACGTACTGGTCGTCCACCATGGGCGATCACGTGATCTACGAGTCGAGGCTGGAGCTGGGGCGGCTACTGTTCGCCGACTTCGCCCAGGACGTGCGGCACATCGTCGCCCAGCCCTTCCTGCTCAAGGCCGACCTGGACGGCAAGGTCCGTAAGCACATCCCGGACTATCTGCTGCTGACGGACGACGGCCCGGTGGTCGTGGACGTCAAGCCGCGCCACCGGCTTCAGAAGCCGGAGGTCGCCTTCACGTTCGCCTGGACGCGAGAGGCGGTCACGTCACGCGGGTGGCAGTACGAGGTGTGGAGCGAGCCGGATCCGCACGTGCTGGAGAACATTCGGTTCCTGGCTGGCTACCGCCGCGACTGGCTGTTCGACCCTGACCTGGTGGCCGCGCTGCAGGCTGCGGACCTGGACGGCATGTCGCTGGGCGATGCTTTCCGGCTGCTGTCGAAGTGTCCTCGGCCACTGGTGAAGTCGGCGGTGCTGCACCTGCTGTGGTCCGGGCACGTGACGACCGCGCTGGAACGGCCTCTGAGCGCGGGACACGTACTGCGGAGGACTGCATGAGCGGGGCGGGAACGAAGCTGGGGATCGGGACGCACTTCCGGCTGGACGGCGAGACGGTCGAGGTCGTGGAGTTCGCCAGCCTGGCTACGGGCATGGAGGTCGTCCTCAAGGACGGGCGCGACCGGCTGGCCCGGATGTCGCTGCGCGAGCTGCTGGCCTCGGATCGCGCCGAGCTGATCCACGACGGATCGGGCCCGTCTTCCGCCGATGACGAGGACGTTGCGGCTGTGGTTCTGAACCGGCTGACCAAGGAGGAGAAGAAGGAGGTCTTGGAGCGGGCCGAGCATGTCCGGGAGATGCTGACGGGCTACCGCTCGGGCAGTGAGGACCTTCCGCGGCCCGGCGAGCCACGGCCTCAGTATGCCCCCGGCTTGCCGTTGAAGGTTCGGTATGAGGCCAAGGCAGCGGAACTGGGGGTGTCCGCCCGGTCAACGCGCCGGTGGGCACAGGCCTTCCGCGAGCACGGCGAGGCTGGTCTGGTGCCGAGGACGGCGTCGGCGGACGGCGGGCTGAGCAATGCCGATCCGCGCTGGGTCGAAGCCGCGGTGGAGGTGCTGAACGAGTATGAGGAGGAGTCACGGCCCTCGGTGAAGGTGGTGCTGGAAGAAGTCGAGGCTCGCGTCAAGATCAAATTTAAGCTGGTCAAGGTGCCGGTGCCGCCGCAGACAACGGCTTATCGGTGGATGCAGGAGCTGGAGCGGCGCCATCCGACGTTCCGGCTGAGTACGCAGCGCAACCGGGACATTGCCGACCGCCCGAGGGGGGTCTACGGGAAGCTGCGGCCCACGCGGCCGGGCGAGTACGTGCTGATGGACACCACGCGGCTGGACGTGTTCGCGCTCGATCCGGTGACGCTGCAGTGGATGCAGGCGGAGCTA
>NZ_JBEZKP010000119.1:0-2303 GCF_040706335.1 Streptomyces sp. NPDC048389 | reverse complement strand
AGCGCCTCGAAGAACCTCACCTTCAAGCCCTCAAAATCCACGATCCCCGCAACTCCCTGAAGATCAGGGTGTTGCGGGGATCGCTAGAACCCGCCTCTGGATGCCGGGGCCCTTCCGTGCTGCTCAGAGCCTCCTGTCGGAATCGAACCGACGACCTCAAGATTACAAGTCAAGCGCTCTGGCCAACTGAGCTAAGGAGGCAGCCAGAGCAGTGTAACGAACCGCCGGACCACCATGGTCAAGAATTTTCGCGGGCCATGAACTGCTGACAGACGTCACACGGCCGGGTAGCGTCACGGAAGGTCCACACCGTTGGACTACACCACTCCCTTACAACGGATCGTCCGGCACGTTCCTGCCGGTGAAGGAGACGCTTCAGCATGGCTACCGTCACGTTCGACAAGGCGACCCGGATCTACCCGGGTTCCGACAAGCCCGCCGTCGACCAGCTCGAGATCGAGACCGAGGACGGCGAGTTCCTCGTCCTCGTCGGACCGTCCGGCTGTGGCAAGTCGACCTCCCTGCGCATGCTCGCGGGTCTCGAGGACGTCAACGGCGGGTCCATCAGGATCGGCGACCGCGACGTCACACACCTGCCGCCCAAGGACCGGGACATCGCCATGGTGTTCCAGAACTACGCGCTCTACCCGCACATGAGCGTCGCCGACAACATGGGCTTCGCGCTCAAGATCGCCGGCGTCAACAAGAGCGAGATCCGCAAGAAGGTCGAGGAGGCCGCGAAGATCCTCGACCTGAGCGAGTACCTGGACCGCAAGCCGAAGGCGCTCTCCGGCGGTCAGCGCCAGCGTGTAGCGATGGGCCGGGCGATCGTGCGTGAGCCGCAGGTCTTCCTCATGGACGAGCCGCTGTCGAACCTCGACGCCAAGCTCCGTGTGTCGACGCGTACGCAGATCGCGAGCCTGCAGCGCCGCCTCGGCATCACCACCGTGTACGTCACGCACGACCAGGTCGAGGCCATGACCATGGGCGACCGGGTGGCCGTGCTGAAGGACGGTCTGCTGCAGCAGGTCGACTCGCCGCGCCGGATGTACGACCGTCCGGCCAACCTCTTCGTCGCCGGCTTCATCGGCTCCCCGGCCATGAACCTGGTCGAGGTGCCGATCACCGACGGCGGTGTGAAGTTCGGCAACAGCATCGTCCCGGTCTCCCGCGAGGCCCTGTCCGCCGCCGCCGACAAGGGCGACACCACGGTCACGGTCGGTGTCCGCCCCGAGCACTTCGACGTCGTCGAGCACGGGGCCGAAGCCAAGACCCTGTCCAAGGACGCCCCGGCCGGCCTCGCCGTGGCGGTGAACGTGGTCGAGGAGCTGGGCGCCGACGGTTTCGTCTACGGCTCCGCCGAGGTCGGCGGCCGGCACAAGGATCTCGTCGTCCGCGTCGGCGGCCGCAGCGTCCCCCGGAAGGGCAGCGAGCTGCACGTCGTGCCTCAGCCGGGCGAGCTCCACGTCTTCTCGACGTCGACGGGCGAGCGACTGAGCGACTGAGGGCAGTCGCCCCGGGACCCGGGCCGGGCTCCGCACTTCGGTGCGGAGCCCGGCTTTTCCTCTCAAGGGACAAATCCCCCGACAGGCAGGGCATTCGGCCTATTTCGCGGCTCCGCGTCAACATGCGATTCGAAAGGACACCTAGAACGGTCCCTCGCGTGAGTGACTAAATGTCGCCATATCATCACTGGACGCTACGCTCACTCGCGTGACCCACACAGCCCGCCGAATCGGCCGCACACTCGCTCTAGTTCTGCCTGTCGTCCTGGTGCTCTCGGGAACCCTCGCGGTCACCGCCGTCCCGTGGGCGGGGCAGGCCACACAGTCTCAGATGCTCACCGCCTCCTCGGAGAACGTCTCCGTACGTGCCAAGCCCCGTGCCCCGCAGGAAGTCCTGCGCGACCGGCTGCTGGCCGAACTGCAGACGAAGGACCCCGGCGTGGCGCTCACCCACCTCCAGCGCGAGGTCGAGGCACGCCCGTCACTCGCCGAGCACTGCGTGTCGATCGCGCGTGCCCTCGGCCGCGCCGCGGTGGAGCGTTACGGGCCGACGCGCGCCCAGCGGTTCTCCCGGCCCGTCTGCGACACCTCGTTCGCCACGGGCGTCGCGCACCAGGCCCAGGGCTCCTAGTGCCCCTCCCGGCACGTTTTGCCCTGTCGCGGCACTAGGGAGCCCGACGCCGCCCCCGGCGCCCCCTGGGGCGGCCCTGGAGCGCCAGGGGGCGGCCGAGGAGCGCCGACCGGACGCGAGGGGCGTCGGCCCGGCGCCCGGCAGCGCCGCCACGACGCCGAGGAGCC
>NZ_JBEZKP010000118.1:0-2711 GCF_040706335.1 Streptomyces sp. NPDC048389 | reverse complement strand
CGCAACACCCTGATCTTCAGGGAGTTGCGGGGATCGTGGATTTTGAGGGCTTGAAGGTGAGGTTCTTCGAGGCGCTGGACCGGGAGAACGGCAGTGTCTCAGGGGCTGCTCGGGTGGTCGGGGTGAGCCGTCACACGGCGGCCGGGTGGGCACGGGAAGCCGGCGTTCGTGGGTGTGGGAAGGCGGGCGCGGCCGGGCATCCGGGGCGAGCGGAGTACGACAGGCTTCGCGCGTCCGGGGTCCGGCAGCGGGAGGCCGCGGCACTGGTCGGGGTCCATGAACGCACTGCGCGGGACTGGGACCGTGGTATCAGGAAGAGCAACGGCGCGCGCCTGCACCCGGACGGGCGCCGGATCGATTACAAGACCGGTGTGACCACCACCAGTGCCGCATCGCGGGAGCCGTCCCTTACGGCGGTCGAGGCCGAGCTGCACCACCGGTTCCTGACGGTGGCGGAGCGGGAGTTGATCGCTGACTTGCGTCGTGAGGGCCAATCGCTGCGGGCGATCGGGCGGGCGCTGGGCCGACCGGCCTCCACGGTCAAGCGGGAGATCGACGCCCATTCGGTCGAGGGCGTCTATCAGCCGCACCGGGCACAGCGGGCGTGGGCGAAGAGCCGTCCGAGGCCCAAGGCGTCCAAGCTCGCTACGGACGGTCCGCTGCGTGATTACGTCGCCCACAAGCTGCAGCAGCAGTGGTCACCTGAGCAGATCTGTCACGCTCTGGTCACCGAGTTCCCCGACGACGAGAGCATGCGCGTGAGTCCGGAGACGATCTACCAGGCGATCTACGTCCAGGCCCGTGGCGGACTGCGCCGCGAAGTCGCGGCAGCTCTGCGCACCGGGCGCACCCGCCGCAAGCCGCACCGCAGCCCGGACCAGCGCACGCGCCGGTTCGTCGACGAGATGGTGATGATCTCCGAGCGGCCGCCGGAGGTCGCAGACCGGGCGGTTCCCGGCCACTGGGAAGGCGACCTGATCGTCGGCACCCGCAACGAGAGCGCGATCGTCACCCTGGTCGAGCGCTCCACCCGCTACGTCATGCTCGGGCACCTGCCCGGCGGGCACACCGCCGAGGAGGTCCGTGACGTGCTGGTGCCCTTGATCCAGACCCTTCCCGAGCACCTGCGCGGCTCGCTGACCTGGGACCAGGGTTGCGAGATGGCCGCGCACAAGCAGTTCACCATGACCACGGGAGTGCCGGTCTACTTCTGCGACCCCCACTCGCCCTGGCAGCGCGGGTCGAACGAGAACACCTATTGGTGCAGCCTTGGCGGGCCGGACTTCTTCGACGGGAGAGGTTCGGCTGGACCGCTGGGTGACTCGGAGAACACGTGCCGCAAGGCTTTCCGTTGAGATGTCCACGGCGGTCCACAGGGCGAGAGCCCTGGCCGGGAGTGACTTGATAGAAGCTTGCTGAGCCGTCAACTCGCAATAGGTCTGTCCCCTGGCCAGGGCCCTCGCATCTGTCCCGTCATCCGCGACAGCAGACAATGAGGACAACTCGATGGTGACAGTGGGGATCGACCCGCACAAGCACGTCCACGTCGCAGTGGCCGTCGACGCCGACGGCCGGCGGATCAGCAGGCCACTGACGATCAAAAACGACGCGGCCTTGATCGGTGTCCTGCTCAAGTGGATCCGCTCGATCGCCGATGGCACGCCGGTCACCTGGGCCATCGAAGACGGCCGTGGCTTCGCCCGCAGCCTGGCCGACGGCCTGCTCCTAGCCGGCCACGAGGTCGTCTGGGTCCCCACCCGGCTGATGGCCGCTCACCGCAAGCTGCACGCCGCCACCGGCTCCAAGTCCGACCCCGTCGATGCAGCCGCGGTCGCCCACGCTGCCATCGCCACCCCCGGCCTGGACCGCCACCGCATCGACGAGCGCGTGCGCGAGCTGCGCGTCCTGGTCGACTTACGCGCCGACCTCGTCCGACGCCGCACCATGGTGATCAACCAGGTCAAGGCATACACCCACCTCTGGCTCGACCACACGCCCGGCGACCTCACCCGCAAGCCGGGCATGACCGCGCTGACGAGATTCCTGGAGGACTCTGACCTCGGCCCGCACGTTCGCCGGGTCCTGACAGAGATGACCGGCGAGACAGCCGATCTCAACCAGCGCATTCGCAGTCTCGAGTTCACGATCCGGGAACTCGTTGAACCGCTGGCACCCGCTCTGCTGGAGATCACCGGGATCAGCCACGTCTCCGCGGCGGTCCTACTCGCGGAGATCGGCGACATCACCCGCTTCTCCAGCTCGGCCAAACTGGCCCGCTACACCGGATGCGCCCCGATCCCGGTCTACTCCTCGGACAAGGAACGCTATCGCCTGCATCGTGGCGGCAACCGACGGCTGAACAGCGTGCTCTACACCACGGCGATCGTCCAGCAGAGGTTCCACCCTGGTGCACGGGACCTACTGGCCCGCCACACTCCCACCAAGGGTGCCCGAGGTGCTCGACGCGTACTCAAGCGTCATCTGATCGACGTCATCCACCGCGCGATGGTCCGCGACCGAGCTTCCTGGCAGCACCACATCACACAGCACCAACTCGCTGCTTGACATAGAAGCGTCAACGGCCTGCTACGGCAGTACTTCCCCAAGGGCACCGACCTGTCCGTGCACAGCCCCGAAGACCTCGAACACGTCGCTCAGCAACTCAACGGCCGCCCACGCAAAACGCTCGGCTGGAAAACCCCAGCCGAGCG
>NZ_JBEZKP010000117.1:0-3822 GCF_040706335.1 Streptomyces sp. NPDC048389 | reverse complement strand
CGAGGTGCCGGCGGGCGTGGGCGCGCAGCTCGGCGCACTGCTGCTCGAGCTCGGCGGCGTGGAGCTCGCGCTGCCGCTCCACCAGGGCGGCCATGCCAGCGGACAGGCGGGCGGGCGGAACATCCCACTCGTCGGGGGTGCGGGGCGGGATACCGATGGTTGTCATCACTGGTCACCGCCGGCGTGCGCCTGGGCGAGGGTCGACACGGGGGTGGTCTGCGCGGGGCAGCCGTCGGCGTGGCGGTCGAAACGCTTGGGGCAGCCGCAGGGGTGGCACGGGTCCTCGCCGGCCTGCAGCTGGGACCACTCGACCGCGTCGATCAGGGCAACGCTGGCGACCTCGACCGTGACGTCGTCGATGGTGGCGGTGCCCCTGGTGTGGACGTAGCCGCCGGCACCACCGATGGCGCTGGCGTGCATCGAGCACTCCAGCGTGATACCGAAGTGCGCGGCCAACTGGTCGGCCGCGTCGGCGTCGTAGACGTCGAGCTCCAGGCGGGTGGACCCGGACGCGAAGACGCTGGCGTTGATGCGGTCGATCAGCGGCCACAGGCCGGGGCACTCGGCGCGCAGCTCGCGAACCAGACGCCCGACCCGAAAGGCGCCGCTCTCCAGGGCCTCGACTCCGGCCATGTGATCGGTGGTGCGGGCGGGTTCGGTACTCTCAGTGCTCACGGTGATCCTCATTTCTCACGGGGTGAGGTGATCCGTAGGGGCTGTCGCGGACCGTGCCGGGTCCGGGCGGCCCCGACTTATGTGCGGGGTCAGGCGGAGGCGAGTCTCGGTTCGTCGGCCTGCTGGGCCGCGTGCCAGGCGCGGACCCTGTCGAGGTCGAAGCGCCGGCCGCGGAAGGCCGTCGGCTCGAGCGGGCAGCCGTTCTTGACCCACTCGTTGACCGTCCAGTTGGAGACGCCGTAGCGGGCCATGAGCTGGGCGGTGGTGAGAAGCGGGGTCACTCCGGTGGGGCGGAGGATGTCCACGCGTTCAGCGAGGGTCTGGGTCGCCATGGGGGGTAGACCTTTCCACTGTGTCGGTTGAAACTGCAGGCATGTCGAAAAGCTCCTGCAGCGGTTCGCGGAGGACCGTGGCCACCAGCCATGCGGTGCGCAGGCGGCATATGTCGACGCCCTTCTCCCCGGCGCCGGCGAGCTTGTACGCCGTCGTGGGTCCGATCCCCTGCCCGCGGACGTCCACCCGCTTGGTGGCCGCCGCGAGCGCGAGCGCCGACATGCCGGCCCGCTGCATGGCGGCTCTGAGTGGCTTGCCTTCGCCCTTGCGGACCAGGTTGGTCATACAGACCTCGCGTCGGATGGTGACTGTGCGGCGATGACGCCGCGCCGTTGACACTTTCTACTGTGTCAGTGTCAATGAGGTCAAGCCCGTTGTAATGAGCTTCAATGAGAAGCCGCCCCGGGTGGCGTCACTCGAATGCACGTTCTAATCTGTCGGCATATGCCCAGCGCACTGGCGCGTGACGGGGAGGTCACGCGGCGCACAAGAACGCGCCATGCTTCCACTTTCACTTGCGAAAGTGGAAGGTCTAAGGGCACCCTTAGCGCGTGACAGACCAGGAGCCTGCCGAGAATCTGGCGCAGTTGATCAAGAGACTCCGCGAGACCTACAAGGTGTCGCAGTCCGAGATCGCGCGCCGCGTCGGCGTCGCGCCTGCCACCGTCAGCTCCTGGACCCTGGGTGTGCGCGGCACGAAGCGCGGCCCCAGCCGCGCCAACCTCCAGGCCCTCGCCCGCGAGTTCCCGAAGTTCACCGAGGACGAGATCTTCGCCGCCGCCGGCCGCGAGACACCCGGCCCGCTCCGCCCCGACGCGGAGGCCCGCATCATCGAGCTGTACCGCGAGCTCACCCCGGACCAGCAGCGGGCGAAGGAGATCGAGATGCGGGCCCTGCGGGACGCGAACCGCTCCTGAGATTTCCTCTTTGCCCTGTGCAACCTCCAGCCAGGGCCGGGGGTCCAACAGAAATGGACTCCGTCACTCCCCGTCAGAATGTGCGCACGTTGTGCGTAAAGACTGGTCGCATATTCACCTAACTGGGGGTACGGTCGATCGCACGGCCGACGTCCTCCCCCGGCGGCTGGCATCCTGTCGCCTGCCCTTACGGGGGAATCCGTATGTGCATCCGCGTCCAGTACGCGCCACTCACCGCCGCCTGCTCTCAGCCCTACGACGCGCGCCACCAGGTCATCACCCTGCCCGAGGACCTCCCCCGCCGCGCAGCCATCAGGGTCATACGAGCGGTTCTCTCCGAACTCGCCATCACCCAGCCCGACTTCGGTGCAGTCTGCTGGTGCGGGGCCCCAGTCGGTGCC
Organism: Streptomyces sp. NPDC048389; assembly: GCF_040706335.1. Classification (NCBI taxonomy): domain Bacteria; kingdom Bacillati; phylum Actinomycetota; class Actinomycetes; order Kitasatosporales; family Streptomycetaceae; genus Streptomyces; species Streptomyces sp. NPDC048389. Next base: position 1,496 of record NZ_JBEZKP010000117.1, on the reverse strand, counting down.
CTGCCCCGCATCCCCCACCAGGCGAGGAGAGAGCAGGTGTCCCATGGCGCCTAGAGCGAGCAACAACCCACGGCAGATCCGCAGCAAGACGTGCGGCTGCGCACCCTGCATGGAGGCGTACCCGCCCGACCAGTACGGCGAGCGGAGGAAGCGGCGCGACTGCCTCGGCTCCTGGCAAGCCCGCTACCGCGACCCGGCAGGAAAGCAGAAGTCGAAGAACTTCCCAAAGAAGAAGGACGCGGAAGACTTCCTGGACGACATCAGGACCCGCGTCCGCCGCCGCACCTACAACGACCCGAAGCGGGGAGAGATCACCCTCGCCGCATGGTGGGAGACGTGGTGGCCAGCCCAGCCGAAGCGCCGCGTCACGACAACCAACCGCAAGCTGTCCAACTGGGGCCGGCACATCGAACCGCGGTGGGGCAAGTACCGGCTCTGCGACCTCGAGTACATGGAGCTGCAGGCATGGCTCACCAATGACGTGAAGGGACACCACACCAGGCGCAAGGTCCTCGAGCTGCTGAACGCCATGCTGCGCGCGGCGGTCCGGGACGGGAAGCGCATCCCGTTCAACCCAGCCGCCGAGATCGAACTCGAGACGCCGCCGAAGAAGCACGCGGACGACCTGCGGCCCCCAACACGGGAACAGTGCGCGCTCATCCGCAAGCACGCTGGCATCTGGTATCGGCCGCTCCTCGTCTTCCTCGAGGAGACCGGGCTGCGGTGGGGCGAGGCGACCGGCCTGCGATGGGGAAACGTCGACCTCGAAGCAAAGCACCTCAAGGTGAAGGAAGTGCTCAGCGAGGATAAGGGCACCCTCTTCCGGCAGCCGGCACCCAAGACCGCCCACGGATTCCGCACCGTCCCGTTGACCCCCCAGGCCCTCGACGCACTGGACGCGATGGCGGCCCGCTTCCAACCGAAGCGCACCATCTCGGCGATCGGCAGCGGTCGCGATCTACACCCGGACGAGCTGGTCTTCCGCGGCCCGCAAGGCGGTGTGCTCACGCGGCACAACTTCCGGAGGACGTGGATCCCAGCCATTCAGGCCGCTGGCCTGGCCCGAGAGGTCACGAACTCCGAGACGGGCCGTACCGAGTGGTGGCCGCGAGTGCACGACCTGCGGCACGTCTTCGCCACAAGGTTGAAGGATCTCGGTATCCCGGAAAAGGACGCCCAGACCATCCTCGGCCACGACCGCGGCAGCAAGGTGACGTGGATCTACCAGCATTCGGCTGAGGATGTGGCGGCAGACGTGCTGGCCGTGATGGCTCCGGAGAAGCCCGCCCGGGCAGCCGCTGTTCGAACACTCAAGGCAGTGTGAGGTGCGGAGTCCACATGGAGTCCACAAGACCCCCTCACTCAACCGCGCCGACGCTCACGGAGCCTCATTCTTCGGGGTTACTGACTTCGGCTCGTTAGGGTGATCCGTCTCGAAGTGCCTGATGATGCGGCGCGGTTGGTTGTATTTCCTGGCGTGTGAGATATGCGGATGG
>NZ_JBEZKP010000116.1:0-4312 GCF_040706335.1 Streptomyces sp. NPDC048389 | reverse complement strand
TGTAGGTTTCCTTCGCCGCTGGCCACTGGCTGCGCTGTGACCTGCGGGTTCCGGTGTCGGTCCCGATGGTCTGTCCACGGTTCTGTTCCATGATCGTGTCCTTTTCCTCCGGGCTGTCCTGCTCATGCGGTCTCCGCGGGCTGTGTGAGAGACGGCTGGAGGCACTGTGCGAGTGGGGTCAGCGAGTAGTAGGTGCGACCTCGGCCGCCGCTTGGCCGTTCGGCGGGGGATTCACGTCGGCCGGTGAGCCAGCCGGCTTCTTCGAGACGTTTGAGCTGCTTGAAGATCGTGGTCACCGGCATGCCTGTGGTGGCGTGGATCTGTGCCAGGTAGCTCTCCTCATTTCCGCGAGTGAAGAGATGCCTCAAGAGCGGCAGCATGGGAGGAGGGATGTGGAGGCGGCCGCCGTGCTGGCGGGCGTTAAGGTTGGTCAGCGCGGCGCGGTCACCGTCGGACGTGGCGATTCCGGAATTGATTGAGTCTCGGTCGGGGATTCTCTCCATTTTCGATCCGAGCGCGGCGTGCATGAGCTTCTGGACGTCGTCGCGGTCGAGGTCACGCAGGAGACGGGCTCCGCGTCTAGTCGGGCTCTGTGGCGCGTGTCGGACCGAGCGGTGGAACAATGTGGCTCCAACAGCGCATTCCAGTTGGTCGAGTTGCAAGGTGAGCGTGCTCGGCAGGAGTCTGAGGTAGCTGGCGCTGGTTGTGAGCGTGGGAAAGAATATGCTGATTTGGAAGCGACGTAGGCGGCGCCAGCCGTGAAGTGTCCCTTCCGCCGCTGCTCGAATGTCAGACGGCAGTGAAGTATCCAGCTTTGTGATGAGAACGGGGGTGCTGCGGCCGGATGGCCGACGCGGAATGCCAAGGTGTTCTAGGCGGCGCCGGACGACTTCGCTGTGAGTGCCGATTTCCTGGGCGATGTCAGCACCGGTCCGTTTTTGTGTGACGTATTGCTCGCGGAGCCAGTCGTCATTGAAGGTGATGGGGCGAGGCCCTCGGTAGATGGTGAAGCCGAGGTTCTTGGTATGGCGGATTACATGCGCGACGGGCAGGCCCACTTCCCTGGAAATCGCGTCGAGGCTTTTCCCGCCCTCGGTGTACTCGCGCTGCAGGAACTCGGGCGTCAGGATCCGGACACGGCGTTCGTGGAAGCGCCAGCTGCCCAGCGACGACTGTGAGTCGGTGGCGTCCGTGAACACGGATTCCCAGGCGGAACGGCAGGCGGTGCTCATCGCACTCAGGTCGGACGGCCGCAGGGAGTCGGCGAGCGCGGACAACAGGCGGTCCACCTCGACGAAGACGGCGTCAGCGGAGGTGAACGGATGGAGGGTGACGCTGTTGATCTCGGTTTGGGTCTGGACGATCGGATGGCCGTGACCGAGGTTGAGCTGCGGCGCGCTGGTCAGGTCGGCGCCGCAGACGTTCCTCCTGCCGGTCCGGCGCATGCAGTGCGCCCGCTGATGCAGGTGCACCGCCCTGGGCAGGAAGTGGCGCGGTTCGCGACCACAGCTCGGACAGACGCGGTGGAGCAGGCCGTGGTGCTTGGTGCAGGCGAAAGCCCACGGCAGCCACCAGAGCGTCGGCCAGCGGCCCTCGCTGTCGCGCAGGCACTGCGGGCAGAACCGCCAGCCGGGTGCCCGGCGGCCGAAGATCTCGGCGGGCAGGACGGCATCGTCAAGACGGCGGGCAGGCAGCGTCACCTGCCGTTCGAGCCGTCGCAGTGCTCCCTCGGACAGTGAGGTGACGAGACGGCATGTTCGTTCCCGGGCCGGCACTTCGGGCAGGCCCAGGGCGTCCAGCAGAGCCGAGAGCGAGGTCCAGGAGCGCCGGGCGAGTGCCTCCAGCCAGCTGTCGATGCTTTCCCCAGGGCGCGGCAGGACGCGGATCGCCAGGGTGCGAAGTTCGCTCATGCCGCCTTCTTCCCGGGCGTGCTGACCAGCCGGCCGGAGTCCAGGGCGTGCTGGAGTTCCTCGCGGGCCTGCTCGGACGCGGCGTCGTTCTTCACCTGGTCCAGCAGTTCCTTGTCCAGACATTCGGCGCCGCTGCGCACGGCTCTCTGGCAGCCGCGGTTGATCAGCGTCATGAGCGAGCCGATGTGTCCGGTGCTGCGGGCGAAGAGGTAGTCGGACAGATCGTCCGCGATCATTCCAGGGTGCTTGTTTGCGAGGACGACGCGTTCCTCGATCCCGAGGAGGGCGTCGCGCCAGTCCTTCCGTCCCTTCTCGGAGGAGATGGTGAACGGGTCCATATTGAGCCGGGTGGTGCGGCGTCCGGTCTGCGCGAGAACCGCGTCCTCGTAACTCGAGCCCTCGCTGAAAAGGCCCCGCTTCTCCAGGCCGACACCGATCATCAGCAAGGTGACCGGGAATTCGTTGGCGATGTATTTGAAGTGGTTGCTGACCTCGATCCCGTTCTTGTTCCGCCACTTCAGGAAGTGCAAGTCATCGACGATCAAGAGTTTTGTTTCCGCCGACAAGACCGAATCGAGAGCGCGGTAGCCGAACTCGGCGGCGGTCCCGCGGAAACGTCCGGGGTGCCCGTAGTACTCCAGAATGGCCCGGTTGAAGTCACGCATCCCGGTGTTGCTGGTCAAGCCGACACGGCAGACCGGCCACCGCTCGTGACCCTCGGCGGTGTACTTCCCCTCTTCTTCGATGATCTGCCGATGGACCTTCTTGGCGAAGGCAAGCACGGCTGTGGTCTTGCCCAGCCCGGGGAAAGCGTCGAGGGCGATGCCGCCCTTGACCTTGTCGCTGTCCTGGTCGTTGCTGTCGAAAATGTCCCAGAGGTCTTCGTGCAAGGATTTCATTTGTGGGGTCCCCAGCGGGCCGAGGTTCGCGTGCCACTTGCGGCGGTCGCGGTTGTATTCGGCAAGCGCCTCCTTGCCCAGCTTTTTCAGCTGGCGGCGGGACAGAAGCTCCGGACGCTTCCTGCGCGGGGCCTCGGCCAGGCGGCCGAAGCCCTCCTTGCGGGAGAGCGTGAGGTGATCCAGCCGGGAGCGCAGATCGGCTTCCTCGGCCTGGGCGCGGGTCGGCTTACTCGTCGTCATCGATGTCCTTCAAGGCCGTGGCGTAGAAGTCGAGTTCCTCTTCCAGCTCCTCCAGGCCGTCGGCGTCGTCATCGCCCGCCTCCGGCTCCTGGTCCTGGACGGCCTCGATCGCCGGCGGCGCCGGCTGCTCGGGAAGGGACAGCACGCGGGCGACGGACGGCAGCGAAGTGACGTCGTCGGCCGGCTGCTCGGGAAGATCCAGGGCGACCTGCTCGCGGGAGAGCCGCAGTGCCATCCGCCGTTCGACCAGGGAAGTGCCCAGCCCGAGGTTCCACCGCTTCAGCAGCAGGGCGATGGCGAGCCGGTCGTCGGGATAGGTGTACTCCTTCGCCGCAAGGCGCCGGGCGAACTGCAGCGCTTCCTCGCTCAGCGGCATGGCCAGGCTGGGGGCATGCTCCCACTGAAGGGTGTGCCAGACGCGTTCGTGATCCCTGAAGTGGATCCGGGTGACGTCGTCGGGGTCTGCGAAGAACGGCAGCCGCCGTTGGTCCAGCTCGATGTCGGAGCCGGCCATGTCCCGCAGCCCGTCGAGGCAGGCGCCGTTGTAGCGGCGGCTGTTGATCTCGACGCCGTAGTGCTGGACGGTGCGCGTCGTGACGTCGAGGAACTCGTAGGCCAGGTGCGGGTCGCGGGGCACTTCGATATAGCCCGCCCGCGCGAGCCCGTGTTCGAACATCGCCGCCGGGGACAACTCCACCTTCGGCAGGTGCGGATCGAGGAGTCCCTCGTGTGGCCTGCGGTGATACGTCACCGCGGTCCACTCGCGGATGATCGCCTCCAACTCGTGGTGGAAGAAGAAGGCGTCCTTCTCCGGATTCAGGCCGCGCGAGTGGATGTCCGGTCCCTTGTAGCCGGGCAGCCGCTGCAGCAGATCTTCCCGAAGCGTGCGGAAGAACCGCTCCACCGGCCCCTTGTCCCGCCCCGTGCGCAGCCTCGCCGGCTGCACCGAGATCCCCATCCGGTGACAGACGCTGGTCAGATGCGCCGACAGATAGATCTTGCCGTGGTCGACGATCAACGTCTCCGGCGCCAGCTTCGGCCCCCAGACCCCGGTGACGGGACCCTGGACGGCCTCGGCCTCCACCAGCACCCCGCGCGGAATGCCGTGCTCGGGCCAGGCCGCTTCCCTCGGCCAGCTCTGCGGAACCCGCTGGGGACGGTAGGCCTGATAGAGGACGGCCGCCGCGTCGATGGCCTTCGTCGATACCGGCGTCACCCGCAGGCCGATGATGCAACGGGTGTACCAGTCCATCGCAACCGTTA
>NZ_JBEZKP010000115.1:0-4369 GCF_040706335.1 Streptomyces sp. NPDC048389 | reverse complement strand
ACCGTACGTTTGAGACTCAGGGGAGTGCAAGAGACTTTGACGTTCCCTTGCTCTCGGGCTGCCTCAAAGAGACACATAAACTAAGCAAGGACTACTTCCGAATACGCGATGGGAACGATCGCCGCGTGCGCCTTTGCCGCGGTCCTCTACAAGATCGTCACCAGTGGGACCGTATCCGGAGCCCTCGAAGCAGTGATCGGGAAGGCGCTCGATGCCCAGTTCTGAGGCACCGTGTGCCGCCGATTCCCCGGAACGGGGCTCGGTCACGGCGGAAGCGGCTGTGGCTGTGCCGGCCCTGGTCGTCTTCACCATGGCCCTGGTCTGGGCGCTGACGGCCGCTGCGGCGCAGATCCAGTGCGTGGATGCCGCTCGGGCCGGGGCTCGGGCCGCGGCACGGTCCGAGCCGCGGGCGGCCGCCCTCGCCGCGGCCCGTTCGGCGGCACCGAGCGGCTCCGTGGTCACGCTGACACGCAGCGGCGACCTGTGGCGCGTGCGAGTCGAGTCGGATGCTCCTGGTCCGGGCGCGCTGGCTCTGACGCTGAGCGCCGAGGCGGTGGCGCCGGCCGAGGACGCCGTGGGGCAGGGAGCCGGGGCCGCCGCGTCCGGGATGGTCGTCCGCCGGGACGCCGGGCGGGAAAGCGACGACCGCTCGGTCAGGCGGGCCCGGACGGAGTTCGTACGGGTCACTACGGGGGACGAGCCCGCAGCTTCGGGCAGGGCCTCGGCCGTGGTCTCGGAACCGCTCGTCGCTCCTGCCTCAGGACGAAGCCCGGCCCTGGGCACCGGACGGGAGGGCAGACCGGCCCTTGGCCGAGGGAAAGGCGACGGGCCCCGGAGCGGCTTGGGACCGGGTCGCGTCGTCCAGGTGGCGACAGGACCGGAGTGCCCCGGGCACCGCACCGAGCCGGCGGGCCCCGTCGCGGTGGCGCAGTGAACGGCGGGGCAGTCCGAAAAGGGTTGGAGCCAACGGGGGCGGTTTCGTGCACAGGCGTGGCTCGGTGAACGGGCATGGCGCCGTGGACCAGGTCCGTGACCGTGGCTCGGCGACGGTGTGGGCGGCGATGGCGACCACCGTGCTGTGCGCCGTCTTCGCGATCGTGCTGGCGATGGGCCAGGCCGTGGTGGCCCGTCACCGGGCCGGAGCCGCCGCAGACCTGGCGGCGCTGGCTGCGGCCGACCACGCCCTGAACGGAGGGGCCGACGCGTGTGCGAGAGCGGACCGGGTGGCCAGGGCCCAGGGTGCCGAGGTGGTGCGGTGCACCGTGACCGGCGAGGTCGCGGACGTGACGGCACTGGCACGGTTCGGGCCCTACGCCCCGGCGGTCAGGGCGCGGGCGGGGCCCCAGGCGGTTCCGGACCTGGCTCACCCGGACCTGGCGCTCCCGGGGCCGGGGCTTCGGGAGCCGCAGGCGTTGCGGGGCCGGCCGCTTCCTGACCCGGCGCTCCGGAACCGGGCGTACCCGGAGCCGCAGCGGGCCCCGGACCGGGCACTTCCTGACCCGGTACCGGACCGCGGGCTTCAGGTGCCGCAGGCGCTCCCGGGCACGGCGCTTCGGCCGCCGGGGCCGCCCGCAGGAGTTCCGTGAGCAGCCGGACCGCGCCTCGCTTGTGCAGCGGATCGTTGCCGTTGCCGCATTTGGGCGACTGGATGCAGGAAGGGCATCCCGCCTCACACTCGCACAAGGCGATCGCTTCCCGCGTGGCGGTGAGCCACTCGCGGGCCGTGTGGAAGGCCCGCTCGGCGAAACCGGCGCCGCCCGGGTGCCCGTCGTACACGAAGACGGTCGGCAGCAGCGTGTCGGGATGGAGAGGCACGGAGACGCCCCCGATGTCCCAGCGGTCGCACGTGGCGAACAGAGGCAGCATCCCGATGGAGGCGTGCTCGGCCGCGTGCAGAGCACCGCCCAGCTGCTCGGGGGTGATGCGGGCGGTGTCCAGTTGGTCCTCGGTGACCGTCCACCACACGGCCCGGGTCCGCAGCGTCCGGGGCGGGAGGTCGAGCTTGGACTCACCGAGGACTTCCCCGGTGATGAGTCGGCGTCGCAGGAAGGAGACGACCTGGTTGGTGACTTCGACGGAGCCGTAGCAGAGGCGCCCGGCGCCCCACGGGATCTCGGTGTCCGTCTCGAGCACGGAGATGGCGGTGGTGTCGCGGGCGGTGGTCGAGTAGGGCGGGTTCGCCTCCGAGACCAGGGCGACGGAGTCGTCCAGGTCGAGTCGGTCGACCAGATACGTACGGCCCTGGTGGAGGTGGACCGCGCCGTCGTGGACGGCCGTGTGGGCGGCCCCTTCGTCGACCGTGCCGAGCAGCCGGCCGGTGGCGGCCTCGACGATCTGCACGGGACTGCCGCCCTCCCCCCGGATGTCGGTGAGGTCGGCGGCCCGCTCGCGGCGGGTCCAGTGCCAGCCGGACGCACGTCGCCGCAACAGCCTCGCCGCCTCCAGCTGCGGCATCAGATCGGCCGTGGCGGGTCCGAAGAGGTCGAGGTCGGCGTCGGTGAGCGGAAGTTCCGCGGCGGCCGCGCACAGATGCGGCGCGAGCACATACGGATTGTCGGGATCGAGGACCGTGGACTCCACCGGACGGTCGAACAGGGCCTCGGGATGGTGGACGAGGAAGGTGTCCAGCGGGTCGTCGCGGGCCACCAGCACGGCGAGGGCGCCCTGGCCCGAGCGTCCGGCCCGGCCCGCCTGCTGCCACAGGGAAGCCCGGGTTCCGGGGTATCCGGCGATGACGACGGCGTCCAGGCCGGCGATGTCGACGCCGAGTTCCAGCGCGGTGGTGGCCGCGAGGCCCAGGAGCTCGCCGGAATGGAGGGCGCGCTCGAGCGCGCGGCGCTCCTCGGGGAGATAGCCGCCCCGGTAGGCCGCGACACGCCCGGGCAGAGATCGGTCCACCTCGGCGAGGCGCTCCTTGGCGATCACGGAGATCAGTTCGGCGCCGCGGCGGGAGCGTACAAAGGCCACGCTGCGTACGCCCTGAACGGTCAGGTCGGTCAGGAGGTCGGCTGTCTCCGCGGTGGCCGTGCGCCGCACCGGTGCGCCCTTCTCGCCGTGGAGCTCGGTCAGGGGCGGCTCCCACAGGGCGAAGACCAGCTCACCACGGGGTGAGGCGTCGTCGGAGACCTCGCGCACGGGCAGACCCGTGAGCCGGCCTGCGGCCACGGCCGGCTGCGCCGAGGTGGCAGAGGCGAGCAGGAAGACCGGGTCTGCGCCGTAGCGGGCGCACAGGCGGCGCAGTCGCCGCAGCACCTGCGCGACGTGGGAGCCGAAGACGCCGCGGTAGGTGTGGCACTCGTCGACCACGACATAGCGCAGCGCGCGGAGGAAGGAGGACCAGCGGGGGTGGGCGGGGAGTATGCCCCGGTGCAGCATGTCCGGGTTGGTGAGGACGTAGTTGGCGTACTGGCGGACCCATTCGCGTTCCTCGACCGGCGTGTCGCCGTCGTAGACGGCGGGCCGGATCCGGTTGCCGAGCGGTGCGGCGAGTTCCTTCACCGCGCGCCGCTGGTCGGCGGCGAGGGCCTTGGTGGGCGCCAGGTACAGGGCGGTGGTGCCGCGGCCGTTGGGGGCGTCCGCGCCGTCCAGCAGGGCGCTGAGTACGGGGGCGAGGTAGGCCAGCGACTTGCCGGACGCGGTGCCGGTCGCGATGACCACGGACTCGCCGTCCAGCGCGTGCTCGGCGGCGGTCGCCTGGTGCGCCCAGGGACGCTCGATTCCGGCGCGCCGGACGGCGCTGATCACTTCTGCCCGGATGCGGTCCGGCCAGACGGCATGCCTGCCCGGTCGAGGGGGCAGGTGCTCCGTATGAGTGATGCGCGCAGCCCGGCTCGCACCTGCGGTGAGCCGGTCGAGGACCGTGCTGGGGGAGGGGCGGTTCGCCCCGCTCCCGGGCGGTCGACTGGGACGGTGATTCTTGGCCATCGGCACCGAGCGTGTCACTGGCGTGACGGACAATGGTCCCAAGGCGTCGTGCATGGCTGCTGGTAAGTGATTGAATGCCATCGCGGCTGGCGACTGTCTTCCGGCTCCGTCGGGGAGACTTGAAGGGCGGCCGCTCGATAGCAAGGTGCTGGAGGATCCGTGGACCTGTCCCTGTCGACTCGCAATGTGTCCGGACCTGGTGGCGACCGTACGGTCGTCGAGGTCGGTGGCGAGATTGATGTGTATACCGCGCCCAAGCTGCGCGAGCAGTTGGTCGAGTTGGTGAACGACGGCAGCTACCACCTGGTTGTCGACATGGAGGGCGTGGACTTCCTCGACTCCACCGGCCTCGGCGTGCTCGTGGGCGGGCTCAAGCGTGTGCGTGCGCACGAGGGCTCCCTGCGCCTGGTCTGCAACCAGGAGCGCATTCTCAAGATCTTCCGGA
>NZ_JBEZKP010000114.1:0-4932 GCF_040706335.1 Streptomyces sp. NPDC048389 | reverse complement strand
TGAGGAAAGCCATTCCGGACACCCCCCTCCGGAGGCCCCGCCCCCCGCCACCCACCACCAACACAGCCACCACCCCCGGGCGCCACGCACCCGCCCACCGGCACAGCCCCGCAGCCACCCCCCACAGGGGCGCCACGCACCCGCCCACCGGGCCACCTCGGCCCCACCCCGGCCCCGGGCCACCCCCGGCCAAGGCCGCCCCGCCGGTGGCGGGCCGCGCCCGGATACATTGGCAGCGTGCTCTCCAGTCTCACGCGCCCCCGCGCCTTCGCCCTCTGCGCCCTGCCCGTCGTCGCGCTGTTCACCGTCGCCGGGCTCGCGCCGCTGCCGTTCGTCGTCGCTCAGCCCGGGATGACCGCGGACGTGCTCGGCGAGCACCAGGGGACGCAGGTGATCACGATCTCCGGTGCGCCGACCCGCAAGACCGAGGGGGAGCTGCGGATGACGACGATCGTGGCGACCGGCCCCGGCGCCGACGTGGACTTCGGAGACGTGGCCGACGGCTGGTTCCGTTCCGACCGGGCCGTGCTGCCGCGCGACGCCGTCTATCCGGCGGGCAGGACGGAGAAGGAGGTCGAGCGGCACAACGCGGAGGCCATGGAGGAGTCGCAGAACGTCGCCACCCGCGCGGCGCTCTCGTACCTCGGCGAGGAGCCGGCCGAGGTGAAGGTCTCGTTGCGCCTCGCCGATGTCGGCGGGCCCAGCGCCGGTCTGCTGTTCTCCCTCGGGATCATCGACAAGCTGCAGGGTGACGGCACCGGCGGTGACCTCACCGGTGGCCGCAGCATCGCGGGTACGGGGACGATCACACCCGACGGGAAGGTCGGCGCGGTCGGCGGGGTGTCGCTGAAGACGCAGGCGGCCGCTCGCGACGGGGCGACCGTGTTCCTCGTGCCGACGGACGAGTGCGCGGACGCGCAGGCGGAGTTGCCGGAGGGACTGCGTCTGATCCCGGTGGCGACGCTCAAGGGCGCGGTGGAGTCGCTGCGCTCGCTGGAGCAGGGCGGGAAGGTCCCGGGCTGCTGACTCGGGAAGGGTCTTCCTCCAAGGGCCCGCGTCCCGCGTCCATCTCGCGCCAGCGCGGGAACACGGCCGGGGCAGCGTCGTCAGGAAGTACAGCCCGCCCAGTGTGAGCAGCGCCGTCGCCAGGCCGGCCAGTTCGATCAGGTGGTCGGCCGCCAGGCCGCCGCCGGAAGCGGTGCCCGACGGCAGCGTAGAGCAGGGCGCCGAGCGGTGCGCAGCCGCCGAACACGGCGGCCAGCAGGCCCAAGTCCCGTGCGCCGCCCAGGTTGTCCTTGGCGTGGACGGGCAGCAGCACCGAACTCCAGCCCTGGTCGGGGCCGTTGGTGACCATCACCATCAGGACGACGCCCAGCAGCAGCCGGGCGCGCAGCAGGAAGGCGTAGCCCTCACGCAGTTCGCCCCGGTACGCGGCGAAGGACACGGGTGCGCGGGCCCGCCGTGGTTCGGCCGCGCCGACCCGACGCAGGCCGAGGGCGATCAGCAGCGCGGAGCCGCAGAACGTCGCCGCGTCGCGCAGGACGACCGCCTCCGCGCCGATGAGTGCGATGAGGACGCCGGCGAGCGCCGCGCCGGTCATCCGCGCACCGCGCGAGACGGCGTCGAAGAGGCTCGCGGCCCGCGACAGCCGTGTTCCCGCCAGCTCGGCGAGGTCGGGCACGAGCACGTAGCGCGCGGTCTCGCCCGGTGCGTGGAAAAGGCCGGTGACGGCCATCAGCGCGCACAGCATCCAGAAGCGGAGTGCTCCCGTGCAGTGGAGCAGGGGGATCGCGGCGAGGGCGACGGCGCAGACGAGGTCGGTGGCGATGCTGACCCGGCGCCGGCCGATCCGGTCGATGACGGGTCCGCCGATGACGGCGGAGACGACGACGGGCAGGGTGGCGCAGAAGGCGACCAGGCCGGCCTTGGCGGGGCTGCCCGTGGTCTGGAGCGTGAACCACGGGACGCCGATGAGGGTGAGCGAGTGCCGGTGATGGAGACGGCGTTGGCCGCCAGTACGGTGGCGAGCGGCCCCCGGCGCCCCTGCGCGCTCTCGGCCTCGGCGGTTCCCCCTGCCCGGTCATGCGAGACGGGTCGCGCTCCGGGCCTGCGCGGGCGGCTGCCGCAGCAGCCGCAGCCCCAGCCCGACGAAGGCCAGGCCCAGCCGGGTGCGCAGCTGCACTCGCAGCTGCGCACCCGGCACTTGGCCGGCGGCGGCCGTGCGCAGTTCTCCGGCGCGCAGCTCGTGCAGCATCAGATGTATGTCGGAGTGCATGACCCGGAGTCTCCTCAGCCGGTGGAGCGTGGGAATGCGTGCGTGTGCAGCCGGACCTGGGCGGCGCCTTCGGTGCCGGGCGCGGGTTCGAGGTCGCGGTAGCTCTCGATGAGCTCGTGGATCTTCTCGTTGAGTTCGTGCGCCTGCGCCGCGGTCAGGCGCAGCGTGAAGTCGCTGAGGTCGGAGCTGCGCCGCCACTCCTCGGGCCAGTCCCGCTGGCTGCCGAGCCAGGTGGCGACCTCCTGGGTGTGCATGGTCGCGTGCTCGTGGAGGTACAGGTCGGCCGCTCCGCGCACCGCCGGGTCGGGGTCGCTGTAGAGGGATTCGTCGAAGAGCATGCCGTCCATGGATGCCTTCCACCACCGCTCCCGGCCCTTGCCGCGCTCCGGATCGTCCTCGACGAAGCCGTGTGCTGCGAGTTGGCGCAGGTGGTAGCTGGTGGCGCCGCTGGACTCGCCGAGTTTCTCCGCGAGCCGGGAGGCGGTCGCGGGGCCGTCCTGTCGCAGCACCGTCAGCAGGCGCATCCGCAGAGGGTGGGCGATGCCGCGCAGTGAGCGCGGGTCCAGTCTGTGGAGCTTGCGTGCGCCGGGCCCGGCTTCGGCCGCGCCCTCTTCCTCGTTCTCGTTCTCGTTCTCGTTCTCGTTCATGCGTGCAACGGTAGCGTTGCAAAGAAAGTCTTGCAACGCTTTCTATGCAACTGTTTCTTTGTAACTGGCCTCAGGGGGTTCGCGAGTCCTCCGCCGCCTGCTCCACCAACGGGATGATCCGCAGTGGCACCGGGTTCTCCATCACGATCGCCGTCGACGCCCGGACGATCCCCTCGAAGCCGACCACCCGGTCGATCACCCGTTGGAGGTCCGCGTTGGAGCGGGCGACCAGCCGGCAGAGCATGTCCCCGTGCCCGGTGGTGGTGTGCAGTTCGAGCACCTCGGGAACGGTCGCCAAATGCGCGCGTACATCCGCGCCCTGCCCCTGCTTGATCTCCAGCGTCGCGAACGCCGTCACCGGATATCCGAGCGCCGCCGGGTCGACGTCCGGCCCGAAGCCCCGGATCACCCCCTGCGCCTGGAGCCGGTCCATCCGCGCCTGCACCGTCCCGCGCGCCACGCCGAGCCGCCGCGACGCCTCCAGTACGCCGATCCTCGGCTCCCGTGCCAGCAGCACGATGAGCCGCCCGTCCAGATGATCGATCGCCATGGCGCCCTCCCGATGGTCATCCTGTACACAACGCCCGACGATTGCGGACCCGTGCTGGGCATATTGCCCAGCCAGAGCACGAACTATTGCGCACCTTGTGGATCGGCGAGAGCCTTCCCCTATGACTGAGACCATCGATCACACCCCGGACACCGCGCGGCAGGCCGACCCCTTCCCGGTGAAGGGAATGGACGCGGTCGTCTTCGCCGTCGGCAACGCCAAGCAGGCCGCGCACTACTACTCCACGGCCTTCGGCATGAAGCTCGTCGCCTACTCCGGACCGGAGAACGGCAGCCGCGAGACCGCGAGTTACGTCCTCGCCAACGGCGCCGCCCGCTTCGTCCTCACCTCCGTGATCAAGGCGTCCACCGACTGGGGCCACTTCCTCGCCGACCATGTCGCCGCCCACGGCGACGGTGTCGTCGACCTGGCCATCGAGGTGCCCGACGCCCGCAAGGCGTACGCGTACGCGGTCGAGCACGGCGCCACCGGCATCACCGAGCCGTACGAGGTCAAGGACGAGCACGGCACCGTCGTGATGGCCGCCATCGCGACCTACGGCAAGACCCGCCACACCCTCGTCGAGCGCGGCGGCTACAACGGCCCGTACCTGCCCGGCTTCGCCGCCGCCGACCCGATCGTCGAGCCGCCGGCCAAGCGCACCTTCCAGGCCATCGACCACTGCGTGGGCAACGTCGAACTCGGCCGGATGAACGAGTGGGTCGGGTTCTACAACAAGGTCATGGGCTTCACCAACATGAAGGAGTTCGTGGGCGACGACATCGCCACCGAGTACTCCGCCCTGATGTCGAAGGTCGTCGCCGACGGCACTCTCAAGGTGAAGTTCCCGATCAACGAGCCGGCGATCGCGAAGAAGAAGTCGCAGATCGACGAGTACCTCGAGTTCTACGGCGGCGCCGGCGTCCAGCACATCGCGCTTGCCACGAACGACATCGTCGCCACCGTCCGCTCCATGCGGGCCGCGGGTGTCCAGTTCCTCGACACCCCGGACTCGTACTACGACACGCTCGGCGAGTGGGCCGGCGAGACCCGGGTGCCGGTCGAGACGCTGCGCGAGCTGAAGATTCTCGTCGACCGCGACGAGGACGGCTACCTGCTGCAGATCTTCACCAAGCCGGTCCAGGACCGCCCCACGGTCTTCTTCGAGATGATCGAGCGGCACGGTTCGATGGGCTTCGGCAAGGGCAACTTCAAGGCGCTCTTCGAGGCGATCGAGCGTGAGCAGGAGAAGCGCGGCAACCTCTGACGCCGCCCGCTCTGCCTGACGCCGCGGCCCCACGGACCTGACCCGTGGGGCCGCGGTGCCGTAAAGCGCCCCGCCCCCGCCCCGGCGCCGCAGACCACCCCGCCCCGGCGCCGCAGACCACCCCGCCCCGGCGCTGCAGACCACCCCGCCCCCGCCCCCGCCCCGGCGCCGCAGCGCCACAAACGCCCGCCCC
>NZ_JBEZKP010000113.1:0-4963 GCF_040706335.1 Streptomyces sp. NPDC048389 | reverse complement strand
ATCGGCCCCGACACCCCCATCATCACCACCGACGCCCGCCACCGCGCCGACGCCAAGAGCGCCCTCATCACACTCGTCGAACACGCACTCATGGCCCGCCTCAAGTAGATTGGCCAAGTAGACAGCGCAATACGGCAGTTGTCGTAGTTGACGCTGAGGCGGGCTGTGTCTTTTGACACGGCCCGCCTCCGTTTTCATAACATTTCGACAGAGAATTCCGGCGCAGTGGACACCGGGCGCACACGCGCGGTACCACTGTGCTCACCTGAGCCTCGCCATTTGACGGGGCTCGTTCTTTATGCCCGTTTTATGTGAGGCGTGGGCCACTCGGAATCCCTGATTCCGAGTGTTTGGAATGGAGCCGCTCGACGTGCTGGAATTCCTCGAACTGCCGAGTAGTGCGGCTCTGAACGAAACACGGCACAGCGTAGGTGCCGACGCCGAGAGGTTGTTGGTCGAGTGAGGCGAAGCAATACGAGCTCCGCAGAGCAACAGGCACGGGGCAACTTCACCCCACCGCCGCGCACCGCGGCATCGCCTGCGGATGCGGTGGGAGCTTCCGGCACTTCCCCGGCCGTCGGCGGTTTCAGCGGCGGCTCCGGCAGTGATTCCAGCCGTCTGTCCCCACGCAACTGGCGGGTGCCCACCCGCCTGAACGCCATCCTCCTCATACCCGTGCTCGTCGGGCTGATGATGGGCGGGTTCCAGGTCAAGCAGTCGATCGACACCTGGAGCGAGGCGCAGGACGCGGAGAAGACGGCGCTGATCGTGCGCGCCGCCGCCGAGTACGGCCAGGCCCTCCTCAACGAGCGCGACCTGACCGCACAGCCCCTGCTGCTGGCCACCAGCGAGGACGCCCGCCAGGTGTCCGTCGTCACCGAGGCGTACGAGACCACCGACGCGGCCAGGGCCAAGTTCGACAAGGCCGTCGAGGACATGCCCGAGGGGCAGGGCCTCGAGCGCCGTCTCCAGCTGTTCAAGCAGGAGGAGCCGAACCTCACCGACCTGCGCAAGGCGGCTTACACCAAGGCCCTCGACCCGGTGCAGACCGAAGAGGGTTACGTCAAGATCCAGCACGTACTGATGGAGTTCGCCAACGAACTCGGCCTCGGCACCGGCAACGTCACCAGCTACGGCCGTACCGTCTACGCGGTCCAGCTCGCCAAGGCCGCCGCGTCGCTGCAGCGCTCGATCGGTATGCACCTACTGGTACGGCCGAGCAAGGACGACACGGTCCTCGCGAAGCAGACCATCGCCTTCAACTCGTACAACTACCTCGAGCAGATCGCCATCGGCGAGTACGTCTCCGGCGGTACGGAGGCCGATACGGCGCGGCTCAAGGAAGTCATGACCGGCAAGGCCACCGAGGGCGGCAAGCGGCTGGCGGCGGCCGGCCTGAACCCGCCCACGGGCGCCGACGGCTCCGTCTTCACCGGCATGGCCACCGCGATCGGCTCCGGCACCGACCCGGACAAGCTGGCGGAGCAGGACGTCACACCCGAGACCTGGATGGGGGCCGCCACCGCCAAGTTCGACGGCTACACGGAGATCGAGAACGATCTGGTGGACCGGGCCGTGCAGGAGGCCGCCCAGATCTCCGACGAAGCCCGCAACGACGCCATCACCACCGGCGCCATCGTCGTCGTCGCACTGCTCGCCGCCTTCATCCTGGCCGGCCTCATGGCCCGCCAGATGAGCCGCTCGATGCGCCAGCTGCGCACCGCCGCCTTCGGTATCGCCGAGCAGCGGCTGCCGATGCTCGTCGACCAGCTCTCCCGCACCGAGCCGGGCCGGGTCGACACCCGTGTCCAGCCCATCCCGATCAACACCCATGACGAGATCGGCGAGGTCGCCCGCGCCTTCGACCAGGTGCACCGCGAGGCCGTGCGGCTCGCCGCCGAGCAGGCCATGCTCCGGGGCAACGTCAACGCGATCTTCACCAACCTGTCCCAGCGCAACCAGTCGCTGATCGAGGGCCAGCTGACCCTGATCACCGACCTGGAGAACAACGAGGCAGACCCGGACCAGCTGGAGAACCTCTTCAAGCTGGACCACCTGGCGACCCGTATGCGCCGCAACGGAGAGAACCTCCTCATCCTCGCCGGCGAGGAGCCGGGCCGCCGCTGGAACCAGCCGGTGCCGCTGGTCGACGTGCTGCGCGCCGCCTCGTCCGAGGTGGAGTCCTACGAGCGCATCGAGCTCACCGGCGTCCCGGAGACCGAGATCCACGGCCAGGCCGTGACCGACCTCGTGCACCTGCTCGCCGAACTGCTGGAGAACGCCACCACGTTCTCCTCCCCGCAGACCAAGGTCCGCGTCACCGCGACCCGCCTGCCCGACGGCCGCGTGATGGTCGAGATCCACGACAAGGGCATCGGCCTCACCGCCGAGGACTTCGCGGACATCAACCACAAGCTGGCCAACCCGCCGACCGTGGACGCCGCCGTCTCCCAGCGCATGGGTCTGTTCGTGGTCGGCCGCCTCGCCGGCCGGCACGGCATCCGCGTACAGCTGCGGCCCTCGGGCGAGCAGGCCGGCACCACCTCGCTGGTCATGCTTCCCGACGCCATCACCCACGGTGGCGGTGGCGAGGCTCTGCCTGAGGACGACTTCACGGTCTCGCAGATCATCCCGGAGCAGCAGTCGTACGAGACGCCGGCCTTCGAAGCGGCCCCGGTGCGCACCGCGGCGGAGCTCGGCTTCGACGACTCGCGCTACGAGCAGTCCTCTGAGGGCGCGCCGTCGCAGCTCGACCCCGTGGGCCGCTCCCTGATGCGCGAGGAGCGCCGTGCGGCCCTGGAGGCCCAGGCACAGGGCGGCGAACGGCCGCTGTACCGGGACGAGACGTCGTACGAGCAGCAGGAGCCCCGGCAGCAGCAGTCGGGGTACGACGAGTACCAGGGCGGCTACCAGGAGGCGTACCAGCCGGCAGCCGGCGGCTACCCGGAGCACGGAGACCGGCAGGACGCGCACCAGCGCGCATATGCGGAAGCCACATACCAGGAGCCCCAGAGCGCCGAGTCGCAGTACGACGCTCAGTACAACAACCAGTCCCATCAGGCGGAGTGGACCGACCAGAGCGGCTATCAGGACGCGTACGAGCCGGAGCACCGAACCGAAGCGGAATCTTCGCCCGACGCTCCCACGAACGGCTCGGAGCGCGTAGGCTTCGACCGTCCGGGACCGGCTCCGAGCAGCACCCACGCACTGACGGGCGCGGGCCTCCCGCGGCGTGGCAGCAGCCAGACGCCGCCGGCACAGCAGCAGCAGTCGCAGCAGCAGTCCGCCGAGCAGGCTCCGTCCGCGGGGCAGAATGGGCAGGCCGCGGAAGGCAGCGACAGCAACGCGGGCGGCTTCGGCGGCGGCGGGGGCATGGAGCCCTCCTCCTGGCGTTCGGCGAACGACGAGCGCTGGCAGCGGGCGGAGAAGCTTCGCGACCCGAAGGCGGGCGGAGTCACCTCGTCCGGCCTTCCCCGGCGAGTGCCCAAGGCCAACCTGATCGAGGGCACGGCCGAGCAGACCCCGCAGGGCGGCCCACAGGTCTCCCGTGCCCCTGAGGATGTGCGCGGCAGGTTGAGCAACCTGCGGCGCGGCGTCCAGCAGGGACGCAGCGCGGGAACGGACACGAACGGACCGGGCCGCGGCCCGGGCAGTACCTACAACCAGGAGCGTTAGTGTGAGTCCGATGAGCCAGGCGGCGCAGAATCTGAACTGGTTGATCACCAACTTCGTGGACAACACCCCAGGGGTGTCGCACACGGTGGTGGTCTCCGCCGACGGACTCCTGCTGGCGATGTCCGAAGGTTTCCCGCGCGACCGCGCCGATCAGCTGGCGGCCGTGGCCTCCGGCCTGACCTCGCTGACCGCGGGAGCGTCCCGGATCTTCGAAGGCGGCGCCGTCAATCAGACGGTCGTGGAGATGGAGCGCGGCTTCCTCTTCATCATGTCCATCTCCGACGGCTCCTCGCTGGCCGTACTGGCCCACCCCGACGCGGACATCGGCCTCGTGGGCTACGAAATGGCCCTCCTGGTCGACCGTGCGGGCAGCGTCCTCACCCCGGACCTGCGCGCGGAGCTCCAGGGAAGCCTGCTCAACTGAGCGCTCATGCTTCTTGATCGGTAGACAGACAGTGCGTTTCACGCCACCGCACCGTTAAGGTGCGGTGGCGCGGGCTCCACAGGGACAGGAACCGGCGATAGGCAGTCGGAGGAGGAAATCGTGGCAACACCCCCAGGCGGGCGCCCTTACGAGGGCGGTCATCAGCCGCACGGTGAGCACACAGACAACCGCTTCAACTTTCCTCCGACGCCGGGCAGAGAGGGCCACCAGCAGCCCTATCAGCAGCCGCAGTCGCCGTACCAGCCGTCCTACGACCCCTCGTACGGACAGCAGCAGCCGAGTTCGCCTCCAGGGCCGCAGGGCCCGGGAGGACAGCACAGGGGCCGACCGGGGACGCAGCGGCGGGCGCACGAGCCCTCCAACACGTCGGCCGGCGGGCCCGGCAGGCACAACCCGCTGGTCCGTCCGTACGCCATGACCGGCGGCCGGACGCGGCCGCGTTACCAGCTCGCCATCGAGGCGCTGGTCAGTACCACGGCCGATCCGTCAAGGCTGCAGGGGCAGTTGCCCGAGCACCAGCGGATCTGCCATCTGTGTTTCGAGATCAAGTCGGTGGCTGAGATCTCGGCACTCCTCTCCATCCCCCTCGGCGTTGCCCGGATCCTCGTCGCCGACCTGGCAGAGGCCGGACTTGTCGCCATTCATCAGCCCGGCGGCGACGAGTCCGCCGGCGGTCAGCCAGACGTGACACTGCTCGAAAGGGTGCTCAGTGGACTTCGCAAGCTCTAGCGGCGGTGCTGCCCGCTCAACCACCAGCGCGAAGATCGTGGTGGCGGGCGGCTTCGGCGTGGGCAAGACCACGTTCGTCGGCGCCGTCTCGGAGATCAACCCGCTGCGTACCGA
>NZ_JBEZKP010000112.1:3438-5316 GCF_040706335.1 Streptomyces sp. NPDC048389 | reverse complement strand
TCGGGCGAGTTCGTTACTTCAGAACTAACACAGTGGACGCGAGCAACTGAGGACAAGCCCTCGGCCTATTAGTACCGGTCAACTCCACCCCTTACAGGGCTTCCATATCCGGCCTATCAACCCAGTCGTCTACTGGGAGCCTTACCCTCTCAAGGAGGTGGGAGTCCTCATCTCGAAGCAGGCTTCCCGCTTAGATGCTTTCAGCGGTTATCCTTTCCGAACGTAGCCAACCAGCCATGCCCTTGGCAGGACAACTGGCACACCAGAGGTTCGTCCGTCCCGGTCCTCTCGTACTAGGGACAGCCCTTCTCAAGACTCCTACGCGCACAGCGGATAGGGACCGAACTGTCTCACGACGTTCTAAACCCAGCTCGCGTACCGCTTTAATGGGCGAACAGCCCAACCCTTGGGACCGACTCCAGCCCCAGGATGCGACGAGCCGACATCGAGGTGCCAAACCATCCCGTCGATATGGACTCTTGGGGAAGATCAGCCTGTTATCCCCGGGGTACCTTTTATCCGTTGAGCGACGGCGCTTCCACAAGCCACCGCCGGATCACTAGTCCCGACTTTCGTCCCTGCTCGACCCGTCGGTCTCACAGTCAAGCTCCCTTGTGCACTTACACTCAACACCTGATTGCCAACCAGGCTGAGGGAACCTTTGGGCGCCTCCGTTACTCTTTAGGAGGCAACCGCCCCAGTTAAACTACCCATCAGACACTGTCCCTGATCCGGATCACGGACCCAGGTTAGACATCCAGCACGACCAGAGTGGTATTTCAACGACGACTCCACCTGAACTGGCGTCCAAGCTTCACAGTCTCCCACCTATCCTACACAAGCCGAACCGAACACCAATATCAAACTGTAGTAAAGGTCCCGGGGTCTTTCCGTCCTGCTGCGCGAAACGAGCATCTTTACTCGTAGTGCAATTTCACCGGGCCTATGGTTGAGACAGTCGAGAAGTCGTTACGCCATTCGTGCAGGTCGGAACTTACCCGACAAGGAATTTCGCTACCTTAGGATGGTTATAGTTACCACCGCCGTTTACTGGCGCTTAAGTTCTCAGCTTCGCAACCCCGAAAGGTCACTAACCGGTCCCCTTAACGTTCCAGCACCGGGCAGGCGTCAGTCCGTATACATCGCCTTACGGCTTCGCACGGACCTGTGTTTTTAGTAAACAGTCGCTTCTCGCTGGTCTCTGCGGCCACCCCCAGCTCACCGAGTAAATCGGATCACCAGTGATGGCCCCCCTTCTCCCGAAGTTACGGGGGCATTTTGCCGAGTTCCTTAACCATAGTTCACCCGAACGCCTCGGTATTCTCTACCTGACCACCTGAGTCGGTTTAGGGTACGGGCCGCCATGAAACTCGCTAGAGGCTTTTCTCGACAGCATAGGATCATCCACTTCACCACAATCGGCTCGGCATCAGGTCTCAGCCCCATGTGTGACGGATTTGCCTGTCACACGGCCTACACCCTTACCCCGGGACAACCACCGCCCGGGCTGGACTACCTTCCTGCGTCACCCCATCGCTTACCTACTACAAGTCTGGTCCGTCGGCTCCACCACTCCGACCTCGTCCGAAGACTCAGCCGGCGGCTTCACGGACTTAGCATCGCCTGGTTCAGTACTGGGCGTTTCAAAGCGGGTACCGGAATATCAACCGGTTGTCCATCGACTACGCCTGTCGGCCTCGCCTTAGGTCCCGACTTACCCTGGGCAGATCAGCTTGACCCAGGAACCCTTAGTCAATCGGCGCACACGTTTCTCACGTGTGTATCGCTACTCATGCCTGCATTCTCACTCGTGAACCGTCCACAACTCGCTTCCGCGGCTGCTTCACCCGGCACACGACGCTCCCCTACCCATCCCAC
>NZ_JBEZKP010000112.1:2045-3348 GCF_040706335.1 Streptomyces sp. NPDC048389 | reverse complement strand
ATGTACGAATGACACGACTTCGGCGGTACGCTTGAGCCCCGCTACATTGTCGGCGCGGAATCACTTGACCAGTGAGCTATTACGCACTCTTTCAAGGGTGGCTGCTTCTAAGCCAACCTCCTGGTTGTCTCTGCGACTCCACATCCTTTCCCACTTAGCGTACGCTTAGGGGCCTTAGTCGATGCTCTGGGCTGTTTCCCTCTCGACCATGGAGCTTATCCCCCACAGTCTCACTGCCGCGCTCTCACTTACCGGCATTCGGAGTTTGGCTAAGGTCAGTAACCCGGTAGGGCCCATCGCCTATCCAGTGCTCTACCTCCGGCAAGAAACACACGACGCTGCACCTAAATGCATTTCGGGGAGAACCAGCTATCACGGAGTTTGATTGGCCTTTCACCCCTAACCACAGGTCATCCCCCAGGTTTTCAACCCTGGTGGGTTCGGTCCTCCACGAAGTCTTACCTCCGCTTCAACCTGCCCATGGCTAGATCACTCCGCTTCGGGTCTAGAGCGTGCAACTCAAACGCCCTGTTCGGACTCGCTTTCGCTACGGCTTCCCCACACGGGTTAACCTCGCTACACACCGCTAACTCGCAGGCTCATTCTTCAAAAGGCACGCAGTCACGACTGACAGCACAAGTGCTGCCAGCGACGCTCCCACGGCTTGTAGGCACACGGTTTCAGGTACTATTTCACTCCGCTCCCGCGGTACTTTTCACCATTCCCTCACGGTACTATCCGCTATCGGTCACCAGGGAATATTTAGGCTTAACGGGTGGTCCCGCCAGATTCACACGGGATTTCTCGGGCCCCGTGCTACTTGGGTGTCTCTCAAACGAGCCGCATGAATTTCAGCTACGGGGGTCTTACCCTCTACGCCGGACCTTTCGCATGTCCTTCGCCTATCCATACGGTTTCTGACTCGTCGACCAGCCGGCAGACTGATCAAGAGAGATCCCACAACCCCGTATACGCAACCCCTGCCGGGTATCACACGCATACGGTTTGGCCTCATCCGGTTTCGCTCGCCACTACTCCCGGAATCACGGTTGTTTTCTCTTCCTGAGGGTACTGAGATGTTTCACTTCCCCTCGTTCCCTCCACACTGCCTATGTGTTCAGCAGCGGGTGACAGCCCATGACGACTGCCGGGTTTCCCCATTCGGAAACCCCCGGATCAAAGCCTGGTTGACGACTCCCCGGGGACTATCGTGGCCTCCCACGTCCTTCATCGGTTCCTGGTGCCAAGGCATCCACCGTGCGCCCTTAAAAACTTGGCCACAGATGCTCGCGTCCACTGTGCA
>NZ_JBEZKP010000111.1:0-5530 GCF_040706335.1 Streptomyces sp. NPDC048389 | reverse complement strand
GCCCCGGCGTGTCTCCCCCCCCGCCCGGCGGCAGCCCCCCCCCCCCCGCCCTCCCCCCCCCCCTGGGCGGCCGGTCCTCGCCCCCCCCCCCCCCCCCCGACTCGTGCGTGCCCGCGTTGCGGTGGTCGCTCAACCCGCCTCGAACGTAACCCTTTAACCGTTTCGCACACCCCTGAAACGTGTCGGCGGAGGCACGGAAGGGGGCCCGTGCGCCCTTGACAGCGGGGTGTTCGATTGCCGACACATCGGGCCGGGTCCGGCGGATTGTGTTGCTGCGGACCGGTGACACGCCATAGAGTCGCCAACCGTCGGCATGGTGCCACGCTGACCTATCGATAAGTTTCCTGGTCACCGTCCAAGGAGGTAAGACGACTTGTGAATGAGTCGACATTTACTCCCGGGGGTGGTCAACCGGGAACGGTCTCCGTACGCCCTGAGGGCGTGGCGGCACCCCCATCGGCGGGCCAGGACCCGTCGTCCGGTCTCGAGGCTGTCGGCTCCGTCGCTGTCCGCCCCTTCGCCACGTACCAGCGCCGGCACACGACGCACATGACGACAGCCCACACGATGAAGACGATGGACGGCCAACACGTGAACGCCATGGCCGGCAACGAGAGTGGCCGAGAGTCCACCCACTTCGCCGCCTACGAGGAAGTCCCCGAGGGGCACTTCTACGACCCTGATGCCGAGTACGAGCCCGACCCCGAGTACGCGGCCACCCTCGCGCCCGACGCTGCCCGCCAGCGACGCGAGAGGATCGGCCCCACCGGGCGTCCGCTGCCGTACTTCCCGATCCCGGGACCGCTGACCGACCACGGCCCCGCGAAGATCATCGCGATGTGCAACCAGAAGGGCGGCGTCGGCAAGACGACGTCGACCATCAACCTGGGCGCCGCGCTCGCCGAGTACGGACGGCGGGTGCTGCTCGTCGACTTCGACCCTCAGGGCGCGCTGTCCGTGGGTCTCGGCGTCAACCCGATGGAGCTCGACCTCACCGTCTACAACCTGCTCATGGAGCGGGGCATGTCGGCGGACGAGGTCCTCCTGAAGACGGCCGTGCCCAACATGGACCTGCTGCCGAGCAACATCGACCTGTCGGCCGCGGAAGTACAGCTGGTCAGCGAGGTCGCGCGCGAGTCCACGCTGCAGCGCGCGCTGAAGCCGCTGCTGCCCGACTACGACTACATCGTGATCGACTGTCAGCCCTCGCTCGGCCTGCTCACGGTCAACGCGCTGACCGCCGCGCACAAGGTGATAGTGCCGCTCGAGTGCGAGTTCTTCGCGCTCCGAGGTGTCGCACTGCTGACGGAGACGATCGAGAAGGTCCAGGAGCGGCTCAACCCCGACCTCGAACTGGACGGCATCCTCGCCACGATGTACGACTCGCGGACCGTGCACAGCCGCGAGGTGCTGGCGAGGGTCGTGGAGGCGTTCGACGACCACGTCTACCACACGGTCATCGGGCGCACGGTCCGCTTCCCGGAGACCACCGTCGCCGGCGAGCCCATCACGACGTACGCGTCGAACTCCGTGGGCGCCGCCGCGTACCGCCAGCTCGCCAGGGAGGTGCTCGCCCGGTGTCACGCCGAGTGAGTCTGCCCGGTGCCGACGAGTTGTTCCGTACGACCGGGGGCATGGCGCTGCAGGCGTCGTCCCCGCGCAAGCAGACGAACCCGAACGCGGGTGCCGGTGAACCGCGGGTACCGGCGCAGGGGGAGCAGCCGGACGAGGCGTCGGCACCGACCTCCTCCGAGGAGCACTCCGCGGCAAACGCGGAGTCCTCCGAGGAGGGACGCAGCCGGGCCGCGGACGGCGCGGCGTCGCCGTCCGGCCGGGGCGGCGGCCCGTCGGGCAAGGCCCGCCCCGCGCAGGAAGCCGCGGCCGGTGCGCCGCCCCGCCGCCGGGGGCGCGGCGCGAACCGCCGGCCCAGCGGGCGGGAACGCCACGACGAGAAGATCACGGTCTACGTCTCCGCGGAGGAGCTCATGGACCTCGAACACGCGCGGCTGGTGCTGCGCGGCGAGCACGGCCTGGCCGTCGACCGCGGCCGCATCGTCCGCGAGGCGGTCGCGGTGGTCCTCGCGGACCTCGAGCAGCGCGGCGACGCGAGCATCCTGGTGAGACGCCTGCGGGGCCGCTGACCGGGTAGCCTTCGGGCGCCCGGTCCCCTCCCGCTCCCTGGACCCACATGCCCGCGAACGACGAACCGCCGACTCCGTCCCGCCGCCGCGCCCTGGGGCGGGGACCGGGCGCGACGCGTCCGGCCGGGCCGGAGCCGGGCTCCCCCGCCCCGCCCCTTCCTGAAACCGGGGGCGAGTCCCCGGACCCCGCGACGCACGTGTCACCCGGCGGCCCGGTGCGGGCCGGGGCTGAGGCTGGGGTGGTTGGGCCGGTGGTCGATTCTCCTGCCCCGCCCCTTCCTGAAACCGGGGGCGAGTCCCCGGACCCCGCCGCGACGCACGTGTCACCCGGCCGCGAGGACGGCCCGGTGCGGGCCGGGGCGGGGGGTGAAGCCCCGGGACCGGGAGTCCACGCGGTGCCCGGCGGTGCGGGCGGCCCGGTGCGGGCCGGGGTCGGCGCCCTTGGCGAAGCCCCCGAAACGGAGACGCATGCGTCCGCCGGCGGCGCGGGCGGTCTGGAGTCGGCCGAGGCCGCGCCGCACGGCGGTGGGCCTGGCCCGGACGCGGCCGGGGTCGGCGGGCCGGACGGGGTCGGTGCGCCGCGCGGTCGGGGCCCGGAACCGGAGGCTCCGGTGCCGCGGGTCGGCGGGCCGGGCGGTGACGTCCCGGAACCGGAGGCCCGGGTGCCACAGAGCGGCGGGCCGGCAGGGGCCGAGGGGGGCGGTGCCGGAGGCGACGCGGCGGCGGACGGAGGCGGGTTCCGGGTCCGGCTCGTGAACTTCGAGGGGCCCTTCGACCTGCTTCTGCAACTCATCTCCAAGCACAAGCTCGACGTCACGGAGGTGGCCCTCTCCCGGGTCACCGACGAGTTCATGGCCTACATCCGGGCCATGGGCCCCGACTGGGACCTCGACCAGACCACCGAGTTCCTCGTCGTCGCCGCAACGCTGCTCGACCTCAAGGCCGCGCGGCTGCTGCCCGCCGCCGAGGTCGAGGACGAGGCCGACCTCGCGCTGCTCGAAGCGCGCGACCTGCTCTTCGCGCGGCTCCTGCAGTACCGCGCGTACAAGCAGATCGCCGAGATCTTCGACCGGAGGCTGGACGACGAGGCCCGGCGGTTCCCCCGTACCGTCGGTCTGGAGCCGCACCTCGCCGAGCTGCTGCCGGAGGTCGTCATCAGCATCGGCGCGGAGGGCTTCGCCAAGCTGGCGGTGAAGGCCATGCAGCCCAGGCCGAAGCCCCAGGTGTACGTGGACCACATCCACGCGCCTCTGGTGAGCGTCCGCGAGCAGGCCGAGGTCGTCGTCGCCATGCTCAAGGCGCGCGGCAGGGCCTCGTTCCGGGAGCTGACCGAGGGGGCTGCGGACACGCTGACCGTCGTCGCCCGTTTCCTCGCCCTGCTGGAGCTGTACCGGGAGAAGGCCGTGGCGCTCGACCAGGAGGACGCCCTCGGCGAGCTGACGGTGGTCTGGGCCGCGGAGTCGGCCCAGACGGTGACCGTGACGGACGAGTTCGACCAAGTGGTGGAGGAGAAGCGGTGAGCGACCTCAAGCCCGCCCTCGAAGCAGTCCTCATGATCGTGGACGAGCCGGCGACCGAGGAGCACCTCGCCAAGGTGCTGGAGCGGCCCCGCAGGGCCGTCGCGGACGCGCTGCGCGAGCTCGCGGACGAGTACACCGTCCAGGGCCGCGGCTTCGAGCTGCGGCTCGTCGCCGGCGGCTGGCGGTTCTACAGCCGTCCTGAGCACGCCGCCGCCGTCGAGCGGTTCGTGCTCGACGGGCAGCACGCGAGGCTCACCCAGGCCGCGCTGGAGACCCTCGCGGTGGTCGCGTACCGCCAGCCGGTGAGCCGGTCACGGGTCTCCGCGGTGCGCGGAGTGAACTGCGACGGCGTGATGCGCACCCTCCTCCAGCGGGGTCTCGTGGCGGAGGCGGGCACGGAACCCGAAACAGGTGCGATCCTGTACAGGACGACGAACTACTTCCTGGAGCGGATGGGCCTGCGTGGCCTGGACGAGCTTCCGGAGCTCGCGCCCTTCCTACCGGAGGCGGACGCGATCGAGGCGGAGACGCTGGAAGGGGTTCCGTCGTTCGATCCGGATGCACCGGATCGTGAGGACGCAGACGACAAGACGGAAATTTGATGCGAAGCAGCAGCGGCAGGAACAGCAGCGGAAACAACGGCGGGAGCCGTGGTGGCAACAGCGGCGGCCGCGGCAGCAGCGGTGGTGGCGGGCGCGGCAACCACCGGGCGCCGGATGGGGGCACCCCCCGGCCGAAGGCTGGGGGAAGCCGCGACGACAAGCAGAAGCGCGCGGGCAAGCCGCGCCCCGAGGAGCGCCGCTACGACGTGGCAGGCTCCCCTGAGGCGCCGAAGAAGGGACGCGGCGGCGCGGCCCGCGGCGGCGCCAAGGGCGGCCCCAGGCAGTCGCCGCAGCGCGGCGGTGGCCGCACCGCACCCGCGCGTTCGCGCGAGTACGACGCCCGCTCCGAGGAGCGCAACCGCGAGCGTTACGCGGACAAGCCGGTGATCAAGACGCCCAAGACCTTCGGCGACCAGGAGGGCGAGCGGCTCCAGAAGGTGCTGGCCCGTGCCGGCATGGGGTCGCGCCGGGCCTGCGAGGAGCTGATCGAAGCGGGCCGGGTCGAGGTCAACGGCAAGATCGTGATCGAGCAGGGTGTCCGCGTCGACCCGGAGAAGGACGAGATCAAGGTCGACGGCCTGACCGTCGCGACCCAGTCGTACCTGTTCTTCGCGCTGAACAAGCCGGCGGGTGTCGTCTCCACCATGGAGGACCCCGACGGGCGCCAGTGCCTCGGCGACTACGTCACCAACCGCGAGACCCGGCTCTTCCACGTAGGCCGGCTCGACACGGAGACCGAGGGCATCATCCTGCTCACCAACCACGGTGAGCTCGCCCACCGTCTCACGCACCCCAAGTACGGCGTGAAGAAGACCTACCTGGCCGCCATCCAGGGCCCGCTGCCGCGTGAACTCGGCAAGCGCCTCAAGGACGGCATCCAGCTCGAGGACGGGTACGCCCGCGCGGACCACTTCCGTGTCGTGGAGAACACCGGCAAGAACTACCTCGTCGAGGTCACCCTCCATGAGGGCCGCAAGCACATCGTGCGCCGGATGCTCTCCGAGGCGGGCTTCCCGGTCGACAAGCTGGTGCGGACCGCCTTCGGGCCGATCACGCTCGGCGACCAGAAGTCCGGCTGGCTGCGCCGGCTGACCAACACCGAGGTGGGCATGCTGATGAAGGAAGTCGGTCTGTAACCGTACAAATGAACTGAAAGGGCCCGTGACCTGCCAGGCGGATTCTCGGGGTCCTCGCAACACCTGATGGCTTACGTGGTCGTCAGTAGATCACGCAGGCGCTCGGCTGGGGTTTTCCAGCCGAGCGTTTT
>NZ_JBEZKP010000110.1:0-5701 GCF_040706335.1 Streptomyces sp. NPDC048389 | reverse complement strand
CACCGCGCTGCGCGCGAGTTGCGACGCTTTACTTCCGGACACCCCCCTCCGGAGACCCCGCCCCCCGCCACCCACCACCAGCGCAGCCACGCCCCGCACAGGCGCAGCGCACCCGCAGACCGGGCCAGGCCCGCCCCGCCCCCCGCCACCGACACAGCCACCACTCCTGGCCCGGGCCCACAAGCCCACCGGCACCAGCGCAGCGACGCCCCGCACAGGCGCAGCGCACCCGCAGACCCGGCCAGGCCCGCCCCGCCCCCGGCACAGCCCCGCGGTCACGCCCCACAGGGGCGCCACGCATCCACCTACCGGACCCACCCCGCGCAGTCACCGCCCCGCACGGGCGCCACGCACCCGCCTACCGCACCCACCCACCACGGCAGCCACGCCCCGCAGGGGCGCAGCGCACCCGTTCAGCAGGCGTGGCGGTCGCGCTCCGGTGAGTACAGGTGGCTGTCGCGGAAGCCCGTTGCGGCCAGGACGCGGCCCACCAGGATGACCGCCGTGCGCGTCACGCCCGCGGACTTCACCTGGGCCGCGATGTCCTCCAGCGTGCCGCGAAGCACGAGTTCGTCGGGGCGGCTGGCCATCGCGACCACCGCGGTCGGGCAGTCGGCGCCGTAGTGGGGGAGGAGTTCGGACACGATCCGGTCGATGTAGCGCGCGCCGAGGTGGAGGACGAGGAGTGCGCCGCTGCGTCCGAGGGTGGCCAGGTCCTCGCCGTCCGGCATGGGCGTGGCCTGCTGGGCGATGCGGGTGAGGATCACCGTCTGGCCCACGGTCGGGACCGTGAGCTCCCGCTTCAGCGCCGCGGCCGCCGCCGCGAACGCCGGGACGCCCGGCACGATCTCGTACGGCACGCCCGCCGCGTCCAGGCGCCGCATCTGCTCGGCGACGGCGCTGAAGACCGACGGGTCGCCCGAGTGCAGCCGGGCCACGTCGTGGCCCTCCTCGTGGGCGCGGACGGCCTCGGCGGTGATGGCGTCCAGATCGAGTCGGGCGGTGTCGATCAGCCGGGCGTCCGGCGGGCACTCGGCGAGGAGTTCGCGGGGGACGAGGGAGCCCGCGTAGAGGCAGACACCGCACGAAGCGAGCGTGCGCGCGCCGCGGACGGTGATCAGGTCGGCGGCGCCGGGGCCCGCACCGATGAAGTACACGGTCATGTCGGATCTCCTGCTTTGGTGACGGACCATTGGGTGACGGGCATGGCCTGGCGCCAGCCGGTGAAGCCGCCGACGGGCACGGCGTGCGCGACGGCGAGGCGGACGAGTTCGCCGCCGTGGCGTGCGTGGTACCGGGCGAGCAGCGCCTCCGATTCGAGGGTGACCGTGTTGGCGACGAGGCGGCCGCCGGCCGGCAGTGCGTCCCAGCAGGAGTCCAGCAGCCCGGGGACGGTGAGCCCGCCGCCGATGAACACCGCGTCGGGCGCGGGCAGTCCGGCGAGCGCGTCCGGCGCCGCGCCGGTGACGACGCCCAGCGCGGGGACGCCGAGGGTGTCGGCGTTGCGGGCGATGCGCGCGGCCCGCGCCGGGTCGCGTTCGACGGTGACGGCCCGGCAGGACGGGTCCGTTCGCATCCACTCGATCGCGATGGAACCGGAGCCGCCGCCGACGTCCCACAGCAGTTCGCCGGGCGCGGGGCCGAGGGCGGCGAGTGTCGCCGCGCGGATGTGGCGTTTGGTGAGCTGCCCGTCGTGCTCGTACGCCTCGTCGGGCAGACCGGGTACGG
The DNA here is from genome assembly GCF_040706335.1 of Streptomyces sp. NPDC048389. NCBI lineage: Bacteria > Bacillati > Actinomycetota > Actinomycetes > Kitasatosporales > Streptomycetaceae > Streptomyces > Streptomyces sp. NPDC048389. Next base: position 3,973 of record NZ_JBEZKP010000110.1, on the reverse strand, counting down.
CGGGCAGCCGCAACGCGCCTTCGTCCGGGCGGCATTCGAGCGCGATGACGTTCAACGGGTCGCCGGGCGGCGCGGTCCAGTCGGCGGCGTGGCCGCCCACGAGGCGTTCGGCGGGCGCGCCGAGTTGTTCGAGGACCCGCATCCGGGTCGCGCCGAAACCGCGGTCCCGCAGCAGCGCCGCCACTTCGGCGGGCGTGTCCGCGCCGGCGCTGAGCACCAGCAGCCGGCGGCCGTCGTGCAGCGCGGCGGCCAACTGCGCGACGGGACGGCCGACGGCGGTGACGACGGCGGTGTCCTCGACGGGCCAGCCGAGCCGGGCGCAGGCGTACGAGACGGAGGAGGGGTGCGGGAGGACGTGCAGCGCGTGCGGGCCGAGTTCTTCGGCGAGCGCGCGGCCGATGCCGTAGAACATCGGGTCGCCGCTGGCCAGTACGGCGAGCCTGCGGCCCTTGTGCGCGGCGAGCAGCCCGGCGACGGCGGGCCGCAGCGGGCTCGGCCAGGTCACGCGCTCCGCGGCGCAGTGGGCGGGCAGCAGCTCCAGCTGCCGTGGCCCGCCGATGACGGTTTCCGCGTTCCGCAGCGCGTCCTGTGCGCCGGCCGACAGTCCGGGCCAGCCGTCCGCGCCGATTCCGACGACGGTTACTGCTGGTGAGCGTGGTGCGGGGGTCACTGAGCGGTACCTCGTCGACGGAACGGCAGGGGGACGGAGCCGCACTCTACTGGCCGCCCGGACAGACCCTTCCGGGTACCCGGGGTACTCGGGGTTACCGGCGGTGCCGTCCGGTGCCGGACCGCACCGTCCGGTGCACGAGGGGGCCGCTGCCGGTGGTGGCCCGGCGGCCCGGCGCGTTTGTCAGTGGCGCGCGGCACACTGGAGGCATGTGCCGCAGCATCAAGACCCTCCGTCCACCCGTCCTTCCCGAAGAGGCCACGGAGGAGGACGTCCGGGCCGCCGCCCTGCAGTATGTGCGCAAGGTCTCGGGCTTCCGCGCCCCCGCGGCGCACAACCGCGAGGTCTTCGAGCAGGCAGTCGAGGAGATCGCGGAGGCGACCCGCAGACTCCTCGACGGACTCGAGGTACACGGTTCCGGTGGCCGCTCCGGGCAGGCCGCCCACGCCGGTGAGGCGCCGCGGGCCGCTAGACGGTCGGTGCGGGAGCCGGAGCCGGACGCCGCATGACATAGGCGGCGAGGGACCCCGCACCGAACAGCGCGAGTACGGAGACGGCCGCGCCGATCCAGCTCGCGCCGAGCCACTGGCCGCCGAACCAGCCGAGCCCGACGGCGTATCCGGCCCAGGCGATGCCGGCCAGGGCAGACCACGGAAGGAAGTCCTTCACCTTGCGGTGGGCGGCGCCCGCGCCCAGCGAGACGACGGAACGGCCGGCGGGCGCGAACCGCGCGATGACGACCAGCGCACCCCCGCCGCGGCTGAGGGCGGTGCCGAGACGTTCCTGCGCCCGGGTCAGCCGACGCGAGCGGGCGATGGCCCGGTCGAGCCGGTCCCCGCCCCGCCAGGCGAGCCGGTAGGCGACCAGATCGCCGAGTACGGAGGCGGTGGCCGCGCACAGCACCAGGACGAGCAGCGAGGGGACCTCGCGCGGCACTTGGCCTGCCGCACCCGCGACCGCGGCGGTGCCTGCCGCGCCGGCGGTCGAGCCTGCGGCGGCCGCCGTGGCGGCGGTGATCACCAGGACTCCGCTGGGGAGTACGGGCAGGAAGACGTCGAGAAGCACGGACAACGCCACGACGGCGTAGATCCATGGGCTGCCGGTCAGCGACCCCATACTCTCGAGCACCTGGACTCTCCCCGTTACGTCGCAAGGCCACGGCTCTCGCGGGAGAGCGGCTGGTCGGCCGGACAGCTGTACAGCGTACGCCCGGGCACCGGGGGAGATCGACAGGGGGCGTTTCCCGGCCTTTCACGGGGTCGAAACCGCCCGTACGGACGGATTGCCACGTTGGCAGGGCTGAAGCCCGGACCCCCGTCGAGGAGGCGGGGGTCCGGGCGTTCAGGCCGTGCTCACGGATCAGGCGGCGGCCGCCCGCTCCTTCGGATCCTCGGCCGGGCGGTCGGCACCGCGCGGCGCCGACCACCGGTCCAGGGCCAGTGCTCCGGGTCCGGTGAAGACCAGCAGCAGGAACGCCCAGCAGAACATCGCCGACGCCTCGCCGCCGTTCTGCAGCGGGAACAGCGCCTCCGGCTGGTGCGCCGTGAAGTACGCGTACGCCATCGAACCCGAGGCGAGGAAGGCCGCGCTGCGGGTGCCTGTGCCGAGCATCACCAGGCCGCCGGCGACCAGCTGGATCACCGCGGCGTACCAGCCGGGCCAGGTGCCGGCCGCAATGGTCCCGCCGCCGGCGGCGCCGCCGAGGACGCCGAACAGTGAGGCGGCTCCGCGGCAGAGGAACAGCAGACCGACGACGGCCCGGAACAGTCCGAGCGCATACGGCTGGGCCTCGTTGAGACGGGTGGGAAGGGTGGGGGTGGCCACGTCGTGGCTCCTTCGGCTTCGGGGATACGGACCGATGAGGGGGGCCACAGGTTAGGCAGACCTAATCGTTACTTGCAAGTTCAACATTTTTTGTTCGGCTGATTCCGGCCGCGGGTTCGCCCTTTCGCCATCCGGTCCTCCCGTGCCGGTGGACCGTGCCGGGCGTCGGCGCGCCCGTGGCGTGGATGACCTGGTCGTCCGCAGTTCTGCGACACGGCGCACGGAATGCCGGACGCCCGGGCGAGGGGGACTCCTCGGCCGGGCGCATACGGGTTGGCGGGAACACGGCGCTCGGTTGGCTGGGGGTGGCCGGTTCCTGGGGCGTGGGGGCGTGGGGGCGTGGGGGCCGTCAGGGGCCCGGGAGGTTCAGGAACCTTGCCCCTGCCGGCCGGTGTTCGACGGGCCGGCCGCCGGCGGGCCGCTCTTCGGCATGCCGTCCGTCAGCCGGCGTTCGAAGAGCGTCGTCAGCCGGCCGCTGCCGGCGCCCCTCCGCTCGGCGCGCGCCTGCTCCAGCCGCAGCGACGCCGAACGCCCGCGCAGCGTCAGCGTCATCAACTGGTTGCCGAACCACGGTCCGCCGGTGCGGCGCCAGCGGACGAGCGGCAGGCCCGTGCGCCCGTGCCGGGCGAAGGCGAGGCCCAGCCACCGCCCCATCCCGCTCCAGCCGAACCGGAAGCCGAGCCGCACCGGGCGCGGGATGGAGTTGTGCACCGGCGAGCACGTCAGCTGGAGCACGTGCGCGTCGGGCCGGGCCACGGCACCGGCGCGATCCGCTCCGTCGGGTCCGTCCGGCCACTCCGGCTCCGCCACGTACGCGTGATGGACGTCGCCGGACAGCACGCACACCGTTGCCGGCGCGTCAGGGCCGCTGCCCGCCCGCGCGATCAGCTGCGCCAGCCTGTCGAACGAGGCGGGGAACGCCGACCAGTGCTCCAGATCCGCGAGGCGGCGCAGCCGCTCGCCGAAGCGCGCCCACCGGGGCCCCCGCTCGCCGCGGCACAGCGCCGCGTTCCAGCTTTCCGCGTGGTGGACGAGGGGCGGCAGCAGCCAGGGCAGCGAGGTGCCGAGGAGGAGGTGGTCGAAGGAGCCCGGCGCGTCCAGCATCTGTTCGCGCAGCCACCGGGCCTCGCCCGGGTCGAGCATCGACCGGCTCTGCTCGTCCAGTACCCGGGCGGCCCGGGTGTCCACCATCAGCAGCCTCGTGCGGCCGAAGTCGCGGCGGTAGCTCCAGCGTACGGAGGCCGCGTCGCGGTCCGCCTGCTCCGCGAAGTCCCGCAGCGCGGCCGTCCCGTCGGGCGCCGACCGCACCGCCTCGTACAGCGGGTCGGCGGCGAGCTCGGCCGGCGAGAGGTTGCCCAGGTGCTGGTAGACCCAGTACGACATCAGCGCGCTGACGATCCGTTCCTGCCACCACGGCGTCGCCCGCATGTCGGCGAGCCACGCGGTGCTGGTGTTCCAGTCGTCGATGACGTCGTGGTC
>NZ_JBEZKP010000109.1:0-5825 GCF_040706335.1 Streptomyces sp. NPDC048389 | reverse complement strand
CCTTCAGTACCGGCCGGACACCCTCGACGGCTTCATAGCCGGAACCGGCCTGGCCCTCGACGATCCAGCGTCACCCTAACGAGCCGAAGTCAGTATCTACCAAGATCTTCCAGGCTTGCCGATGCCCTTGAGGGTCTCGGGGCGTTTGATGGTTTTGCCGACGTCGTAGCGGGGTGCCCGCGTAGGTCGAGGTGTTCCAGCGGCTGGTCGGTGTCCGCGTCCAGCAGCCAGCGGCCGTGCCGGACGCACACCCGCTGCCAGCGCGGCAGATACCGCACGACCCGCTGTGCTTGCCCGGTGCGCCGCGCGGTGCACGACCGGCAGGCGAACGCCGCTTCGCCCGCCACCGCGCCCGCCGCCCGCCACCGCGCCTGTGCCACGGCGGCCTCCCGGCCTTTGGTGATCTTGGGATCGTTCACGGTGAAGGCGGGCAGAGCGCGCGTCAGCACCGCCGGTTGGACCCCGCACAGTTCGGCGAGCACTTCCCGCCCGGCCTCGTTGAGGACGACCTCCGCGTCGGCCCGTATGCCGCCGCCGTCGTTCCGTGCGGGGGAGTTGCGGCATGTCCACAGCCGCAGCACGCCGGCGGCAGGCAGACCGTAGCGGTCCGCGGCCCGGCTGATCAGTGACGCGGTCAGTTCCCCGGCCGGCGACACGGTCCGTAACACCCCTGCTGTCACAGCTCTTACCGGCATCTGTTCCTGGTCTCCTGTCCCGGCGCCCCTGACCGGGTTACAGCTCGAAGTCGAGGTCGAGGAGGTCGGTGAGTTCTACTTCGAGGCCGTGGGCGCGGCGGCCGTTGTCGCGGAAGTAGACCTCGCCCAGAGCCTCGGCGGCGATCTGTCGGAGCTGGTCCTCGGTGTAACCGGTCTCCCGGGCCTGGAAGAGGCGTGCGGCGTGGTCGGGCGGCAGTGCGAGGGTGAGGTGACGCATGCGGGCGTCGTCGGTGCTGCCGGGGGCGGCGGTGTAGCCGAACCGGGCGCGGACGTCGATCATGATGCCGCCGGTGGTGGCCGCGGTCTGCTTCGCCTTGGCCCTGATCTGCGGCTGCCAGCGTGCGCGGACCTCACGCTCGAGACGGTCGGCGAGCTGCGGCCGGGGCTTTTTGATCTGGTTCTTCACATAGCGTTCGACGGTGCGCTGGCTGACGCCGAGCAGCTCGGCCACGCGCCGGGTGCTGTGCTGATGCTGCCTGACCAGGTAACGCATCTGCGCCCCAGCGGACTTCGGGATGGGGCGCGTGAACGCGCCCTGCACTGCCTTGTCGAGTCCTTCGCCGACCGTGGCCATCGCCGTGACGCTCCCTATTCTCCGGTGTCCTTGGCGGTGACCTCGCCGGTCTTGATGTAGCGGGCGAGGTTGGCGACGTGGCCGTCACCGGCGAGCTGCTCGAGCACGTTGGCGCCCCACAGCATGCTCTGGGTGCCCTCGTGCTTGACCATCCCGGGCGAGACGCCGAGCCGGAAGCTGCCCGGCACGGTCTTGCCGTCGGCGTCGTAGGGCAGCACGTCCAGGGGGCTGGGGCCGTCGGCGGCGTACACGGCGCAGTCGGAGAGGACCGCGACCGGGTAACGGCCGGTGGCCGCGGCCAGGGTGAGCATCTTGCGGTGCATGTTGATCCGGGCCCGGGAGATGACGGTCGCGCGGATGTCCGGCCGCCAGGTCGGGCGGGCGAGGGCGGGCCAGGCCTGCCCCGGCTTCCAGCCGCCGCCGCGTGCCTTCTCCTGCAGCTTGCCGATGCCGCCCTTGACGGTCATCTTGACGGCGTCCGCAACGATTGCCATCTCGGGGTCACGCTGCTTGTAGCCGTCCATCGCCTTCAGGAACTCGGCCGGGGGCAGCTTCTCCGCGACGCCGAGGTCCGCCATGGTGGCGACGTAGGCGTCGCGCAGCCGCTTGTACCAGCCGTCCAGGAACCGGCCGCTCTCGTGGCGCACCCACGCCTCGACGGGCGCGACGTCGTAACCGAGCTCCACGGCGTAGGCGACTGTGGGGGTGGCGTACCAGGCCGGGCCGGTGGGGCGTTCGCCGGTGGGCGTGAACGGGCTGGGCAGCAGGTCGCCCTCGAGGTCGCGCCACTGCTTGCCGACCTTCACCCGGGACAGGTCGACGTGGGAGAGGTCGACCAGCCAGGAGCCGGGCACCGCTGGGTCGAAGACCGGGTTGGTGACATGCACGGGCGGCGACGCCAGGCCGACGACCGCGCCGTTGGCGGCCGCCCCGAACGCCAGGTTCACGTCGATACCGACCAGGTGCCGCCGCATGCACTCGGCATCGGTCAGATCCCGCGCCCAGTCGTAGGCCTCCTCGAACAGTCGCTCGCCGGGCCCGCGTACGTGGAAGCGGGGCAGGTGCGCCAGGACGGGGTGTCCGTCGGTCGCCTCGCACGGCGCGGGATCCATCGGCTCCGTGCCCAGCGAGCCGGGCCGGTGCTCGCGGTGCCGTCTGCCGTTCTCGTCCGGCTCGCTCGCCCTCGTGGGCGGGTTGAGCGCCGTCATCAGCTGCAGCCCCGTCACCGCGGTGGAGCCCACCGGCGTCATCACCCGCTGCGCGAACACCCCCAGCACCCGGGCGAGCTCCGCGGGCTGAAGCTGCGCGGCGTGGCCCCAGGCGCGGCCGTCCAGGGCACGCCAGGAGGGGAGGCACAGCTGCACGCACTGCCGGCGGCCGCCCTGGGCGGGGCGGTAGATCCGCGCCCAGGGCCCCAGCCCCCGCTGGGTGAGCTGCCAGTCGGCGCGCTTCAGCTGCTTGATGACCTTGTGCTCCTCCGCGAGCCGCCCGGCGAGCCGCTCGGTCTCGGACAGGACAGCGGGCAGGCCGTAGCGCTCGCACGCCGCTTCGGTGAGCACCAGCAGCGGGTCGGCGTCCTTGCCCGAGCCGTGCAGCTTCTCCGACCCGAGCTGTGCCTCGGTGAGCGTCCACTCCACCAGGGCGGGCAGCGACTTGGCGGGCACGTCCACGATCAGACCGCAGACGCCGTAACCGGTCACCTGCTTCTCGGCGTCGGCGTCGAGGACGAGCAGCGGACCGTGCGCGTAGGCACCGCCGGGCGCGGGGGTGTTCGCCGGGGCGGCCTTCCTCGCAGCGGGGCGCCGCGAGCTCTGCGGCGCCTGTTCGGCACGCGGCAGCGACACAGCGGCCGGTGCCGCGTGCCGAACGGGCGCTGGGGGAGCGGCCGGGGGCTCCTCAGCAGCCGCCGTGGCAGTAGCTTCCGCTGCCCCGGGCGCGGGCGGAGCCTCCACGGCGGGCGCTGCGGTGGTGAATGTCTGCGGCGCCGCGGTGTCTTCCTGCGGGGTGCCGGTGCCTTCGGGGGCGGGGTAGAGCTTGGCGAGCTGCTTGAGCAGGCGCGCGTACGCCTCCCGCTCCGGTGGCCGCGGCTCGGTCTTGCCCGACTCCCAGGCGCCGACGGTCGCCCGCCGCACACCCAGGGCGGCGGCCACTTCGTCCAGGGTGAGCGCGTGCGTCTGGCGCAGCCGCCTGCGCTCGGCCGGCGGCGGCAGCGGGGAGCGGGACGCGACCAGCGCGTCGACTGCGTCGAACAACTCGGACATGGGACACCTCCGCCTTCACTCTACCCTGAGCCGCACCTATCGCGTACGTACAGCGTTCATTAAGCGTGCGGATGGCGTTCGGGGTGGTAGGGTCCCGCGAAGGCCTCTCCGATGGCTGCACCGCCTCTTCGGCCCCGGCCGCCGCCCGGGGCCGTCCGCTTCGGGATCGAGGAAGAGCTGTCATGACTTTGGTGGAACTGCCGCGCCCCGGCCGCCCCGAGCGGTCGCGGCTCTTTCCCGACCAGGCGGAGGCAGTGGAGCGGCTGGCACGGCATCTGCGGCGCGCGGGGACGCGGGCGCTGTTCGTGTCGGCGACGGGGACCGGCAAGACCCTGGTGTCCATCCGGGTGGCGGACGCACTCGGTGCGCGGCTGGTGCTGTTCGTGGTACCCACCCTGGACCTGGCGGCCCAGACGGCGCTGGCCTGGCGCCGGGACGAGCACTTGGAGCACATGGTGATCGTCTCCTCCATGGACACCAGCGGCCGGGACGACCTGGTCGCGGCCCGCGTCATGTCGACCACCGACCCGCACGCGCTGGGCGGACTGATGTCGGTGGGGGGCCAGGGCGAGGACCAGATCCCGGCTGTCGTGGCTCTTTCAATCTGATCGGCGTCCGGGGTGTTGAGCTGGTCTGATCAGTTGGCTGGTTGAGGCTGGCGGTGTGGTCTGTGTTGGCGAGGGGCTTGATGTTGCTTGCGGGCTGGGGTTGTGCGGGGTCTGTGAGCTGTGGGTTTCCTGCTTCGGGGTGGCCGTAGGTCTGTTGGTCGGTTCTATTGGTTGGCCGGTCAGTTTCGTTGGGCGGCTTTTGTAGCTGATCAGGGGTGTGGATTCGTGGATGCCGAGGGTGGTCAGGAGGTGTTGCTGGTGGGGGTGGAGCTGGTTCCAGGCGTGCTGCTGGGTGCGGATCCATTTCGTGGTCGTGCCGGGGAAGGCGTGGCCGGCGGTGTGGTGTGTGTGGGCTTGGTGGTAGCTGTGGTTCCAGGAGGCCCGCCAGGGTGGGTTCCACCACGGGTCGAGTGCGGTGAGCTGTGTGTCGTGGGGCCAGAGCCGGCCGGTGCGGCGTAGGTGGGCGATGGCGCGTTTGCGCTGCTCGTACAGCCACCAGCCCAAGGGGAATCCGTCGTGTTCGGTGGCGTAGTGGGCGGTGCCGAGTCCGCCGTGAGTGTGTGCGTAGGAGCGGGCGTAGGGCAGGCCGCCGTCGATGGATGACGAGACGGTTGTGGGGCGCGACCGGATGGCGCCGGTTCGGCGGCGCGTGCGTGTTTCCTGCTGGGGCCGGGCGCCGTGTGCGTCCTGGGGTGTTATGCCGAGGCCGGTCAGGAGTTCCTGCTGGCCCGGGTGGAGGTCGTCATAGTTGATGCACTGGGTGAGCAGCCATCTGGTGGCGGCTGGAGGGAGTCCGGGGAAACCTGCGGCCGCGTTCAGAACGTGGCCGTGGATCTCGTTTCTGACGGCATGGTAGGTGATTTGCCATGGTAGGCCCCAGGATGGGTTCCACCATGAGTCAAGGACGTCGAGGGCCTCGGCGCGACGGTGGGGGAGTCGGCCGTTGGCGGCCCGTTTGCGTTGGTGGGCGAGCCATGTCCCCAGCCGGTAGCCGTGGTGGTTCGCGCTTCTGGGCACGGCGAGGTGTCCGTGTCGGGCGGCGTAGGAGCGGGCGTGTGCAAGGCCGGTGTCGAATGATGCTTGCTGGGTGACGCGACGGGGCCGTGCGGTGCAGGAGTTCGCGGTGGTGATGCCGAGTTGCGTGAGCCTTTGTTGCTGCCCCGGGTGGAGGTTCTGGTAGGCGACGCACTGGGTGTAGAGCCACCGCCCAGTCCAGTCGGGGGTGCCGGGGAAGCCTTGTGCAGGGAGGAGTTTGATTCCGTTCTCGACGAGTTTGCGGGCGGCGCGGTGGTTGATCTGCCAGTCCCCGTTCCACGGTGGGTTCCACCATGGGTCGACGGCGGCCAGCAGCGGGGCGGCCGGGTAGGGCGCGGCGAACTTGGCGGCGTGAAGGCTGGCCTGGTGCCGCTGGCGGGCCAGCCAGCCTCCGACGGGGAAGCCCTCGTGCCGGTCGGAGGGTGACGCGTTGAGGTCACCGTGCAGTGCCGCGTAGGAGCGGGCGTAGTAGAGGCCGGTCTCCAGGGACGGCCTGTGGGTGGCGGGGTTGGGGCGGGCGGTTGCGACAGTCTGCTCAGTGAGCGGTGTGCATCGTGAAGTTGCAGGTCACGGGTCTGGTGTGCGGGCGTCCTTCCGTGCTCGCGCTGGTCGGCGGGCGGTGTCCACGATG
>NZ_JBEZKP010000108.1:0-6071 GCF_040706335.1 Streptomyces sp. NPDC048389 | reverse complement strand
GTCCACCTGGCCAACGGCCTGCTCGGCCAGGCCCGGGGCCGGGCGGCGGAGCACCGCCTGGAGCAGGTCTCCCAGCGCGAGCCGGGCCCGGGGAGCGGGCCGCGGGAAACCGGCGCGGGGGGAAACCGGCGCGGGGGGAAACCGGCCGGGAGACCGGCCGGGTGGGCCGGTGCGGGGTGGGCGGCCGGGGGGAGGGGGGTCAGGGTGCGCGGACGACGAGGGCCGAGTTGAATCCGGCGTGGCCGCGGGCCAGGATCAGGGCGGTGCGGATCTCCGTGGTGCGCGGCCGGCCGGTGACCAGGTCGAGGTCGTAGGAGGCGTCGGGGTCCACGTTGGCGGTGGCCGGCAGCACACCGTCGCGGATGGCGAGCAGGGCGGTCGCCACGTCGAGCGGTCCGGCGCCCGAGTAGAGGCGTCCGGTGAGCGTCTTGGGCGCGGTGACGGGCACGCCGTGCGGTCCGAACACCTCGTTCAGGGCGTCGGCCTCGATCCGGTCGAGTTCGGGCAGGGCCGCCGCGTCGGCGAAGACGGCGTCGATGTCGCCTGCGTCCGCGCCGGCGTCGGCGAGGGCGAGTTCGATGGCCTTGCGCAGTCCGGGCGGGCGGCCGGTGCCGGGCGCGGGGTCGAAGGTCGCGCCGTAGCCTGCGATCTCGCCGTAGGTCCGGGCGCCGCGGCGGGCGGCCGCCTCCTGCGACTCGAGGATGAGGATGGCTCCGCCCTCGCCCGGTACGTGCCCGGCCGCGGCGGTGTCGAAGGGCAGGTAGGCCCGGTCGGGCACGTCGGACGTGGTCAGCCGGCCGCCGGCCAGCTGGGCCACCCAGCCCCAGGGGCAGATCGAGGCGTCGATCGATCCGGAGACGATGAGCTGGGTGCCCTTGCGGATCTGGCGGCGGGCGTGGGCCAGCGCGTCCAGTCCGCCGGCCTGGTCGGAGACGAGGACGCCGCTGGGGCCCTTCATGCCGTTGCGGATGGAGATCTGGCCGCTGTTGACGGCGTAGAACCAGGCGAAGGACTGGTAGGCGGAGACGAACTGGCTGCCCTGGCTCCACAGTTTCTGCAGTTCGCCCTGGCCGAACTCGAAGCCGCCGGAGGAGCTGGCGGTGACCACGCCCATGTCGTAGGCGGGCAGGTCGGCGGGGGCGACGCCCGCGTCGGCCAGTGCCCAGTCGGTGGCCACGAGGGCGAGCCGGGTCATGTGGTCGGTCTGGGCGAGCAGCCGGCTCGGGAGGTGGTCGGCGGCGGTGAATCCGGGTACCTGGCCGGCCAGCTTGGCCGGGTAGCCGGAGGGGTCGAAGCGGGTGATGCGGGCGATGCCGCTCTTGCCGGAGCAGGCGGCGGCCCAGTAGTCGGCCGTGCCCAGGCCGTTGGGGGCGGCGATGCCGAGCCCCGTCACCACCGTCCGCGCTGTGGCCGTACTCATGCCGCGGTCCTTTCGGGTCGGGCGAGCACCATCGCGCTCTGGAAGCCCCCGAATCCGCTGCCGACGGTCAGCACGGCGTCGGTGCGGTGCTCGCGGGCCGTCAGCGGCACGTAGTCCAGGTCGCACTCGGGGTCGGGTGTGTGCAGGTTCGCCGTGGGCGGCACGGTGCCGTGCTCCATGGCGAGGACCGAGGCGGCGATCTCGATCGAGCCGATCGCGCCGAGCGAGTGCCCGACCATCGACTTGATGGAGGAGACCGGGGTCCGGTAGGCGTGGTCGCCCAGGCTCTTCTTGAACGCGGCCGTCTCGTGCCGGTCGTTCTGCTTGGTGCCGGAGCCGTGGGCGTTGATGTAGTCGATGTCGGTGGGGTTGAGCCGGGCCTCGTCCAGTGCGATCGTGATGGCTTCGGCCATCTCCAGGCCGTCCGGGCGCAGTCCCGTCATGTGGAAGGCGTTGCAGCGCGAGGCGTAGCCGGCGATCTCCGCGTAGATGTGCGCGCCGCGCCGCTTGGCGGCCTCGAGTTCTTCCAGGACGAACACGGCGGAGCCTTCGCCGAGTACGAAGCCGTTGCGGGTGCCGTCGAAGGGCCGCGAGGCGTGTTCGGGGTCGTCGTTGCGGGGGGTGGTGGCCTTGATGGCGTCGAAGCAGGCCACGGTGATCGGTGAGATGGGGGCGTCGGTCGCGCCGGCGACCATGGCGCATGCCGAGCCCTCGCGGATCAGTTCCGCGGCGTGGCCGACCGAGTCCAGGCCGGAGGTGCATCCGGTGGAGACCACCGTGGCGGCGCCTTCGGCGCCCACCGCCCACGCCACTTCGGCGGCGAAGGAGCTGGGTACCAGGTAGTCGTACAGGTGCGGGACGGCGTAGGTGTGGTCGACGTGGTCGAGCCGGCCGCCGTCGCTGACGATGCGGTACTCCTGGTCGAGTCCCATGGTGGCGCCGACGGCGCTGCCGATGGTGACGCCGACGCGGTGGGGGTCGGCGCCGGTCAGGTCGAGGCCGCTGTCGGCGAGTGCCTCGCGGGCGCTGACCACGGCCAGTTGCGCGGCCCGGTCCATGCGGCGGATCTCCTGGGGGCTCAGGCCGTGTTCCTGCGGGTCGAAGTCGATCTCGGCGGCGATCCGGGAGCGGAAGGAGGAGGCGTCGAAGAAGGTGATGCCGCGGGTGGCGGTGCGGCCCTGGCTGAGGAGGTTCCAGAAGTTCTTGGTTCCGACACCGCCGGGCGCGTTGACGCCGATCCCGGTGATGACCACGCGTCTGGCGCTCATGCCCGGCCCTCCCAGTCGTAGAAGCGGGTGGCGACCGCGTCGGCGGGAGAGCGCCAGGTGGCCGGGTCGTATGCCTGGATGAACGGTTTGAGGTCTTCGCTGATCTGCATGAAACGCGGGTCGGTCTTGGCTTCCTCGATCAGCTCGCCGCCGTTGTCGGTGTCGAAGTTCTGCAGGTGGAAGTAGAGCCCGTGGTAGGCGAAGAGCTGACGGCGCCGGGTGCCCATGAGGTGCGGCATCTCGGTGCGGTCGAACTCCTGGAACAGCCGGGCCACGTCGTGGCTGCTGCTCGGGTCCATCCGGGCGACGATCAACGTACTGTGCATGGTCTCTCCTTGAAGGCGGGGCGCCTGTGTCTCGGCGGGTGGCGTCAGCGGGCCGGGCCGAACCAGCGCTCCAGGGACATCGGCAGGTCGGCGTGGCTGCCGGGGGCGGCCCAGGCGACGTAGCCGTCGGGGCGCACCAGCACGGCCGTGGTGCTCTGCAGGGGGCTGCCTTCGGGCAGGGCCGGGGCGGCGGTGACGATGTCGATGCGGTCCAGCCATGGCCGGGCCCGGTCGCGCAGCCGGTCGTTGTCGGTGAGGTCGAGCAGCACACCGCGGCCGGCGTGCAGGGCCTGGGTGCTGGAGGTCAGCAGTGGGTGGCCGTGCAGCGTGACGTCGGGCAGGCGGCGGCCGAGCAGCGGGTGGGGCCCTGTGTCGAGGTCGTAGTGGATCTCCAGGCCGGAGACCATCGCCGCGAAGTGCCGGCTGACGTCGGGGTAGGCGATCAGTTCGTTCAGTACGTCGCGCAGCGGCTGGACCTCGGGCCCGGACAGGAACAGCAGGCCCTGTGCGCGGGTGTTCATCAGCAGTCGGCGTCCCACCGGGTGGCGTTCGGCGTGGTAGGTGTCGAGGAGCGGCTCGGGGGCCCGGCCGCGGACCACGGCGCCGAGTTTCCAGCCGAGGTTGACCGAGTCCTGGATGCTGGTGTTCATGCCCTGGCCGCCGGCGGGGAGGTGGATGTGGGCGGAGTCGCCTGCGAGGAGGATGCGGCCGCGCCGGTACTCGGTGGCCTGGCGGGTGGCGTCGCCGAAGGAGGACACCCATACCGGCTCGGCGTGCGCGATGTCGTCGCCGGTCAGCCGCTGCCAGGCGGCCGCGACCTCCTGCCAGGTCGGCGGCTTGTCCCGGCGCTGCGGCGGGGTGCCGCGCTCGCAGACGATCAGCCGGGTGATGCCGCCGGGCAGGGGGCCGACCATCACCATGCCGCCGGGCAGGGTCTCGCCGATCATCCGGGGTTGCAGTTGGATGCCCCGGACGTCGGCGAGGAACATCTCCAGGGTCGCGGCGGTGCCGGGGAAGTCGAAGCCGACCGCCTTGCGGATCGTCGAGCGTCCGCCGTCGCATCCGACGAGGTATTCGGAGCGCAGGTGGTGCACGCCGTCGGGGCCGCGGACCTCGATCTCGACGCTGTCCTCCTTCTCGGTGACGGACAGCACCTCGTGGCGGCGGCGGATGTCGGCGCCGAGGTGGGTGGCCCACTCCTCCAGCACGGTCTCCGTGGCGGACTGCGGGATGGTTTTGGCGGCCTGGTGGGCGCCGTCGAGGACACCGAAGTCGACCGGCAGGCCGCCGAAGTGGCCCACGTTGCTGACCTCGATGTCCCCGAAGCGCGGCAGCAGTCCCCGCTGGTCGAAGATCTCCATGGTGCGGGCGGTGAAGCCGAGGCCGCGTGACTCGCCGGTGCGTGCGGGCAGCTTCTCCAAGACGATGACGTCGACGCCCGCGAGCCGCAGCTCGCCCGCGAGCATCATGCCGGCCGGGCCTGCGCCCACAACGATGACTTGTGCGTCCATGACACTCCTCGGGTACAACCCGCCCTCCGGGCGGGAAGGGAACGGGTCCACGGCTGATCAGGGATACAGGCGCCCGATGGCCTGGTTGGCGGTGTGAGCGGCTGCCGCGTGCCGTGGGTCGGGCGCGAACGCCTGGTGGCGGACGGCGACCTCGGCGAGTTTGATGGTGTGTTCGTCGCCCACCTGGACGGCCTGGGCGAAGGCTTCGTGCACGTCGGGGGCGTCGGGCAGCGGTGCCGCGGGGCGCGGGGTGGCGTTGAACCAGTCGAGCATGGTGCGGCTGACGGCGTGTGCGACGCGATAGGAGGGATGTCGCTGGCCGGGTGGCAAGTGTTCGATGACGAGCCGTACGGCGGCGGGTCCGGTGATCGCGTGGATCAGTGGGATCGGGTGGTGCTGGGGGACGGTGGCGTAGATCCCGGCGTACCGGGCGACCAGGTCGTCCAGTGCCCGCAGGGTCGGATCGCGCGGGTCGTTGCTTGCGGCGGCCGTCTCAAGGTTGTCCTCGGTGGCCTGTTCGTCGTCCGTGTCCGCCGGGGTGCGGTGGGTCGAGTGGCGTGCGGCCCAGTAGCCCAGTCCTTGTGCCAGTTCGCCCAGGGCGAGCCGGTTGTCGTCTGCCGCCGTGACGGCGCGGACGGCGTGCGCGGTACGGATCACGCCGTGGGTGAGGACTGCGGACATGCCGGGCAGCAGCCGTGGCCACCAGCGGGCCAGTACCTCGCGCCATGGTTCCTCGGCCAGCTCTCGTTCGAACAGTGCTGTCCAGTCGGCGACGCGGGAGAAGTCCCCGAGTGCCGTGTTCCAGTCCTGCGGGTCTGCCGGGTCGATGGTCCAGCGGCGTTCGGGCACGTCGTGGTAGGTGCGGCTGCGCAGGTTGTGCTCGACCCAGCCGGGGACCTCGTCGGCGTGGCCCATGTGGGCCAGGGCCTCGGCGGCCATCGGGGCGTGGTTGACGAAGCTGCGGCCGTGTTCGAAGCCCACTCGGCGCAGTCGTTGCAGAGCCTCGTTCACGGCGTCGGTGTAGGTGAGTGCTGCCACGTCGTTCAGTCCTTGATGTCGCAGATGGCGGCGCCTGCGGACAGGGTCTGGCCCGTCTCGGTGGTGAGCCGGGTCACGGTGCCGGACTTGTGTGCGGTGAGCGGCTGTTCCATCTTCATCGCTTCGAGTACGACGATCAGGTCGCCCTCCTGGACCTCCTGGCCCTCCTCGACGGCCACCTTGACGACGGTGCCCTGCATCGGTGAGGTGAGGGTGTTCCCGGAGCCGGGTGCCGCGGTGCCCGTGGCGGTGCGGCGGCGGGGCCGGGCGGCGCCGGCGGGGCTCGGTGTCCGTGCCGGCACGGCGGCGAGCACGGCGGGCAGGGACACTTCGAGCCGGTGTCCGCCGACTTCGACGACGACTCTCTCGCGGGTCGTGTCCTGCTCGGTGCCGGTGTCGGTGCCGGCCGGGGTGAAGGGCTTGATCTCGTTGACGAACTCGGTCTCGATCCAGCGGGTGTGGATCCGGAACGGGTCGGCCGTGAACGCCGGGTCGGCGACGACCGCGC
>NZ_JBEZKP010000107.1:0-6493 GCF_040706335.1 Streptomyces sp. NPDC048389 | reverse complement strand
CACATACACATACAAGGCACCCAACAACACCAAACCATCTTCACCGCCGACCTCCACCTCCACCCCCACACCCCATGACCCCCACCACCACAACCACCACAACCCCACCACCCACCATCCTCATCACCGGCGCCACAGGCTTCACAGGCCACCACGTCGCCCACGAGGCGAAGCGGCAACAAGCCCACCTGCGGCTCATGACGCACCGCCGACCCGTGTCCGGGCCCGACGCCGCCGTTCGCACCGTCCGGGCGGATCTGACCGACCCGGGCACACTGCACGGGCTGTGCGACGGCGTCGACATACTGATCCACTGCGCGGCGCAGATCGGCGGCATGGCAGAGGCCAACGAGGCCGTCAACGCACGCGGCACCACAGCTCTGCTCGCCGAGGCCCACCGCGCCGGGGTCCGCCGCATCGTCCACCTCAGCACTGCTTCCGTCTACGGCCGCGGCACCTACCGCGGCAGTCGGCCCGAGGAACTGACCCGCCGTCCCGGATCCGCGACCTCACGCACCCGCGCCGTCGCCGAGGACGCCGTCCTGGCAGCCGGCGGCGTGGTCCTGCGCCCCCATCTCATCTACGGGAACGGAGACCTCTGGATGGGACAGGGCATGGCGCGACTGCTGCGCGCCCTGCCCGGCACCGTCGCCGGCTGGACATCACGGATGTCGATGATCGCCGCACCGGACCTGGCCCGACTCCTGACAGCCACCGCACTCGCCCCCCGCGCCTCCCTGACCACCTCCATCTACCACGCCGCCCACCCGGAGCCCGTCACCGCGCACACCGCCCTGCGCGCCATCGCCGACTGCGCCCGAATCCCCTGGCCGACCGGCCAACTGACCCTCCCCCAGGCCCGCGCCACCCTCACCGACCAAAACATCCCCCCATCCGTACTCGACATGCTCACCACAGACCACGTCTTCGAAGCCACCACCCTGTGGTCCGACCTGCGCCTGACACCCGGCGACGGATTCGACACAGCGTTCCACCACGCCGCACCCTGGTACCGCACCACCCTCCCCACCACCTGAACCCCAACCCCCACCACACCCACCCACCAGCACACACGCTGAAAGGTCCTCGCACCGCCATGCGGCCTCGCACGTCACAGCTGCCGGCCCGCCCCAGCACACAGAAGACCGCGCGGGCCGTGCCGGCGCCGCAGGTGCGGGCACGGCTCCCTGCGTCCCCTAACCTCGTACAGGAAGACGTCGGATGCCATGCGTGTCCCTTCGCCTGTGCTGAGGAGGCAATGGTGCTCGCAAAGGGCACGCGGCTGCTCGCGGGTGCCGTGATCGTGGCCTGCCTGGTGCTCGTCGGCCCCAGCACGCCGAGCGGCGCCCCCTTCACCAGGCCACTGCCCGCCGAAGCAGTCAGCAAGGTCGTATCGAACCGGGTCATGACGTGGAACATCTGCAACCCCTGCGGGGCCGGCAACGCCGACCGGGCAGCGGAGATCGCCGCGCACGCCCCCCAGGTCGTCGGCCTGCAAGAAGCGTGCGTACGCGACGTCGAAAAGATCCGGGACCATCTGAAGCACTCCCACGGGCTGGTCTACCACGCCGAATACGGCACGGTTCTTCGCAACTGGGACCGCTGCGGTGGAGCGCCGTGGAGCCCCGGGGCCTACGGCCAGGCGGTCCTCTCCGCGGCACCGATGACGGAGCCCGTCAGCGTGGAATATCCCGACGGAGGATCAGAGGACCGCGGGTACATGGCCGTCACCACCACGGTCGGCGACCGGACCGTCCGGATCTTCAACACACATCTCGCCCAACGCCGTCAAGAAGCAGTCCGGGCAGACCAGGCCCGCGTACTGGCCGCAGACGTCTCCCGGCATCAGCGCGCGATGATCCTCGGCGACTTCAACGCCGCGCCGAACGCCCCCGAACTTACCGCCGTCCGGGCCCTGGCCGCCGATGCAGACCCCCGGTGCCGCCCCTCGCGCCCCGGCAACTGCAAGCCGACCACCGACTGGCAGAGCACGTTCGACTACATCTTCCTGCGAGGCGTCGTCCCGCTCGAGCACAGTGTGCATCCCACCGCGTACTCGGACCACCACCTGCTGCACGCCGACCTGGCCCCCACCTGCTGATCGCTACAGACCGCGCGATGGTCTGGCATCTCCACAGACCCCCGAAACAGTCCACCCCCGGCACAACTCGTCAGATCGCCCCGCCCCTTGCTGTACCAAAGAGCCAGCAACCCGGCAGGATCGGGCAGTGCGTTGAGAGGAGGCTCTCCCGCTCCTGGTTTGATCGCCGACTGCGGTGATCGTCGCCTTTGCGCGCCGTCGTTGCCGTCACTGACAGATCACCGACAGGGGTACCGCCGTCGGAGCGGAAGCGCTCACAGAATCTTTGGCCACGGGTATTCTCTGGTGATGTCGAATCAGTCAGTGGTGGCGGGGGTCAGTCTCGCTGGTGTGATGGCGCACTGCGGCGGAAGCCCGGTGGGCGCCGTGGAGCTTCTGGTGGGGGCGATAGCCTCGGCACCGGCGGCTCCGGAGCCCTATGCGGCCCTCGCCGAGTTGTGGCAGGAGCGACGCTCGGAACTGAAGGAGGGCCTCGAAGGGGACGACTCCTTGAGCGCTGTGCCGGCGCAGGCGTACTTCTTGTTCCTTGAAGGGGACATGGACGACGCGGTGATGGCCCTCGGTTCGGTCACGGGTGTACGGCCCGACGTGTCATGGGGCGCTGCACCCTGGTTCGGCGATGCGCGCTTTCTCGGGGCGGCACGTGCGTGCCGAGCAGGGCGACTTCGCCGCAGCCGCAAGCCTCGTCGAACAGGGCCTGGAACACGAACCTCACGAAGTCTCCCTGCGCGCGGCGGGCGCCGCCTACCGCACACGCCATTCCGGCTCGTCCGACGGCCTGAGGGCCCTGATCGCCCTGGCGCCGGAGCTCGCGAACACCACCTACCGGAACCTGCTGATCGACTACGCGTGTGCAGGGCCGAAGCTGCCTCGGAGACTCGTTGCCAAGGCCCACCGCATCCGTGACAACTGAAAGGACCGTCGTGCCAACCGGTGCCAGTCAGGAGGGTCTTCCGGTTCCAGGGGCTGTCCCGCCAAGATCCGCCGGACAGCCCAACCACCCTGTAACAGCGGACCGCCCTGCGCTGCACCATGCCGGGCATGACCTCCACCGAGACCACCAGCTACGTTGCCCCACCACCTGAAGATCACCGGGCGTGCGGACCAGCTGATCACCCAGGACGCCCGACCTCGATCCACACCACCTCGCGCGGCTGCCCACGGGCGGACAACAATCTCGCCCTGCATGCCTCGTCGCCCCTTCGCCACCGGCGGACGACCTCATCGACGAGGCCACCGCCCACACCTCCGTGAGCGAGGTGATCGGCCGCTGAGAACTCCCCCGTCCGGCCCGGAGACGGCAGCCGGGCTTGCGGATCAACCACCGGGTTCGCAGGCTTCGCCGCATCCCAGCGGGAAGGGATGCCAACCATGATCCTCCCGAAGGTCAGGGACCCTCGCTTCGTCACGATCCGCCGCGGTGGGACCCTCACTGATCCCGGTCACCATCTCCTCGCCCTCTGGGCGGCAGCGTGCGCAGAGCACGTCCTTGGCCTCTTCGAGTCGACCCAGCCTGAGGACCCACGACCGGCGCCAGGCCATCGAGCATGCCCGCGCCTGGGCGCGAGGCGAGGTCAAGATGATGCAGGCCCGCGCGGCGGGCGGCCAGGCCGTGGGTGCGGCTCGAGACCTTCGTGGCGCAGCACGGCATGCCGCCTACGCCGCCGGCCAGGCCGGAGCCGTCGCACACGTCGCCGCGCACGAACTCGGTGCGGCCGCCTACGCGATCCCGCGCCACCCACCCCCGGGCGCCCTGCTCGTACCGACGAACCTCGAAGTCACCCGATGACGGACGTGGGCCCGCGCCGTCCGGACCGCTGATAGTCACTCAGCGAAGGTGAGTGAACGAAGGTCAGCGTCCAGCATGCGGATCAACTCGCCGACCCGTCCCCCGCCACTCGGCGCCGCAGGGAAGCGTTTGAGCACGTCAACGACAGTCGGCGTCGCATGGCGCACGGTCTGCTCAAGGTACCCGGCACCAATGCTTCGATCATCGTCGGCGACGAGTTCGGCTGCTCTGGCCGCGTAGGCGCCGGCGCCGAGAATGTGCTTGACCTGGGTGGCCTTCGCCAAAGGGTGCAGGTAGGCGGCGCCTGCCGCGGACATCGCTGCCCACGCTGCCTCGCGTGCAGCCGCAGTGTCCGCGCTCTTGGCCGCCTTGAGGGCCGCCGACGCCGTCTCGCGGAGAGATTTCCCCCGTTCGCCGCCCCGAGCGAACTCCCACGCGGCGCCGACGGCATCTCGAGGCCGCGAGTCGCCAGGCTGATCGGCCTCGAATATCTTGAGCACCACCTCTGCACACGTTGCGGCGAACGCGGCGACCTCACGGAGGTCCTGCTTGCTCAGATGGATCTCGCTCACGTCATCTGTCATCGTTTCATCTTCCATGACTGCGCCGGCCGGTTGCGGCGGCCCGGGCGGCCCATGCCGACTGACACCCGAGCAGTGCTCGTAGAAGGCCGCCGACCACAGCGAGCGGGAACGAGCCGACCGCTCCGTCAGACGATCTATCTGCGGCGACCCCCCGGGCCCGATGTCGCCGAGCACACCGGGCATCAGTCGTCTTCCTTCGCAGACGGCCCTGTGCGAGCAAGGCCGGTGTCCGGGCCGTGGCCGCGGTGCCGGCAGGCCGGGCCGGGAGAGGGTCAGTCCGCGCCGCCGTCCGGGTCCTTGTCCCCGGCGTCGTGCCGCGCCGCGTCCTTGGCGGGCCTCCCGGCAGTGCCGGTCGGCGCGGACGGGGCGTTCCGGAACTCGACGGTGATCCTCTGGGAATCCTTGAACACCTGAGTCTCGGCGTACGACCGGTACGCACGGCGGTCGGCCCGGCTGAGCCTCACCTGGTCGGTGAACGGCGTCAGCAGGCTGCGCGGCCACAACCGGTACGCGCGGACCGCACCCGTCTCCGCCGTGAAGACGAAGACGAGGGCGCCCAGATAGAGCCAGGCGAGCAGTCCCAGCACGATGCCGAACATCCCGTACGTGGTGCTGGCGCCGTTCAGGAAGTGCCTGACGTAGTAGGCACCGCCCCACTGCAACGCCTGCCAGGCGCAGGCGCCGCCGACCGCGGTGCGCCACAGCCCGCGCACGTCGACCTCCGCCTGGTTCAGGATCCGGACGGCCAGCACCAGCAGGACCGAGTTCAACAGGATCACCGCGAGGGCGGACGCCACGCGCGATGCCACCCCGAGGCGCAGGCCGAAGGACCCCGCGGACGACGCTGCGGCGGACAGCGCGGTGGTGGCGACCAGTCCGACGGCCAGCACGGCGATGAAACCGAGACCCCGCAACCGTGCGCGCAGGGGGTTGGGGCGCGCGTGCCTGGGCACGGCCCAGATCTTGTTCAGCGCGTGCTGCGCGGCCTGCGCCACGCCGAGTCCGCCGTAGATGCTGCCGAGGACTCCGGTGGCCAGGGCGACTCCGTTCGTCTCGAACGTGTGGATGTTCTCCCTGAGCTGGTCTCCCAGCACGGGGAACTTGTGCAGAGCCGAGTCGAGGACCTGCTGTCGAAGTCCGGGGTCGTTGTCCAGCAGCAGGGCGAGGGTGGACACCAGGAGCAGCAGCAGCGGGAAGAGCGAGAGGAAGCCGTAGTAGGCCAGCAGGGCGGCCAGGTACATGCCCTGGTCGTCGATGAACTTGTACACCACGGCGAGCGGCATCCCGGCCCAGGTGTGCCGTCGCTGGAAGTCGTCGATGCGCCGCAGCGCCACCATGGCCTCTCCAGGTCTCGGATCCGAAGGGACGGCGAACGGCTCCCTTTTTGGTGTGCCGTGGGGCCCGGGACCGAACGACCGGCATTCCCGTCGGATGCCCCGGCCGGTGTCCGGGCAGTCGCCCTGGATTCCGGAGCCATGGCTACGCCCCGGCCCCGGTCGCCCCGAAAGGCCAGGCGGAACGCCTCTGACGCGACCGCCGGCCGCGACATGTCCGCCGACCCGGCACCACACCAGGGGCGTCCGGCCCGTCCGGACCCGCGTGAATCGGTCACGGTGACGCCGGGGTGACCGCGCACCGGCCGGGCACTCGGAGGTGCACGGCCACCACCCAGCTGACGGACGGTCGTGCCGTGGGCCGCCGCTCCTCTCGCGAGGAGTGTCCCCGACCGGTACCGGCAGGTCACCGGCCGGTACCGGTCGGTTCCATGCGCCGTCGCCCGCCTCCGCGTCCCGGCACTCACGCCCCGCGCCGTTCGCGCCGTCCCGGCGCTCGTGGACGGGCCGCTCCCCCGGCCCCGCGCTCGGCCGGGTCGCCCGCCCCCGCGCCCGGGCCGGGGGCCCGGGGGCGGGCCCCGGGGCCCGGCGGGGGGGGGGCGCGGGGCGCGCCCGGGGCCGGGGCGTGGGCCCGGACGCGGTGTTCGGGGTCGGCGGGGTCGCGGTGGCGGGGCGCCACAAAGGC
>NZ_JBEZKP010000106.1:0-6534 GCF_040706335.1 Streptomyces sp. NPDC048389 | reverse complement strand
CAGACCTCCCAGGGCGACGACCCGCAGCCCTCCGGCGGGCAGCGGAGGAGCGGCTTTCAATTCGGGATGTGGATGACTCATACGCCGACGCTACCCGAGAGAAGCCGCAGGTGATCCACGGCGCAATCCGGTGCTCTCCCGGCCGTGCGGGCGTACGGTCCGTCGCCGTACTGATCCCGGCACGCCGTGTCACGAGTCCGACGACGGCCAGTCCAGGAGCCGGGCCCCGATCACCGCCGTCTGGAGAGTATAGCGGTGCACCGGGTCGGTGGGGTTGGAGCCGGTGACCTGATGGATCCGCGCGAGCCGGTAGGTCAGCGCCCTGACGCTCAGATTCAGCCGCCGGGCCGCCTCCGCCGACACGCAGCCCGAGTCGAAGTACGCCGTGAGGGTGTCCAGGAGCGGCCCCGGACCGCCGCGGGTGCTCCGCAGCGGCCCGAGAACGTTGTGGACGAGGTCGGCCATCGCGGCCCGGTCACGGGTGAGCACCGGATAGACGAGCAGGTCCCCGGCGCGCAGGACGGGATCATCCAGATGCATGCGTCGCGCCAGGTCAAGGGCGTTGAGCGCCTCCTCGTAGGAGTGGACCACGCCTCCGGGGCCGGGGTGGGGGCGCCCGACGGCGACCTGGCCGCCGTCGGTGGCGGCGTGAGCGTGCTTGGCGAAGAACGTGAGGATGTCGGCCTCGTCGCCGGGGGCGATGCACACCAGTCGGCCGTCCTTGGTGGTCAGCAGGATGCGGCGGTCACCGAAGCGGGCGTACACCGCCTGCTCCACCTTCCGCAGCACCGAGCCGGTCTCCTCGTACGAGGCGAGGTTGCCCGCCACCGCTACGGCGTGGGCGTGGGACAGCCGCAGACCGAAGCGCTCCGCGCGCTCGGCGAGGTGGCCCAGGTCGCTGCCGCCGTAGAGCAGGTCGTCGATGAACTCGCGGCGGGCGGCCTCCTCCTGGCGGACCGCCAGCCGCTGGGCCCGCTCGTATCCCTCGGCGAACGCGTCGACCGCCTGCTCGACCGCCCCCAGCACACTCTCCGCCGCGGACCCCGGCCAGGCCGCCCGGGTGGCGGCCAGATGCTGGACGACGAGCGCGCGCAGACCCAGGCCGGCCTCCGCGGCCTGCTCACCGAGCGCCCGTCGGGACTGCAACTCGTCCCGGGTGAGCCGTCGTCCGGTCGCGGCGACCTCGGTCAGGATGTCCGTGTACCCCGCCAGGTACTCCTCGGGAATCGTCCGCCTTGCCACCGTGCCCCCCGGTTCGTCATGCGTCCTCCGGCGCCGTCTTCGTGGTGCCGGCTACTCGGTGCGGTCTTCCTCATGCGTCGCTGACGCGTTCTTGACGCGACGCGATCCCACCAGGGTGGCAGACGGGAGAGGGGAGCGTCGCAGGTGGTGAGCGGTACGGCCCTCGTCGCGCCGGCGCCGCAGCGGGACGACGGCGTCGAAGCGGTGCGAACGCCGCGCCGGTGGCACCACCGGCGCAGACCTGGCCGGAGCCTCCGTCCCCGGCTGGCGGGCACCGCGTCACGCCGTCCTGTAAACCCCCCTGAAGAGGCGGGACTCGGTGGCGGGCAGCGTCCTTGACGCTCTTGCCGGGGCTGGCGAATACTCGCGGATGCCCGCTCATCCGGGCGAACAACGGCTGAACAGGTCAAAGGCGACCTGTTGGATGATGTCCGGCGCGAGTGGGCATGCACCGGTGGTCCCGACCAAGGCCGCCCGCCCCTCGTCGGCATGACGAGACGTGGGGGCACAGATGGGCAGCACGAGCAGCAGACCGGACGACCACCACCCGTGTCCGGCCGATGCTCAGGACCGTCACCGGATCGAGCTGGCCGACCGGTTGCGCACGGCGATCGTCGGCCTGGACGATCTCACGCACGGCGGGCAGGTTCGGGCTGCGCGAGGCGCTGCGCGCATCGGCGACGGTGCTGCCGGAACCGGTCGTCGAGGTCACGGTCACCGTGCCCGACGACGCCGTCGGCACGGTCCTCGGCGACCTCGCGGCCCGCCGCGGCCGGGTCACCGGCCAGAGCGTGCGGTCCGGCACGGCGACGGTGACGGCCACGGTGCCGCCGGCCGAACTCTTCGGCTACGCCTCCCGCCTGCGCAGTCGCACCCAGGGCCGCGGCACCTTCACCACCCGCCCGACCGGCTACGCGCCGGCGCCGGCGTCGATGACGGGCGGGGCGGTGCTGTAGCGGTCGCCGCCGGTGTGGGGCCGTCCTCGGAGGGGACGGCCCCGCACCGGCCGCGGGGCCGGGGAGCCGCCGGGAGCGCGCGCCCGTCAGTACAACCCGACGATGCTGGGCGGCGCGAACACGTGCCGGGCCCGGTGTTCGTTGCCGAAGTGGGTGGCCGAGGCAGCCCGGGGGGAGGAGCCTGTGTCACGGGCGACCGCGTCGCGGTGGCCGGTGCAGCCGGCGCAGGCCGCCTCCCAGTCGGGCAGCTGGTCCGGGTGCGTGGCGGCCATGTGCTGTGCGAGGGCGATCTGCGTGCCGATGGCACTGTCCATCGGGTCGAAGTCGATGCCCGGTCCGCACGTGAGCCGGGCCTCTTCCGTCTCGTCCTGGATGCGCTTCATGGTCCGGTAGAGGCCGGCGCACTCCTTGCAGGCCCACATCCAGACGGGCGGCAGCGGCCATTCGTCCTCCGGCCTGATCCTGTCGTCGCTCATGCCGTCACGGTAGCGGGGCCCGATGCGTCGATGGGTCGACCTTGTGCAACTGACCGGCCGTCCCGCCCCCGCACTGCCCCGGTGGCCGTCCCCCGTACCCATCGCCCCGGTGGCCGTCCCCCGTACTCACCGCCCCGGCGGTCGGCCGCACGCGCGCACGGCCGGCCGGCCGTTGCGCAGTCCGGCGCTCTCCCGGTGCCCGACACCCCACGGCTTGCGGAGACTTCGCCCCGGGTCGATGACCGGCCCGTTCAGGACGCGTTGCCCGGGCCCTCGCGTCCCTCGTTCCCGCGGGCGGTCGCGGTGTCGCCGGTCCACAGGTAGGTGACGGTCACCCAGCCGTTGTCGTCCAGCCCGACGTTGTAGAACGTGCCGTCGGCCAGGTCGATGCCGGCCGGGTTGAGGACCCGCCGCCCGAAGCCGTCGAGCCCGTCGTTGTAGCCGCTCTCGTACGCCGCCTGGGCCTCGGGCAGGCCCTGCGGCAGGCTCTGGAACATCTCGCGTACGGAGGAAGGGTTCCAGTGGTCGTCGCGGATGTTCCACGGGCCGACGTCCCACACCGGCGCCGTCTCGCACCGGGCCGGCCCGCAGACCCGCACCGAGTACTCGGCGCTCCCCTTCGGCGACAGGCCGCGCCGTGAGGGCAGCGCGACGAAACGGTCGTCCGGCCGGATCACATGTCCGTTGGCCGTGGTGCCGCCGACCAGGCCCTCGCGCGTGGCGA
This sequence comes from Streptomyces sp. NPDC048389, assembly GCF_040706335.1. Classification (NCBI taxonomy): domain Bacteria; kingdom Bacillati; phylum Actinomycetota; class Actinomycetes; order Kitasatosporales; family Streptomycetaceae; genus Streptomyces; species Streptomyces sp. NPDC048389. The sequence continues at coordinate 3,136 of NZ_JBEZKP010000106.1, read as the reverse complement.
AGACACGGGCCGTGAACGGTACGTCGGCCTCCGGGGCGGGTGTGGCCCTGCCGTCCGAATCGGCGGTGAGCCGCAGCCGGCCGACCGCGGGGCCGGTTCCGTCCGGACCGCTCCGGAGGACCAGCCGTGCCTGTACGTCCGTGACCGTACGCGGCAGTCGGGCCGGAACGCCGGGCGCGGCCTCGCGCCACTCGGTCCAGCGGCCGCTTCCGTCGCGGCCGCGGACGTCCACCAGCAGCTGTGCTCCCGGCGGTACCTCCGCCACCGCCTCGGCGGCGACCCGGTCGACCTCGTGCGGCAGGTGGTGCACCGGCAGTACGGCGGAACCCTGGCCGCGGCCGGTGCGTCCGGACGCGGCGGCGAGGCCGGTGTCCCGGATGCGCAGGGCGCCGCCGGAGTGGTGGACGTTGGCGTCGTCGTCGGGGCCCGCGCCGTCCGCGGTCCCGTCCAGCTCGACGCTCCAGGTGACGCTGTCACGGGTGGCCTCCGACGTCTCCGAGGCCACCGACGCCACCCGTGCCGCCGGGGCGTCGGCCGACGCGGCGATGGTGCCGGTGCCGGTACCGGTACAGGTGCCGAGCAACGGTCCGGCGAGCGCCGGCAGCACCACAGCACAGACGGCCGACCGCCGCAGAACCGTGCCGCGGCGGATGCTGTCGATCAGCGGGATGCGGTCGGTCCGCCCCGTCCCGCCCGTCCGGTCGGCGTGTTCCGTCCCGCCCGTCCGGGCGATGTGGTGGAGGCGCCTCCTGCCTCTCCCGCGCATGGGCCACTTCCCTTCCGTCGTGTCGTCTGAGGTCGTGTTCCGCCGTGTCCTGCGTCGACTTGTCACGCTCTTGTCTTCGGGCAGCCCGGGCACAGGGATGAGGCGCACGCCCCTGCGCTGCGCCGTCGGGGTGACGGCGCACCGCGGCGATCCCGAGCCGCTCCCGAGCCGCTCCCGACGCCCGGCCCCGCCCCCGCCCCGCCCAGGACCGCCCCGCACCGGCTCCCGCACCGACCCGCCCCCGCCCCGCCCCGGGGCGGCAGGTCCGGCCGCTGGCCGGGCAGGCCCTACCAGCGGCGGGCCCCACGGCTGGTAGGGCCTGCCCGGGAGTGGGACGCTGAAGGGGAAGCCGTCTGCCCGACGAGACGTGCCAGACTCCGGAGGGCCCATGGGACGTGACGTCCCGGCGCTCGTCTTCACCCGCGACGACCGCCGCCGGTACCGGGACAAGATGCAGGCTTGCCTCGACACGTTCGCGCAGATGCTGCGCGAGGCGCGCTTCGAGTCGGCGCGGCCGCAGGTGGGTCTCGAGATCGAACTGAATCTGGTCGACGCGGCCGGCGAGCCCGCGATGCGCAACACCGACGTGCTCGATGCGATCGCGGACCCTGCCTGGGACACCGAGCTGGGCCGGTTCAACCTGGAGATCAACATCCCGCCGCGCACCCTGACAGCGGGCGGCCCCGACGCCTGGGAGAAGGAGATCAGGGACGCCCTCAACCACGCCGAGCGGCGGGCGTCCGGGGTCGGCGCCCATCTCGCCATGGTCGGCATCCTTCCCACGCTGCGGCAGCGGGACGTGGGGGAAGCAGCGCTCTCGGAGAACCCGCGCTACCGGCTGCTCAACGAACAGATCTTCGCTGCACGAGGGGAGGACCTGCGGATAGCGGTCGACGGGGTGGAGCGGCTGCGCACGTACGCGGACACCATCACGCCGGAGGCGGCGTGCACCAGTACGCAGTTCCATCTCCAGGTCGCACCGGACGAGTTCGCCGACTACTGGAACGCCGCGCAGGCGATCGCCGGTGTGCAGGTCGCACTCGCGGCGAATTCGCCGTTCCTGTTCGGCAAGGAGCTGTGGCGCGAGACGCGGATCCCGCTGTTCGAGCAGGCCACCGACACCCGGCCGGAGGAGATCAAGGTGCAGGGGGTGCGGCCGCGGGTGTGGTTCGGCGAGCGGTGGATCAACAGCGTCTTCGACCTCTTCGAGGAGAACGTCCGCTACTTCCCGGCTCTGCTGCCACTGTGCGACGAGGAGGACCCGCGGGCGACGCTCGACGGCGGGGACACCCCGGAGCTGTCCGAACTCACCCTGCACAACGGCACCATCTACCGCTGGAACCGCCCCGTGTACGCCGTCACCCACAGCAGGCCGCACCTGCGCGTCGAGAACCGGGTGCTCCCGGCCGGACCCACCGTCGCCGACACCCTCGCCAACGGCGCCTTCTACTACGGGCTCACCCGCGCTCTGGTCGACGAGGAACGGCCGGTGTGGTCGCGGATGTCGTTCCAGGCGGCGGAGGACAATCTGCATGCCGCCGCGCGGCACGGTATCGACGCCCTCCTGTACTGGCCCGGGATGGGCGAGGTCCCGGTGGCCGAGCTCGTACTGAGGCGCCTGCTGCCCATGGCCCACCGGGGGCTCGAGCAATCCGGCATGGACGCGGCGTGGCGGGAGCCGCTGCTGGGGATCATCGAGCAGCGCTGTGTCACCGGACGCAACGGGGCCGTGTGGCAGGCGGAGATGTACCACCACATCGACGCCACGTCCCGGGTCGACCATTACGAGGCGCTGCGCCTGATGACGCGGCAGTATCTCGACTACATGCATCTGAACGCGCCGGCGCACACCTGGCCGGTCGACTGAGAGCACCGGAACACCGGTCGCGGGCTTCGACGAACGCGGTCTCGACGAACGCGGGCGCTGTCGAGCCCGCAACGCGTTGGACCCGCAGTGAGCCTCCGCCAACTTGAAGTCGCAGGCCAAGGGGCTGGTGTGACCGGGTTCGGCGTGCCCATGCTGGTCGCAGGCGGCAGTCTGCCGAGTAGATCATCTGTCAGAAGCTGTGGGATTTGTCGAGTTTGGTGCCGACCTCATGGCGGGGGTGGGGCGTCGGAATCGCCGGGCTGGTGCGAGCACGCGTTCCTCGCCCCGAGCTGCTGGGCCCCGGGCTGCTGGGAACACCGTCGCGTCCCTGGAATACATCCGAATGGGGGATGAGGAGCACATGATGTGGATGGATTTTGTCGCTCCGCCTAGGCTCGCCCCGGACGGTACTGACTTCGGCTCGTTAGGGTGATCCGTCTCGAAGTGCCTGATGATGCGGCGCGGTTGGTTGTATTTCCTGGCGTGTGAGATATGCGGATGGG
>NZ_JBEZKP010000105.1:0-6694 GCF_040706335.1 Streptomyces sp. NPDC048389 | reverse complement strand
GGAGGCCGTCGCCAAAGCGGAGCCGGAGGTCATCATGATCCTCGACTACGGAGACCTGCCCGCCCAGAAGAAGATCGACTTCCTGAGGAAGTCCCGGGAGGTCCTACAGCCCGTAGCGCTCGCGCGCCTCCTTCACGGCCGAAGCGGGCACCTCACCGCGCTTCGCCAGCTGGGCCAGCGCGGCGACCGTGATCGACTGCGGGTCGACACCGAAGTGGCGGCGGGCCGCGTCACGGGTGTCCGAGAGGCCGAAGCCGTCCGTACCGAGCGAGGACCAGTCCTGTTCCACCCACTGGCTGATCTGGTCCGGCACCTGCCGCATCCAGTCGGAGACCGCCAGCACCGGGCCCGGCGCGCCCTCCAGCGCCTGCGTGACGTACGGCGTGCGCTGCTCGCCGCGGAGAAGGGCCTCGTCGGCCGCCAGGGCGTCGCGGCGCAGCTCGCCCCACGAGGTCGCGGACCACACGTCGGCCGCCACGTTCCAGTCGGCGGCCAGCAGCCGCTGGGCATCGAGCGCCCAGTGGATGGCCGTACCGGAGGCCAGGAGCTGCAGACGCGGCGCGTCCGCGCCCGCCGAGCCCTCGTTGAAGCGGTAGAGGCCCTTGACGATGCCCTCCTCGACGCCCTCCGGCATCGCGGGCTGCACCTTCGGCTCGTTGTAGACCGTGAGGTAGTAGAAGACGTCCGAGTCCTCGCCGGGGGCGGTCTGGCCGTACATCCTCCGCAGACCGTCCTTGACGATCACCGCGATCTCGTACGCGAACGCCGGGTCGTAGTTGAGCGACGCCGGGTTCGTGGCCGCGATCAGGTGCGAGTGGCCGTCCGCGTGCTGGAGGCCCTCACCGGTCAGCGTCGTACGGCCCGCGGTGGCGCCCACGATGAAGCCCTTGCCGAGCTGGTCGGCGAGCTGCCACATCTGGTCGCCGGTCCGCTGCCAGCCGAACATCGAGTAGAAGATGTAGAACGGGATCATCGTCTCGCCGTGCGTCGCGTACGACGTCGCGGCGGCGATGAAGTCGGCCATGGCACCGGCCTCGGTGATCCCCTCGTTGAGGATCTGGCCGTCCTTGGCCTCCTTGTAGTACATCAGCTGGTCGCGGTCGACCGGCTCGTACGTCTGGCCCAGCGGCGAGTAGATGCCCGCCGAGGGGAACAGCGACTCCATACCGAAGGTACGGGCCTCGTCCGGGACGATCGGGACCCAGCGCCTGCCGGTCTCCTTGTCCCGCATCAGGTCCTTGACCAGGCGGACGAACGCCATGGTCGTGGCCATCTCCTGCTTGCCCGACCCCTTGTACAGGGCCTTGAACGCGCGCTCCTCCGGCTCCGGCAGCGGGGCACAGGCGTGCATCCGGCGGGCCGGGGCGGGGCCGCCGAGAGCGGCCCGGCGCTCCTGGAGGTAGCGCACCTCCGGGGAGTCGGCACCCGGGTGACCGTACGGCACCACGCCGTCGTCGAAGGCGCTGTCGGCGATCGGGAGCCCGAGCAGGTCGCGCATGCCCTTGAACTCGTCGGTCGTCAGCTTCTTCATCTGGTGGTTGGCGTTCTTGGACTCGAAGCCCTTGCCGAGCGTGTAGCCCTTCACCGTCTGCGCGAGGATCACGGTCGGCGCGCCCTTGTGCGCGAGCGCCGCGCGGTACGCCGCGTACACCTTGCGGGCCTCGTGGCCGCCGCGGGAGGTGTAGAAGCACTCGGCGATCTTCGCGTCCGAGAGCAGCTTGGCCAGCTCGGCGAGCGCGGGCTCGGCACCGAAGAAGTGCTCGCGGATGTACGCCACGTCGCGCGTCGCGTACGTCTGGAACTGCGCGTCCGGCACCTCGCGCAGCCGGCGGACCAGCGCGCCCGTGCTGTCGAGCTGGAGCAGCTCGTCCCAGGCCGAGCCCCACAGCGACTTGACGACGTTCCAGCCGGCGCCCCGGAACTGGGCCTCCAGCTCCTGCACGATCTTGAAGTTGGCGCGGACCGGGCCGTCGAGGCGCTGCAGGTTGCAGTTGATCACGAAGGTCAGGTTGTCGAGTTGCTCACGGGAGGCGAGGGCGAGTGCCGCCGTCGACTCCGGCTCGTCCATCTCGCCGTCACCGAGGAACGCCCACACGTGCGAGTTCGCCGTGTCCTTGATCCCGCGGTTGTGGAGATAGCGGTTGAAGCGCGCCTGGTAGATCGCGGAGAGCGGGCCGAGACCCATGGAGACGGTGGGGAACTCCCACAGCCAGGGCAGCTGGCGCGGGTGCGGGTACGAGGGGATGCCCTTGCCGCCGGCCTCCTGGCGGAAGTTGTCGAGGTGTTCCTCGGTGAGGCGGCCGTCCAGGAACGCGCGGGCGTAGATACCGGGGGAGGCGTGGCCCTGGATGTAGAGCTGGTCGCCGGAGCCGTCCCCCTCCTTGCCGCGGAAGAAGTGGTTGAAGCCGGTCTCGTACAGCCAGGCCGCCGAAGCGAAGGTGGCGATGTGGCCGCCGACGCCGTGCTTCGAGCCGCGGGTCACCATGGCGGCCGCGTTCCAGCGGTTCCAGGCCGTGATACGGGCTTCCATCGCCTCGTCGCCGTCGAAGGCGGGCTCGGCGGAGGTCGGGATGGTGTTGACGTAGTCCGTCTCCAGCAGGCGGGGCAGGGCCACACCGGCCTTCTCGGCGTGCTGGAGCGTGCGGCGCATCAGGTACGCGGCGCGGCGCGGGCCTGCGTGCTCCGCGACGGCGTCGAGGGACGCCGCCCACTCGGCGGTTTCCTCGGCGTCACGGTCCGGGAGCTGGTCGAGCTCGCTCGGAAGCTTGCCTACGGGGTCGGTCATGATCGCCGCCTTCCGGACAGGAGGGGGGTGGAGAAGGGGGTGTGCCGTGTCTGGCAGGACAGGGCGGCGGGCGGGGTACGCCCTGGGTCGAACTGTAAGTCTCTGATCGATGATCGATCAAAGTCTGGGGAGAAATTGGCATCCGGTGCCGCAAAAGTGGGCACGCGGTGCCGGTACAAATACGCCCTTTCCGGGCGCGCCCCGTTCTGTCGGGGTGCGTGGCGCCCCTGGGGCGGGCCGGGGTGGGCCGGGCCGGGCCGGGCCGGGCCGGGTGCGGTGCGGTGTGCGCCCGGAGGGCGCCCGTCCGGTCGGGGGTGCGTCGTCCCCTGGGGCGGGGCCTGCTCGGGGGTGCGTGGCGTCCCTGTGGGGCGTGGCCGCGGTGGTGGCCGGATGGTGCGGTCGGTGGGTGCGTGGCGCTCCTGGGGGGTGTGGCTGCGGTCGGGCTGGTCCGGTAGGTGGGTGCGCCGGTCTCGGGGCGAGCTGGGAGCGGGTGCGCTCGTGCCGGGCCTCCCGGCTGTCGACGAGGAGGGCCGGTCTCGGGGGCGTGGCTGCGGTGGTGGGTGCTGGGGGAGCCGGCCTCCAGGGGCGCGGCCGGGGTCGGCACTGGTGGGTCCGGTGGCGGGTGCGTGGCGCCCGGGGGTGGTGGCTGTGTTGGTGGTGGGTGGCGGGGGGCGGGGCCTCCGGAGGGGGGTGTCCGGAATGGCTTTCCTCACCGCGCTGCGCGCGGGTTGCGACGCTTTACTTCCGGACACCCCCCTCCTGCGACCCCGCCCCCCTCCGGTCCGGTGGCGCCCCTTTTCTCCCGTGGTCGCCCCAGAGGGCGGTGCCCCATTTCGGCAGGGTCCGGTATCCGCCGGGGGGCCGGGGGCGGACCGCCGGTGCACGGTCGGCGGGCCGGGGGTGTTGCTCTGTGTCTGGGGGCCGGGGCGTGAACACCACGCCTGCTGCCGGGGTCTGGGGTGTCGCCACGCGGCCCCTGCGGGGTGGGGTGGGGTGGGGTGGGGTGGGGTGGGGTGGAGCGCCGGTGTGCGGCCAATCGGGTCGGGGTGGCCGGCTCCGTGGGTGTCTCCGCCGGGAAGTTTTGGCCCCACTCCGACGGGTTGTTTTGGCTCCGCCAGGTGTTCGACCAGCGGGTCGGTCGGTGGTCCGCGCACAAGCGCAGCCAGCGAGAAGACGCCGTCAGGGGCCCGGGTGAACGGTCGTCTGACCGTTCGAGGGGTGGGGGCCACTTCTGCCCGTTCCCCCCGGGGCCAACGAACCCCGTTCAAGACACCGTGGGCCTTCGGGCCTGGGGTAGGCCGCGCTGAGGGGGCCGCAGGGCCAGCTGCCCGTCCGGCAGGTTCCTGCCGGGCTGGGGGCGGAACCCGCACGGCTGCCGCCCGCACCCGGCGCGCTCTGTCGGGGCATGGGGCGGAGTCCCGGTTTCGGGCAGGGGTGCTGCTCCCTGCCCCGCACTTGTCCACGGGCGGGGGCGAGACCGCCGCGTCGGGGGAGGGGGACGCGCAGGGGGTCGTGTCCGGGACGTGAAGCGTCGCAACTCGCGCGAAGCGCGGTGAGGAAAGGAGTCCCGGACACGACCACCGGAGCGGCACCCGGACGCCACGCGGGCAGGGTCGGGTCCCGTTCGGGATCGGTGTCACGCGGGCAGGGTCGGGTCCCGTTCGGGGACGTAGCGACCGGGCCGGGACGGGAAACACCACCGGGCCGGGCCAGGGACGGGCGCGGAACCCGGAGGCATCGGGCCGTGCCCGGAGACCGCGCCGTCAGGCGCGGGGCGCGCAGCCGAGGACGTGCGCCTTGACCAGCGAGCCGATCTCCGGGTCGCGCCGCCGGAACGCCTCCACCAGGTCCTGGTGCTCCTCCGCGTACGACTTCTGCACCGTCCCCAGCCAGCGGATCGACAGCGCCGTGAAGACCTCGATGCCCAGGCCCTCCCAGGTGTGCAGGAGGACGGCGTTGTGCGCGGCGCGCACCAGCTCCCGGTGGAAGGCCACGGTGTGGCGGACCTGGCCCGCGGAGTCCCCGGACGCGTCCGCCTCGTAGAGCGCCGCCACGTGCGGTTCGAGGGCCGAGCAGTCCGCCGCCAGGCGGCCCGCCGCGAGCTCCGCCGCGATCTGCTCCAGGCCCGCCCGGACCGGGTAGCTCTCCTCCAGGTCCGCGGCCGTCAGATTCCGTACCCGTACGCCCTTGTTGGGGGCGGATTCGATGAGCCGCAGGGACTCCAGCTCGCGCAGCGCCTCGCGCACCGGGGTCTGGGAGACCTCGAGTTCGGTGGCGATACGGCGCTCGACGATGCGTTCCCCGGGCTTCCAGCGGCCGCTGACGATCCCCTCCACGATGTGCTCGCGGATCTGGTCGCGCAGCGAGTGGACGACGGGGATGGTCATGGAGCGCTCCTTAAAGCCGCGTCGACCTGTGGCTCTTAGACAATACGGCTGCGCCCCCGCCCGGATGTACTCCGGAGCAGGGGCGCAGCAGGTGAGGCTGGTTACAGCCGCGTGGTTCAGAGGCCGAGCTCGACCTCGAACTCGCCGGCCTCCAGGATCGCCTTGACCGTCGACAGGTAGCGGGCGGCGTCGGCGCCGTCCACCAGGCGGTGGTCGTAGGAGAGCGCGACGTACGTCATGTCGCGGATCGCGATCGTCTCGCCGAGGTCCGGGTGGTTGACGACCACCGGGCGGCGGACCGTGGCACCGATGCCCAGGATGGCGACCTGGTTCGGCGGCACGATGATCGTGTCGAACAGCGCACCGCGCGAGCCGGTGTTGCTGATCGTGAAGGTCGCACCGGCGAGGTCGTCCGGCGTGATCTTGCTGGCACGCACGGCGCCCGCGAGTTCTGCGGTCTTCTTGGCGATGCCGGCGAGGTTCAGGTCGCCCGCGCCCTTGATGACCGGCGTCATCAGACCCTTCTCGGAGTCCACGGCGATGCCGATGTTCTCCGAGTCGAAGTACGTGATGGTGCCCTCGGCCTCGTTGATCCGGGCGTTGACGACCGGGTGGGCCTTCAGCGCCTGGGCGGCGGCCTTGACGAAGAACGGCATCGGGGAGAGCTTGACGCCCTCACGGGCCGCGAACGCGTCCTTCGCACGGGCGCGCAGCTTCATCAGCTTGGTGATGTCGACCTCGACGACCGAGGTCAGCTGGGCCTGGTCGTGCAACGCCTTCATCATGTTGTCGCCGATGACCTTGCGCATGCGGGTCATCTTGACCGTCTGGCCGCGCAGCGGGGACACCTCGGGCTTCGGCGCCTGCGCCGCGGCCGGGGCGGCGGCCGGCGCCGGCACGGGGGCCTTGGCGGCCTCCGCGGCGGCGATGACGTCCTGCTTGCGGATACGGCCACCGACGCCGGTGCCCTTGACCGATCCGAGGTCGACGCCGTTCTCGGCGGCGAGCTTGCGGACCAGCGGAGTCACGTACGCGTCGCTCGTCTCGAGCCGGGCCGGGGCGGCGGGCGCGGCGGGAGCCGGAGCCGCGGGGGCCTGGGCCGGTGCGGCCGGAGCCTGAGCAGGCGCGGCAGCCGGGGCCGGAGCCGGGGCGGCGGGCTCGGGGGCCGGAGCCGGGACGGGAGCGGGCTCGGGGGCCGGGGCGGGCGCGGGGGCCGGAGCCGGGGCGGGCTCGGGGGCGGTCGGCGCGGGGGCGGCGGCCGGGGCCGCACCCTTCGCACCGATGACGGCCAGCTTCGCGCCGACTTCCGCCGTCTCGTCCTCGGCGACCACGATCTCCAGCAGCACGCCGGAGGCCGGGGCGGGGATCTCGGTGTCGACCTTGTCGGTGGAGACCTCGAGCAGCGGCTCGTCCTCCGTGACCTCCTCGCCACCGGACGATCGCACGGGAGAGGAACGCCTTCCCCGCGTAGAACACGTCCGCGTCCTTGCCGACGGCGTCGGCCCAGGCGCGGCAGCGGGCA
>NZ_JBEZKP010000104.1:0-8016 GCF_040706335.1 Streptomyces sp. NPDC048389 | reverse complement strand
AGGAACGGACGCTTCCTTTGTACTCACCCTCAGGCTTCCCTGCGGGCTTTCCTCCGGGCGCTTCCCTTCGGTCTTGCGTTTCCGACTCTATCAGACTCTTTCGTGTCCGATTCCCGGCCGGCGGGTTCTTCTTTGCCTTTCAGGTTTCCGCTTTCGCGTTTCCCTTTCCGGCGGCTCCGACTTTATCAGAGATTCTGAGTCGGAATTCCCCGCCCCCTCCGGACACCACGAAGCACACATGAGTGTGCGGGGTTCCCGTTCGGGCGGAGCCGTAAACCTACTGGAGCGGGGCGCCCCGATGCAAATCGGGGGCCCCGCTCCGGTGTTGGCGCTGTCGGGCCGCGCCAGGCGCCGCGTCAGACCTCGACCACGACAGGGAGGATCATCGGGCGCCGTCGGTAGGTGTCGGAGACCCACTTGCCCACCGTGCGGCGGACGAGTTGCTGCAGCTGGTGCGGCTCGGCGACACCGTCGGAGGCCGATCTGGCGATCGCGTCCTCGATCTTGGGCATGACCGCCGAGAACGCCGCGTCGTCGATACCGGACCCCCGGGCGTGGATGTTGGGGCCGCCGACGACCTTGCCCGTCGTGCTGTCGACGACGAGGAAGACGGAGATGATGCCCTCTTCCCCGAGGATGCGGCGGTCCTTGAGCGCGGGCTCCGTGACATCCCCGACGGACAGGCCGTCGACATACACATAGCCGGCCTGGACCTTGCCGACGATCCTGGCCTTGCCGTCGACGAGGTCGACGACGACGCCGTCCTCGGCGATAACGATGCGGTCCTTCGGGACACCCGTCAGAGCGCCGAGTTCCGCGTTGGCGCGCAGGTGACGCCATTCGCCGTGGACCGGCATCAGGTTTTTCGGCTTGCAGATGTTGTAGAAGTACAACAGCTCACCGGCCGACGCGTGGCCCGAGACGTGCACCTTGGCGTTGCCCTTGTGGACGACGTTCGCGCCCCAGCGGGTCAGGCCGTTGATCACCCGGTAGACCGCGTTCTCGTTACCCGGGATGAGGGACGAGGCCAGGATGACCGTGTCGCCCTGGACGATCCGGATCTGGTGTTCGCGGTTGGCCATCCGGGAGAGCGCGGCCATCGGCTCGCCCTGGGAACCTGTGCACACGAGCACCACCTGGTGGTCGGGCAGGTCGTCGAGGGTCTTGACGTCCACGACGAGTCCGGCCGGGACCCGCAGGTACCCCAGATCACGGGCGATGCCCATGTTGCGGACCATCGAGCGCCCGACGAAGGCGACTCGCCTTCCGTGCTCATGAGCGGCGTCGAGGATCTGCTGGATGCGGTGGACGTGGCTGGCGAAGCTCGCCACGATGATGCGCTTCTGCGCGTTGGCGAAGACGGTGCGCAGCACGTTGGAGATGTCGCGCTCCGGCGGCACGAACCCGGGGACCTCGGCGTTGGTCGAGTCCGAGAGCAGCAGGTCGATGCCCTCCTCGCTCAGCCGAGCGAAGGCGTGCAGGTCGGTGAGGCGCCGGTCCAGCGGCAGCTGGTCCATCTTGAAGTCGCCGGTGTGCACCGTCAGGCCCGCGGGGGTGCGGATGGCGACGGCCAGCGCGTCCGGGATGGAGTGGTTGACCGCGATGAACTCGCAGTCGAAGGGGCCGATGCGCTCGCGATGGCCCTCGGTCACCTCGAGGGTGTACGGGCGGATGCGGTGCTCCTGGAGCTTGGCCTCGATCAGGGCGAGGGTGAGCTTGGAGCCGATGAGCGGGATGTCCGGCTTGAGCCGGAGCAGGAACGGGACGCCGCCGATGTGGTCCTCGTGGCCGTGCGTGAGCACGATGCCGTCGATGTCGTCGAGGCGGTCCCTGATGGTGGTGAAGTCCGGCAGGATGAGGTCGATGCCGGGCTGCTCCTCCTCGGGAAAGAGAACGCCGCAGTCGACGATGAGCAGCCGGCCGTCGTACTCGAAGACGGTCATGTTCCGGCCGATCTCACCGAGACCGCCGAGCGGGGTGACACGCAGGCCGCCCTTCGCCAGCTGGGGCGGGGCGCCGAGTTCAGGATGCGGATGGCTCAAAAGACTCTCCTCACCATGTACGCCTCGGCCCGAAGGGGCACGCGGCGTACATGACATTCATGCGCTTGCTGTCGTCTGTGTCCCGGCCGGGTCCGTCGGCCGACCGCTGAGGTCGGCCGGTGTCGCGTCGGCCGGTCTTCGCCTATTCAGTTGTGAAGTCCGAGTGGTGCCGTTCTCGTGGTGAAGTCCGATCAGAGCTGTACGCCGCCGGCCGCCAGGTCGAGCTTCAGCTGCGCGGTCTCCTCGGGGGAGAGCTCGACGAGGGGCAGCCGCAGCGGGCCGGCGGGCAGGCCCTGGAGGGTGAGCGCCGCCTTTGTGGTGATGACGCCCTGGGTGCGGAACATGCCGGTGAAGACCGGGAGCAACTTCTGGTGGATCTCCGTCGCCTTCTGGACGTCCCCGTCCCGGTACGCGTCGAGCAGTGCACGCAGCTCCGGGGTGACGACATGGCCCACGACGGAGACGAAGCCGCAGGCGCCGACGGAGAGCAGCGGCAGGTTGAGCATGTCGTCGCCGGAATACCAGGCGAGACCGCTGCGGGCGATGGCCCAGCTGGCGCGGCCCAGGTCGCCCTTGGCGTCCTTGTTGGCGACGACCCGCGGGTGGTCGGCCAGGCGGACGATCGTCTCGGTGTCGATCGGCACCCCGCTGCGGCCGGGGATGTCGTAGAGCATCACGGGCAGCCCGGTCGCGTCGGCGATGGCCGTGAAGTGACGGAGCAGGCCCTCCTGAGGGGGCTTGTTGTAGTACGGGGTCACCGCGAGCAGGCCGTGCGCGCCGGCGCGCTCGGCGGCGCGGGCGAGTTCGATGCTGTGGCGGGTGTCGTTGGTTCCGATTCCGGCGACCACGTGGGCCCGGTCTCCGACCGCTTCCAGGACCGCCCGTACGAGCTGGTCTTTCTCCGCGTCGCCGGTGGTGGGCGACTCGCCGGTGGTGCCGTTGACGATCAGGCCGTCGTTGCCTGCGTCCACCAGGTGGGCGGCCAGCTGCTGGGCGCCTGCGACGTCAAGTGCGCCGTCCGCCGTGAAGGGCGTGACCATGGCGGTGAGGACCCGCCCGAAGGGGGTCTGCGGAGTGGAGATCGGAGCCATGGGTAACACGCTACTCGCTGCTCAGCGCCGGGGGTCCCCTCGGGGGACGTGACGTGCGACGTGGCATGCGGAGCCCGGCACTGCCTGCTCGGGGGTTCAAGCAGTGCCGGGTCCGTTTGATCAGCCTAGATGAACTTCTCGAAACGCCGCAATACGGACACTTTGCCGCGCCTGCCGTACATCTGTGCCCGGCGGGGCCCGATACGCCTGCTCCCTATGGGGCGATTCGTCCGTTGGCGTTGAAGGCGGCGTACGTGAGCGGCATGAGCTTCGCCCAGTGCTGCTCCATCTGCTCACCGACCATCTCGATCTCACGTTGTGGGAAGGAGGGCACCTTCGCCAGCTCGTGCTGGGTGCGCAGACCGAGGAAGTGCATCAGCGACCGGGCGTTGCACGTGGCGTACATCGAGGAGTACATGCCGACCGGGAGGACGGACCGGGCCACCTCGCGGGCGACGCCTGCGTCGAGCATCTCCACATACGCCTCGTACGCCTGGCGGTAGGAGTCGGTCATCACCCGGCCGGTCAGCTCCTGCTGGGCCCGGGTGCCCTCGACGAAGACGTACTTGCCGGGGCGGCCCTCCTGGACGAGCTTGCGCTCGGCGTCCGGGACGTAGAAGACCGGCTCGAGGCGGCGGTAGCGACCGGACTCCTCGTTGTACGACCAGCCGGCGCGGTGCCGCATGAACTCGCGGAAGACGAAGATCGGGGCGCTGATGAAGAAGGTCATCGAGTTGTGCTCGAAGGGGCTGCCGTGGCGGTCCCGCATCAGGTAGTTGATCAGCCCCTTGGAGCGCTCCGGGTCCTTCGAGAGCTCCTCGAGCGACTGCTCACCGGCGGTGGAGACGCGGGCGGCCCACAGCACGTCGGAGTCTCCGGCGGCGTGCTTCACCAGCTCGACGGTCACATCGCTGCGGAAGCTGGGCTCGGGCATCTCTGCGGGGGTCTCACTCACCGGCGGGGGTCCTTCCATTTGCATCGCTCGGGCGGCGCCCACTCTACGGCGCGGCACCGACAGCGCCGACCGCGGCGGGCGTTCCAGGTGTCCTTTGGTCAATTCGGGGAATTCGGGCACCGAATGCCCCTGGCGTTCGTCTGTACCAGTGGCGGTGTCCAACCGCACAGCGACCAACCGCACAGCGCCCCTCACGAGTTCCCTGGAGAGTCACCGATGTTCCACCGGCGGGAAGCCGTTCCCTTCGCGTTCGTCGCCGAGGCCGACGCCTTCCGCAGTAACGTCACTCCCCCGCCGCGCGTCCGTCCCAGCCGATCCCAGCTCGTGGGCAGGGTGCTCGTCGGGCTGACCGTCGTGGGCGGACTGGTCGGGTCCCTGCTCCTCGGGCTTCCCGCTCTGGAGACGGACCGGACGCCCGGTCATTCCCAGAATTCGGAAGCGTCCCAGCGCCGCTGACCTCGCCGCACGACGTCATGAGCCGTCACGCCACATCGCTCCGCGCGACGGCTCGGAAGCCACCCCCATGGCCCCCCTGGGGTGGTAGGTGTCCGGCCGCCTCGGTAGCCTCACCCGGGCACAGCCCAACCGAATGTGCTGGTGAGTGAGGATCCGTCGTGCCCCTGCCCTTTCTGACGGCCGACCGTGCTTTTGACACGCAAGCGGACGACGTCGCGCTGCCCTTCGACGATCACGACCAGTGGCGGCGACCGTACCGCCCCGGGCCGTGGCGGGTGGGGGCCGCCGCCGTGCTGCTGCTGCTCGCGTCGTTCGTGCTGATCGCGGCGATGATCATCGCCTTCGCGGGTGCCCTGGCCGGTGCCGGGGTGTTCTCCCTGCTCGGCGCCGTGGTCATCGGGGCGGCGCTGAGACTGCTGCGCATGGGCGTGTGGGTCAGCCGGCACGGGCTGCGGCGCGTCGCCTTCTTCACCACGAGCACGATGCAGTGGAGTCGTACCTCCGAGCTCCGCACGGTGCAGCAGCCCGTGCGCTGGCTGGGGCTGCCGCGCACGGTGCAGGGGCAGGCACTGGTGGTCGCCCGGCAGGGCGGGCCCCTCACCCTGCTCACCGACCGCAACGCGGACTTCCTCTCGCGTCCGGAAGCCTTCGACCGTGCCGCGGACACCGTCGAGGCGTGGGGCGCCGAGTACCGCAACGCCTGATCCGCCGCCCCGGAGGGGTGGCATCGGCAGTGGTTCAGAGCTGCACACCGGTCCGGAACGGATCCCGGCCTCGGGACGACGGCGTCAGCTCGGGGCGGGCCTGCCGTCGTGCAGGGCGATCGCCCGCTGCATCGCCCGCCGGGCCCGCGGAGTGTCACGCGCGTCGTGATAGGCGACGGCCAGCCGGAACCAGCAGCGCCAGTCGTCGGGCGAGTCCTCCGTCTCCGCACGCCGCTTGGCGAACACCGCGTCCGCCGACCCACGGTCGATACGCCCGCCGGGCGTCCGGACGAGTTCGTCGACCGGCAGCCCGCCTTCGGCGTCCAGTTCTGCGGCCAGCCGGTTCGCCCGGCTGACGAACTGGGTGTTCTTCCACAGGAACCAGACACCGATCACCGGCAGGATCAGCACCGCGACCCCGAACGCGACCGTGAGCGCGGTGCCCTGCTTCAGCAGCATCACGCCCCGGCTGCCGACCAGGACGAAGTAGACGACCAGGACGGCAGCCGTGACGAAGTACGTGATCTTTGCGCGCATGGTCCGCCTCAGCCGAGGTCGAGGAAGTTCTCCAGGCCGAACGTGAGGCCGGGAGCGGACACGACGCGGCGGACGCCCAACAGGATGCCGGGCATGAAGCTGCTGTGGTGCAGGGAGTCGTGGCGGATCGTGAGCGTCTCTCCCTCGCCGCCGAGCAGGACCTCCTGGTGGGCCAGCAGGCCGCGCAGGCGCACCGCGTGCACCGGGACCCCGTCGACGTCCGCGCCCCGGGCGCCGTCCAGTGCGGTGACCGTGGCGTCGGGCTGCGGCGCGCACCCGGCCTCCGCGCGGGCGGCCGCGATGAGCTGCGCCGTGCGGGTGGCGGTGCCGGAGGGGGCGTCCGCCTTGTTCGGGTGGTGCAGCTCGACGACCTCGACCGACTCGTAGTAACGAGCGGCCTGCTGGGCGAACTTCATGGTGAGGACCGCGCCGATGGAGAAGTTGGGCGCGATGAGCACCCCCGTCTCCGGGGAGGCCGCGAGCGAGGTGTTCAGCTGCGCGAGCCGGTCGTCGGTCCAGCCCGTCGTCCCGACGACAGCGTGCATTCCGTGGCGTACACAGAAGTCCAGGTTGCCCATGACGGACGCCGGGGTGGTCAGCTCGACGACGACCTGGGTGCCGGACTCCACGAGGGACTCGAGCTTGTCGCCGCGGCCGAGCGCCGCGACGAGTTCCATGTCCTCGGCGGCCTCGACCGCTCGTACCGCCTCTGAGCCGATACGGCCCTTGGCACCGAGAACGGCCACACGCAGCTTGCTCATCGCTTCGTTTCCTTACGGGTTAGGAGACCGCTTCGTGGAGGCGGTCCGCCTGCTTGTCCTTGAGCGGGCCGATGACCGACAGCGACGGGCGCTGCCCCAGTACGTCCGCGGCCACCGCGCGTACCTCGTCGGGGGTGACCGCCGATATCCGGGCGAGCATGTCGTCGACCGACATCTGGGAGCCCCAGCACAGCTCGCTCTTGCCGATGCGGTTCATCAGCGCGCCCGTGTCCTCCAGGCCGAGGACCGTGGAGCCGGAGAGCTGGCCGATCGCGCGTCCGATCTCCTCGTCGGGCAGCCCTTCCGAGGCGACCCGGTCGAGCTCACCGCGGCAGATCTTGAGCACGTCGTGGATCTGGCTGGGCCGGCAGCCCGCGTACACACCGAAGAGGCCGGTGTCCGCGAAGCCCGAGGTGTACGAGTACACGCTGTAGGCGAGGCCGCGCTTCTCCCGGACCTCCTGGAACAGGCGGGAGGACATGCCGCCGCCGAGGGCCGTGTTCAGTACGCCGAGGGCCCAGCGGCGGTCGTCGGTGCGGGCGAGGCCCGGCATGCCGAGCACCACGTGCGCCTGCTCCGTCCTGCGGTTCAGCAGGTCCACCTTGCCCGCCGTACGCAGCGTGCGGCTTCCGCCGCGGGGCGAGGTGGGCACGGCGTCCGTACGGGACAGGGCCCCGGCCTTCTCGAAGGCGTGGCGGACCTGGCGTACGACCTTGGCGTGGTCGACGTTGCCGGCCGCGGCGACGACCAGGTGGGTCGGGTCGTAGTGCTTCTTGTAGAAGCGCCGTACGCGGTCCGCGGTCAGCGCGTTCACCGTGTCGACGGTGCCGAGGACCGGGCGTCCCAGGGGCGTGTCGCCGAACATGGTGTGCGCGAACAGGTCGTGGACGCAGTCGCCGGGGTCGTCCTCGGTCATCGCGATCTCTTCGAGGATCACGCCGCGCTCGGCGTCGACGTCTTCCTGCAGGATCAGCGAGTCGGTGAGCATGTCGCACACCACGTCGATGGCGAGCGGCAGGTCGGTGTCGAGCACCCGTGCGTAGTAGCAGGTGTACTCCTTGGCGGTGAAGGCGTTCATCTCTCCGCCGACCGCGTCGAGGGCGGCGGAGATGTCGAGCGCGGAACGCTTCTTCGTGCCCTTGAAGAGGAGGTGCTCGAGGTAGTGGGTGGCGCCGCCGAGCGCCGGCGTCTCGTCGCGCGAGCCGACGTGCGCCCAGATACCGAAGGTGGCGGAGCGGACGGAGGGCAGGGTCTCCGTGACCACGCGCAGCCCGCCCGGGAGGGTGGTGCGCCGGACGGTGCCGATGCCGTCCTTGCCCTTGAGGAGTGTTTGGGTACGGGCGAGGGGCCCCGCCCCCCGCGGGGGGGCGGGGCGGCCCGGGCGGGCAGGCGAGGGGGGCAGGGTGGGGGCGAGGGGAGTGTAGCGGGCGCCCCGCGCCGCCCCCAACCCCCGGAGGCGTAGCGATAGGC
>NZ_JBEZKP010000103.1:0-8040 GCF_040706335.1 Streptomyces sp. NPDC048389 | reverse complement strand
GAGTTCTTCGTGATCGGCTTCGCCGGTCTCGTCGCCATGAAGTCGGACGTCGTCTCGATGACGGCGGTTTGGCCAGGCCCAGCGGGCCAGGGCCGCCGCGGCCGACGCCCGTCGCCACGCCGCCGCGGCCACCAACGCCGCCAACCGTGCGCAGTCCCTGGCAGCCAAGGCGGCCAAGGCCGCATTCGAAGCCAGGGACGCCGCCAACTCGGCCGCCGTCCACGCGGAGAACGCGGCCGTGGCCGCCGACGCGGCGGCGGAGCACGCCGGGGACGCGGCCGCCGCCGCCGCCGAATCCACCAAGCACGCCACGGCGGCCAAGACCGCCGCGGACGCCGCCACGGCGGCGGTCGCCAAGGCGCGGGCCACGTTCGACCTGGCCCGCGAGGTCGAGGCCGCGGAGCTGGCGGACCGTACGACCACCGCGATCGAGGAGGCCAAGGCCGCCAAGATCACCATCGACGAGCGCCGGGCCGCCGCACAGCAGGCGGTCGAGCGTGCGAAGCTGCTCGACGCGGAGGCCGAACGGCTTGCCGCGGAGGTCGCGCGGCCGGACGTCGACGTCGCGGCGGTGGCTCCCCAGGCCCGCAAGGTGGCCCTGCACATCGCCGGCACCCGCGGGCCCTGGAGCGCCACGGCCGCCGAGGTCGCCCTGTCCGGTCCCGACAGCCAGGTCGTGGAGTACGTCCGCAGCGGCCTTGAACCGGCCGGCAAGCTGGACGAGACCGACCGTGTCGTGCGCCTGGCCTGGGACTCGGAGTACTCCGCCGTCCAGACGGCCGCCCGGACGGCACTGACCGGCGACGCCGCCGCGATCAGCGCGTTCCTGGCGACAGGTCAGCACCGGGCAGCGGCCAACGACTACCGCGTCAGGGTCGTCCAGTTGATGGAGGGCGCCGGTCCGGACGTCAGGAGCGAGGGCCAGGCCGCCCTGGACGCCGGTACGACCGAGGCGTTGCGTGCCTTCATCGCCGCCGGCTACTACACGGCCCGCACCAGTGACGAGCGCGTCCGTGCCGTGCAGCTGATGGACCAGGGCACACCGGAGGTCAGGGCCGCGGCCCAGGCCGCGCTGGCGGGTCCGCCGGAGATGCTCCACGACTTCATCGAGGTCGGGCAGTTCCGGGCACAGCGCAAGGACCTGCTGACCGCCACCCATGTGTCCCGGGTCCAGCGGATCATCGCCGGTGCCGCGAGCGTCGCGGCGACCGCCCAGCAGAACGCCGCCCTGGCGGCGAAGGTCGCTGCCGAGGCCCGCAAGGCCGCGGAAGAGGCGGCAAAGTACGCGGCGCAGGCCAAGGCGTCCGCCGATCAGGCGGGCACGTACGCGGAGGAGGCGCGCCGGTCCGCGAGGGCTGCCGAGGCGTCCGCCGCCTCGGCGGCGAACTCCGCGAAGACGGCCCGCGCGGCCGAGGCCGACGCGCACAGCGCGGCCCGGCGCGCGACCAACTCCGCGGCACAGGCGGAGGCGTCCGCGGCGTCCGCCCAGGCGTCGGCGAGCGACGCATGGGCGTCGGCCAACGCCGCCCGTGCCTCTGCCGAGGCCGCGGGCAAGGACTCCGCGGCCGCCGAGAAGGCGGCCAAGGAAGCCCTGATCGCCGCCGTCGAGAAGAAGCAGGAAGAGGAGCTGGCCAAGCTCAGGAGCGAGGAGGCCGAGCAGTTCCGGCAGGAGATCCAGGACTTCAACGACTGGCTGCGTGAGAGCGAGGACATCGACTGGGGTGCGGTGCTCTCCGAGGGCGGTCATTTCGCGCTCGACGTCCTCGGTCTGGTCCCCGGCTTCGGCGAGTTCGCCGACGGCGCGAACTGCGCCTGGTACGGCGGCGAAGCGGCGTCCGGCAAGTCGGACGCCCTGGGCGACGCGGCCCTGTCCTGTGCCTCCGCCGTGCCCGGACTCGGCTACGGCGCGAGCGCGGTCAAGTTCGGCAAGTGGGGCGACAAGGCGTCCGGCTTCTTCAAGTCGCTGTTCAGCAAGGGCAACAAGGCGTTCCGCAAGTGCAACAGCTTCACGCCGCAGACGCCGGTGCTGATGGGCGACGGCCGCACCAAGCCGATCAAGGACGTCCGGATCGGCGACAGGGTCCTCGCCACCGACCCGGTGACGGACGGGACCGCGCCGCGGCCCGTCGAGCAACTGTTCACCTCCTCCGGGCACAAGCGCCTCGTGACCATCGCGGTCGACGAGGACGGCACGGCCGGTGACCGGGTCGGACGGTTCACCGCCACGGCGGGCCACCCGATCTGGCTGGAGAACCGCCACGACTGGGTGAACGCGGACGGCGTGGTACCCGGCGACACGGTCCGCACTCCCGAGGGCACCACGGCCACGGTGGTGGCGACGGAGGAGGACCACCGCGTCCAGCAGGTGTTCAACCTGTCGGTGAGCGACGTCCACACCTACTACGTGCTCGCCGGCAGCACCCCGGTCCTCGTCCACAACGCGACCTGCCCAATCACGTTCGCGGACATGGGCGGCGACCACTTCGTGTCGCCGGGCGGTCTCATCTACGGACCTGACAGAAGGCACGGCCACAAGATCGACCACCTGCTCGCCCACACGGTGAAGGACCCGAACCGGGCCACGCACACCGTCTTCCTCGAGAAGAGCCCGAACAAGCTGTACGACCTCGTCGACGAGGCGTGGGCCAAGCAGGCCCAGGCGATCAGGGACCCCAACGACGCCGCCTCGTACATCTTCCCCATGGGCAGGGAGATCGGGACCGAGGGCGAGGATTACATGAAGATCGCCGTCGATCCCAACACCGGCCTGTTCCTCAGCGCCTACCCGGTGCCGAAACCCGCAGGAGCGCCGTAGTTAGACTTGGCCGGCACCGCGAGGTGCCGGCCAAGCCGCCGGGATCGGCAGTCGAAACGAGGTTCGTCCGAGATGACCAACGACACCGCACGCACGGTCGCGGGCCTTTCCACAGCCGGTTCCGCGGACGTCTCGGCGCTGTCCGAGGAGATCGACCGGCAGGTCGGCGCCGGCCGGCTCGCCTGGGCCGGCGACCTCGGAGCGGAGATCGCCGCCCACGCCGCCCGTGGAGCGGACGTCCAGTGGCAGCACGACATCCTCCTGCACCGCATCCTCCAGACGGTGTCCGCCCACCCCGGGCGGGAGAGCCTTCGCACGCTGCTGCGCCTGCCTGCAACCCTGCGGTCCGCCGCCGCCGACCGCACGGCGGCCGAGCGGCGGCTGGCGACTCTCGTCGCTCACGGACAGCGGATCGAGGACGTCGAGCAGGAGGTGTTCGCACCGGGCGCCGACTCCGTCCACTCCCGCGAGTTCGCCGCCTGCCTCCTCCACGAGATGGTGCTCACCGGGGCGCCGGTCGAGCAGTACCCCGCCCTGCGCTCCTTCGCCGGCACACTGGCCGCCGAGGGGCACCCTCTCGCGGCCCTTCCCCTGACCCTGCTGCACGCGGAACGCGGTCTGCGCAGACCGCCGCACGCGGACGACTCCTGGACCTGGACGGTGCCGCCCACCCCCTCCGCCACCTTCGACGGGCCCGAACTCCACGCCTCACCGCAGGCACGGCGCCGCACCGCGGACGCCGACTTCACGGAGATCACCGACGAGGCCGCCGCCGACACCATGGGCGCGGCGGTACAGCACTGGCGCGACACCTCCAACGGGCTCGTCGCCGCACAGGAGTTCTTCTCGCTCGACCCCCTCGCACCGGAGGACCTCCCGGCCGTCATCGAGCGCCTCCCCCTGATCCCCTGGCCGGAAGGAGAGCCCGTCGCCCGGCTGTACGCGTCGACCTCCGACGCCGTGCTGCGGGTCCTGCTCTCCGCGGCGGTACGCAGCCCGGCCTACGGCTCGGGCATGCACCGGGCCTACGGGCGTCTCGCCACCTGGCGCTCCCTGGGCGCGCTGTCGGGTGCTCCGGCGGGCGCGCCGCCCGCCCGCATCGCGGAACTCGTCGAGCAGACGCACTGGTTCCGCCTCGGTACCACGTCCCGCTGGTTCCACGAGGTCGCCTGGGACCTCGCCGTGGCCGCGATACGGCCCGGGGGGCAGGAGATCGCGGTCCTGGCCGCCACCGATACCGACTGACCCGGCCCGTCACCGACCGGCCGTCACGTCCCCGGCGCACACGGGGCCGGACGTCACGCTCGCGGCGTGTACGGGGCGGACGTCACGCTCGCGACGTGTACGGGGCGGACGTCACGTCCGTGACGCGTGTGGGGCCGGCCTCGCAGCGCGCGACGGACACGAAGCGGGTCACTCAGTACGCGGCGGCCGCGCTCACGGCCCTGCGTCCTTCCGCGCCTGCCCGGCCGCCACCGCCTCGCGCAACCTGCTGTACTCGTCGGCCATCGCCCGGAGCGACCAGTGCGCGTTCAGCCCGCTCGGGTTGGGCAGCACCCACACTCGCGTGCCGCCGATCGTCCGCTCCTGCGGACCGATCCGGGCCGAGCGCTCTCCGAATGCCGTGCGGTACGCCGTCACGCCCACCACGGCCAGACACCGCGGCTCGAGCCGCTCCACCTTCGCCGCCAGCAGCCGGCCGCCCTCGCGGAACTCCGCGTCGGTCAGCTCGTCGGCCCGCGCCGTCGTCCGCGCCACCACGTTGGTGATGCCGAGTCCGCAGGACAGCAGCTCGCGCTGCTCGGACGGCTTCAACTGCCGTGGCGTGAAACCGGACAGGTGCAGCACCGGCCAGAACCGATTGCCCGGGCGGGCGAAGTGGTGGCCGGTGGCGCCCGACATCAGGCCGGGATTGATACCGCAGAACAGCACGGAGAGACCGCCCGCGACCACGTCCTCGATCACGCGGTCGCGGGCGGCCTCCAGCTCGGCCGGGGTGGGGCGGGTCAGAGGATCGCGCCAGGGGTGTAGGCGGCGGCCTCCGGGTGCTGCTTGACGATCTCCTCGACACGGGAGATCACCGCGGCCACCTGGTCGCCGGCGGCGCCGGTGAACGACAGCTTGTCCGCCATCAGTTCGTCCAGCTGGGCGCGGTCCAGCGGGATGCGCCCATCGGCGGCCAGCTTGTCCAGCAGTTCGTTGCGCTCTGCCCCCTGCTCGCGCATGGCCAGGGCCGAGGCGACCGCGTTCTCCTTGATGGCCTCGTGCGCGACCTCGCGGCCCACGCCGGCGCGGACGGCGCCCATGAGGACCTTGGTGGTGGCGAGGAAGGGCAGGTAACGGTCCAGTTCACGGGCGACGACCGCGGGAAAGGCGCCGAACTCGTCGAGCACCGTGAGGAACGTCTCCAGCAGACCGTCGAGCGCGAAGAACGCGTCGGGCAGGGCCACCCGGCGGACCACGGAGCAGGACACGTCGCCCTCGTTCCACTGGTCACCGGCGAGCTCGCCGGTCATCGACGCGTAGCCGCGCAGGATGACCATCAGACCGTTGACGCGTTCGCAGGAGCGGGTGTTCATCTTGTGCGGCATCGCGGACGAGCCGACCTGGCCCGGCTTGAAGCCCTCGGTGACCAGCTCGTGCCCGGCCATCAGCCGGATGGTCTTGGCCACCGACGACGGCGCGGCCGCCAGCTGTACCAGAGCGGACACGACGTCGTAGTCCAGCGAACGCGGGTACACCTGGCCGACCGACGTGAACGCGTGGGCGAAGCCCAGGTGGGCGGCGATGCGCTGCTCCAGATCCGCCAGCTTCGCGGCATCCCCGCCGAGCAGGTCGAGCATGTCCTGCGCGGTGCCGACCGGGCCCTTGATGCCGCGCAGCGGATAGCGGCCCAGCAGTTCCTCGAGCCGCCCGTAGGCGACCAGCAGCTCGTCCGCGGCGGTCGCGAACCGCTTGCCGAGGGTCGTCGCCTGGGCCGCGACGTTGTGCGAGCGGCCCGCCATGACCAGCTCCGCGTACTCGCCCGACAGCTTGCCGAGACGCGCCAGCACCGCGACCGTACGGTCACGCATCAGCTCCAGCGACAGCCGGACCTGGAGCTGCTCGACGTTCTCAGTGAGGTCACGGGAGGTCATGCCCTTGTGGACGTGCTCGTGGCCGGCGAGGGCGTTGAACTCCTCGATGCGGGCCTTCACGTCGTGCCGGGTGACCTTCTCGCGCTCGGCGATGGACGCCAGGTCGACCTGGTCGAGCACCCGCTCGTAGTCGGCGAGCGCCGCGTCCGGCACATCGATCCCGAGGTCCTTCTGCGCGCGCAGCACCGCCAGCCAGAGCCGGCGCTCAAGCTTGACCTTCTGCTCGGGGGACCAGAGCACGGCAAGCTGCGCGGAGGCGTAGCGGCCGGCGAGGACATTGGGGATGCGAGGCTTCGCAGACACAGCAGTCACGTGAGCAGATTCTACTGTGGGTTTGCGCAGCTCAGCGCCTCACCCGTCGTTGTAGCTTGCTACGAGGAGATCGTGCGGGCCCCCGGCGGAGGTCAGGCGTCGGCGGAGGGCGTGCGGCCGGGCTCGTACGGGATCAGTTCCGGCCGTTTCGCCGGCCTGCCGTCGCCGGAGGACCGTCCGGTCATCCGCTGGCCGATCCACGGCCCCAGGTGCCTGCGGGCGAACCGCGCGTCGGCGGCCCGCCGCGCCGCCCAGCTCGTGCGGAGCGCGGGAGGCAGCGGAGCCTGCCAGTCGTCCTCGGCGTCCAGCCCGAGTCGCTGCCAGACGGCCTCCGCGACCCGGCGGTGGCCCTCGGCCGTCAGATGCAGCCGGTCGGCGTCCCACATCCGCTGGTCGCCCATGGCGGCGCAGCCGTAGAGGTCGACGACGAGAGCGCCGTGCCGTGACGCCAGCGAGTCGACGTGGGCGAACAGTTCCTCCATGCGGGGGCGGAACCGCACGTCCGCCCATCCGCGGTATGAGCCGTCGGGCAGCCGGTCCGACATGCCCTCGGTGAAGGAGTCACCGACCGCGACAAAACTGGTGTAGTTGGCATTGACCTCCATGGCGCAGCGATCGTACCGCGCGGTAGGGTCCCTCGGTTCCGTATCCGGAGGGGAGCTTTCGTGAGTGACGCACTGCTCAACGCGCTGGCCGAAGCGCTGGCCGAAGTGGTGACCCTGATCGACACCTGCGACGACGACGTGCTCGACCCCGACACCGCGGTGAAGTGGCTGGAATCCACCGCTTTCCTGCTGGACAGACTGCCGCCCGCCGACCGCCGCGAGCTCGGCACCCGGGTCCGCGCGGCGGCCGCCCGCCAGTCGGACGCCGGCTGGCGCGATGACCTGCTCCGGGTGCCGGACGGCTTCGGACTGGACGACGACCAGCACGAGCGGTACTGCGACGCCGTCGAACGCCTCGTCGGCGAGTTCGTCGAGACCGTACGCGGCGTGGACCCGGCGACCCCGGTACCGACCTGCCCCGGCTGGACCGTCGCCGACCTGGTGAAGCACCACGGCACCACCCACCGCTGGGCGGAACACGTCGTACGGACCCGGGCCACCGAACGCGTCTGGGCCCGCGACGTCCCCCTCGACCTGCCGGACGAGCCGTCCGCCTACCCGGACTGGACGGCCCGCAGCGCCGAAGCGGCCCTGCGCACCATGCGCAAAGTCGATCCGGACCTGCCCATGTGGTCCTACGGGGCGGACCAGCGGGTCGCCTTCTACCCCCGGCGGCTGCTCTGCGAAGCGGTGATCCACCTCGCGGACGCGGAACTGGCGCTCGGCCGCGCACCCCGTACAGCGCCGGGCACCGCGGCGGACGGCATCGAGGAGTTCCTGGAGAACCTGCCCCACTGCACGTGGATCACCGAGCGGGTCCGGGCACTGCCGCACGCCTCGGTCTCCCTCCGCGCGCAGGACACCGGCGCGGCGTGGACGATCTCCTTCGGCGAGGCGGGCTTGTCGTGGACGAAGGCGGCGTCGCCCGCGTCCGCCACGGTCGCGGCCACGGCGGCGGACCTGCTTCTCCTCCTGTACGGCCGCCTCGCCCCGGCGGCGGACCACTTCACGGTCACTGGCCACCGCGAGGTCCTCGAGGACTGGCTCGCCGCGACGGCGTTCTAGAGGCGGCGGTGTGCGGGCGGCGCGCGCGGTGTTGCGCGCTGCGGGTACGGGGCGCCTGCGGCGCGCTTCGGCTCCTCGCCGCCGCGTGCTCCGCGGTACTCTCGCG
>NZ_JBEZKP010000102.1:577-8082 GCF_040706335.1 Streptomyces sp. NPDC048389 | reverse complement strand
GTGATCCCCGCGGCGCCGCGGCGCGTCCTGGGCCGGCTGCGGCGCCGGGCGCCGGGCGGCCGCCCTCTGGCGCCGCCCCCCCGCCCCGCCCGTCGTGTACGGTCTACCGGCCGTGCCGCCTCAGGCGGTGGGCGCGCCGGCCGTCTTGGCGACCGACGAGCCACCGGCCCCCTTCGTCTCGCCGTCCAGCGCCGTCAGGTCGCTGTCCCTCGTCTCGCGGGCACAGGCGATGGCGACCACGGTGAGCAGCGCTGCGGCGATGACGTACAGGGCGATCGGTGTCGACGAGCCGTAGTCGGCCAGCAGCGCCGTGGCGATCAGCGGAGCCGGCGCCCCGGCCGCCACCGACGAGAACTGCGCACCGATGGAGGCGCCCGAGTAGCGCATACGGGTCGCGAACATCTCGGAGAAGAACGCCGCCTGCGGTGCGTACATCGCACCGTGCAGCACCAGGCCGACGGTGACGGCCAGCAGCAGCGCGCCGAAGCTCGCCGTGTCGATGAGCGCGAAGAACGGGAACATCCATGCCCCGACGCCGATCGCACCGATCAGATACACCGGCCGCCGCCCGATCCGGTCGGACAGCGCTCCCCATGCCGGGATCACGGCAAAGTGCACGGCGGAGGCGACGAGGACCGCGTTGAGCGCCGTCTGCTTGCTCAGATCGACCGCGGTCGTCGCGTAGACGAGGATGAACGCGGTGATCACGTAGTAGCTGATGTTCTCCACCATCCGCGCACCCATGGCGATCAGCACGTCGCGCCAGTGGTGACGCAGTACGGCGACGACGGGCATCTTCTCCACCTGCCCGGTGAGTGCCTTGCGCTCTTCGGCCCGCGCCAACGCGGCCTTGAAGAGCGGCGATTCATCGACGGAGAGACGAATCCACAAGCCGACGATCACCAGTACACCGGAGAGCAGGAACGGTATGCGCCAGCCCCACGAGGTGAAGGCGGCGTCGGAGAGCAGCGCGGTGAGCGCCGCGAGCACACCGGTGGCCAGCAACTGCCCGGCCGGCGCGCCGGTCTGCGGCCAGGACGCCCAGAAGCCGCGCCGCTTGGCGTCCCCGTGCTCCGACACCAGCAGCACCGCACCGCCCCACTCACCGCCGAGCGCGAAGCCCTGCACGAGACGCAGGAAGGTCAGCAGGACGGGAGCGGCGGAGCCGATGGTCGCGTGCGTCGGCATCAGCCCGATCGCGAAGGTCGCGCCACCCATCAGCAGCAGACTGAGCACCAGCAGCTTCTTGCGCCCGAGCCGGTCCCCGTAGTGCCCGAACACGAGCGCACCGATCGGCCGCGCGGCGAATCCGACGGCATAGGTGAGGAACGACAGCAGGGTGCCGACGAGCGGGTCGGAGTCCGGAAAGAACAACTTGTTGAAAACGAGCGCGGCGGCCGAGCCGTAGAGGAAGAAGTCGTACCACTCGATGGTGGTGCCGATGAGGCTGGCGGCGACGATGCGCTTCAGCGAGCTGGGCTCGGGCGGGGCGGTTGCGGGGGCGGCCATGGACACCACTTCCGGACGGTTGGCGGGGACGTTTGCGTGTCGCCACACCGTAGGAAGGGCCAGGTCAGGGGCGTATGTGGTGGGACACCATAGTTCAGCGATCCGGGGTGCGTGCGCCCACCATGGAGGGGCCCCGGTGGCTCCATGACGGCTCCTTGAGGGTGATGAAGGCAATGGACGGTGGTCTCTGTCGGCATCTGCCGTCGCCCGGCCGCCGGCCATGTGCAGATGCCCACCATGTGCGCGCCCTGCCTGGGCTTTTCGGCAGGACACCGCATGCTGCTTTCCGCCCGTTGTGCGGACGCCTAACCTGGCTCCCATGACCGAAGGCGAAGAAGCCGGACGGGCGTTGCGCCGCTGGCTGGCACGGACACTGCTCGCGGACATCGACGGGCTCACCGGCCGAGTGGTGGCGGACATCCGCGCGCACAGTCCGGCATACGCCTCCGGCAGCCCGGTCTCGCTCCCCGATCTGCACGCCGTGTGCCGGGACAATCTGCTCCTCTCGCTGGAGGAGTTCGGCGGGCTCCCGGCAAGCGCCGGCAATATCGAGTCCGCCGCCACAGAGACCGGGCGGCGTCGGGCGGAGCAGGGCCTGCCGCTGGACACCGTGCTGCTCGCCTACCGGCGAGGTGGCCGCGTGACGTGGCAGGCCATGACGGATCTGCTGCGCGGCGCGGCGGCGGCCGAACAGGATGTGGTCCTGGAGGTCGCGGGTGTGCTGTGGGAGACCATCGACCGCTTCTCGACGGTGATGGCCGACGCCTACCGGCTGACCGAGCTGGAACTGCACCGCCGCCAGGACTCCCGGCGCGGCGCCCTCTTCGCGGCACTGCTCGAGGGCCGCGGCCGGGACCCGGCGGTGGCTTCCGCCGCGGCCGAGGCGCTCGGCCTGTCGGCGCGCGAACGCTACGCCCTCGTGGTGGTCGACATCGGCGAGAACCCGGCGGCGCCGCCCAATCCCGGCCCGGTGCTGCTGGAGGCGGGGATGCGGTCGTTCTGGCGCCCCTGGTCCCAGCGGTACGCCGGTCTGGTACGCCTCGGGACAGCCGAGCCGTACGAACTGGCGGAGGTGCTGCGCGAGATGCAGGTCGGCACCGCCGGCGTTTCCCCGGCGTGCGAGGAACTGGCGGCGGCCGACACCGCCCTCCGCCTGGCCGAGCGCGCCCTGCGCACGCTACCGCTGGGCGGTTGGGCGGTCGCGTGCCTCGACGAGCGTCTGGTGGAGGCGTCCCTCGCCGGGGACCCGGAGATCGCCGACCTGCTGGTCAGCCGCTATCTGGCCGGCGTCCTGGCCTGCGGCTCCGAGGGCTCGGTCCTGCTGCGGACCCTGCGGGTGTGGCTGGACGCGGGCTGCTCGGCCGCCCGCACCGCCGAGCGGCTCTACTGCCACCGCAACACGGTGCTGAACCGCCTGGCCCGCATCACCGAGCTCACCGGCTGGCCCCTGGATTCCGGGGAGGCCCGCCTCGGCTGGGCGCTCGCACAGCGCGCCACCGAGGTGCCGCGCTGACGCCCTCGACGGTCCGGTGAGCACTGCGACGAGCGTGTCACTGCGGCCCACGGCCGGCTGCTGCCGGCTGAAGGCCACGACGCAGCACGTTCCCGCTCCCGAGCTGCCGGGACCTGCGTCGGCCACCTCGTCGACGCGCGGCAGCGGCGCGTCCCCGGCCGCGCTCGCATGCGCGGGCGGCTGGGGACGTGTGCGTTCCGGCGGGGGCGGCACCCACCGCCGTTGGGCGCCTGCACAGGATCGCCCGCTCAGTTCGATGCGCCGGACACATTGCTGCGCGATGTCGGCCACTCGACCATGGCGGGAGTCGGCACGGCCTTCAGCAGCGGCCCCCGACGACGTGACGCTCTTCGGCTCGTCACGGACCCCGACTCCCTTTGCGTTGCCCTCAGCTCGGCATGACGCACCGCACAGAGCATCCGCACACCCAAGGACCACCAAGGAGCACATATGAGTTCCACCCTGTTCACCCTCGGGCTCCCGCTGGCCTTGGGCCTGGTCATGTTCGGCCTCGGACTGTCGATGACCGCGGGTGACTTCGGCCGGGTGATCCGGTTCCCGAAGCCCGCCCTCATCTCGCTGGCCTGTCAGATCGTGGTCCTGCCCCTGATCTGCCTGGGGCTCGTGAAAGTCTTCGGCCTCGGCGGCGTACTCGCGGTCGGCATGATGCTCCTCGTCGCATCGCCCGGCGGATCCTCGGCCAACCTCTTCAGCCACCTGGCCGGCGGCAACGTGGCGCTCAACATCACGCTCACGGCGGTCAACTCGGTGCTGTCCGTCTTCACACTGCCGATCGTGGTCAGCCTGTCCATCGCGCACTTCATCGGTGACAACGCCTCCATCGGGCTGCAGTTCGGCAAGGTGCTGCAGGTGTTCGCGATCGTGCTCATACCGGTCGCCATCGGCATGACGGTCCGTGGCCGGTTCCCGGGGTGGGCCCAGCGCATGCAGAAGACCGTCAAGGTCGGCTCCACTGCGGTACTCGCCCTGGTCATCCTGGCCGCCGTCGTCTCGCAGTTCGACGTCCTGCGGGACAACCTCGCCACGCTGGGCCCGGCCGCCCTGCTCCTGTCGGTGCTGAGCCTCGGCGTCGGATACGTCGTGCCCCGCCTGTTCGGTGTGACACGCGGCGACTCCACCGCATCCGCAATGGAGGTCGGCATCCACAACGCAACGCTGGCGATCGCGGTGGCCGTCTCGGTGCTCGGCAACGAAACCCTCGCCCTCCCGGCGGCGGTCTACGGCGTCCTCATGTACCTGCCTGCCTCGATCGCGGCCTACCTGCTGGCCAGGGCGGGCCGCACCGCGAACAGCCGTCGCGCCGAACTCGTCTGAGCCCCCTCATTCTCCGCGAACCGTGGGTCGCCGACCCAACCCCGAGAGGATCCCCTCCCATGCGTGTGACGCCTGGCCGAGCCGCTGCGGTCGCCGCGGTGGCCGCAGCGACCTTCCTCGCCGCCGCCCAGCCCTCGTCCGCGGCCGCCGCCCGGGACAAGCCCCTGGTGTACGTCGCGTTGGGGGACTCGGCCGCGGCGGGGCCCGGCCTGCCCGAACAGGACCTCACCCGCCCGGGCTGCTTCCGATCACACCTCAACTACCCGTCACTGGTCGCCGGTCACATAGGCGCGGACGTGTTCCGCGACGTCACGTGCACCAGCGCGACCACTAAGGACTTCACCGAGGGGCAGCAGACACTCACCGGGCAGGTACCCCCTCAGTACGATGCGCTGTCACCGGACACGGACCTGGTCACCGTGCACATCGGCGCCAACGACATCAAGCTCGTCAGCACCGTCCTCACCTGCGTCAATCTGCTGCCCGATCCCCTGGGCACCAGCTGTCACGACAAGCTGACCGCCGGCGGAGCGGACCGGGTCTCACAGCAGATCCAGGACTTCGCGTCTCGTATCGGCGAGGCGGCGCGCTCGATCCGAGGCCGGGCGCCGCAGGCCAGGGTGTACTTCGTCGGCTACGGCACTTACCTCCGGCCGGGTGGCTGCTACCCGGTCCAGCCGTTCTGGAGCCGCGATGCCGACTACATCCAGAGCAAGCTCCGGGAACTCAACGCCGCGATTGCGTGGCAGGCCGGGCGCAACGGCGCGGGATACATCGACCAGACCGCGGCAAGCGTCGGCCACGACTCCTGCGCGCCCTTCGCGACACGCTGGTTCGAGGGGATCATCAAGGGAAACGTGACGGTGCCGCTCCATCCGACGGTTCTGGGCATGCAGGGCACCAGCTTCGTGGTCACCCGCGCACTGCAACGCTGAGACCTGCCGACCTGCCCGTCAGCCCAGCAGGCAACGCGGCTGGTGGTCCTGCGGAGGCGGCGAGCACGACCGGTGACGTGGGCGTGGGCGGTCACCGACAAGGTGTGCCGGGACAGACCTCGCTGCCGCCGCCGGGGCGCCCGTCGGTGGGGTGAGCCGACAGTGACGTTGCCGAACTTGGCGGTCGGCTTGTCGAACACGGCCCGCAGTCTCGGCTCGCAGTCGGGCAGCTGCTTGTCGAAGGCCCTCTTCCCGTCCGGAGTGCGTCCGTGGCCGTGGTGAGTGGTCCTGCCGACGTCCGGGCCCAGGAGAGCGCCGATGTCTTCGGTGTCGAACATTTCACCTGTCCAAGGGAGTTGAGCCGGTCGGCCTTGACAGTGGTGTCGTACGCGCGCATCCACGCCAGGGCCGACCTACTCGCCCGCGAGGTGCCCGGCATCGCGCCGGACCGGACGGTGGCCGGACGTCTCATCAGCGTCTTTGACGGCGCCTCCCCGGCCCTGCGACCCCACCCCGAGGTCATGCCTTCCCATGCCGTTGCTTCTGCGGCTGTCAGATGCTTCATCCGGCATGCTGACACCCCGTCTGGAGCGGTTGGGGCCGGGCGTCCTGACACGGTCGTGCCCGCCTGACCTGTGGACGTGGGTTCCTGCTCACCGGGGCCTCAGGCGTCGCTGCATGTGCCAGCGGGTGACGCGGAGATGAGCTACCCGCCGCCCCGGACAGGCCCTGCCGGGCCCCACACCACCTCTCCGGTGCCGCGATGCCGTCCCACCACGGCGCCGCCGCCCTCCCCGCCGCGTTGCGGCACCCCGGCGAGCCACCCCCGGCCAGGCCCGTTGCCAAAATGCCCAAGGGCACGGAGGCAGACCTGGGCGCCTGCGGAGTGACAGTGGCAGCCGAACGCCCCAGCATGGCGGTCAGCCACGTGCGCGACCAGACGCCACGTGCCGGACACAGGGAGTCCTGATGCCAGGCAACTCACGCCGAACGCTCTGCTGCCTCCTGCTCACAACGCTCCTCGCCGTCGGCATGGCCGCTGCCCCCGGGACGGCGGGCGCCGCCGGACAGGAGGCCGGTGCGATCCCCTCTGTCGGTACGCATTGGGGGGAGCCCGGGCCGTATGACGTGAAGGTCGACATCGAGGTGGTGCACACCTTCTACTACCCGGCGTCCATGGGGCAGGCGGGGGAGCGGCACCCCGTCGTCGTCTGGGGCAACGGGACCGGCGCAGTGCCGGGCATCTACAGCTCCCTGCTGCGCCACTGGGCCAGCCACGGCTTCATCGTGGCTGCGGCCAACACCCCCAACTCCAACTTCGGGCTCACCATGCGAGCCGGCATCGACGTCCTCGAGCGGCGCAACACCGACAGCGCCAGCCCTTTCCACCAAAAGGTCGACCTCGAACACATCGGATCCGCCGGGCACTCGCAAGGCGGGGCGGCGGCCATCAACGCGGCCGTCGACGACCGGGTGGACACAGCCGTCCCCATCCAGCCGGGCCCGTTGGCAGATCCCGACCGGATGGATGAGCCCGTCTTCTATCTCGCCGGACAGCGCGACCTGGTCGTCTGGCCGTCACGGGTGCGGGCCTTCTTCCGCGACTCCGATCACGTCCCTGCCGTGTACGGCGAGGTCCGCGGGGCCGGGCACCTCGGCCCTATCGGGGACGGCGGGGCGTTCCGCGCCCCCATCACGGCCTGGCTGCGCTTTTGGCTGATGGGGGACGAGCAGGCCCGCGGCGAGTTCTTCGGCCCGGGCTGCGGCTACTGCTCGGACAGGGACCTGTGGTCCGACTGGAAGCGCAACGCGCAGGCGCAGGCCATCGCGGGCCCCACCGCCTGATACGCCCTCCGCTTGTCGATCGGGGGACGGCCCCTGTGTCTTCTCCGCCATGCGCAGGTATTCCCTTCACTCGGATGAACTCGTGGGACACCGGCCGTACTGCCTTCGCTGCTCTCCGGCCTTCTTCGCGGTGCTGCGGAATTGCTTTCCGCTCCCTCGTTCGCGGGAGCCGAGACATGGCGGAGAGAGCAGGATTCGAACCCGCGCAGGGCAGTACCCCTACGGCGATCAATCACCTTTCCCGTCAGGCCACTTCGGATATCTCTCCGGACGTGCGTATCGAGGCAGCACGAGACGGCCGGCGGTGGGTCTCCCGATGGGAGCTCGGTGGCAACCTGGGTACCGGCTCTCCGATCGGCGACAGCCCA
>NZ_JBEZKP010000102.1:0-567 GCF_040706335.1 Streptomyces sp. NPDC048389 | reverse complement strand
TGGGGCCCCCCCGGCCCCCCCGCCCCGCGGGGCCCCCCCCCCCGCCCCTCCCCCCGCGGCACCCCCCGCGGGCCCCCCCACCGCCGCCGTCTGCCCCCAGGATCCACGGTGTCAGATTGCTCTGGCAGGGCCGTGCTTGTGTGATGTGACCCCCGGGAGCACGCCGTGACCGCTGAAACGGGGGTCTCAGCGTGATGTCATACGACGGCTTCACGGCGAGGCGAAGTGGTTCTCCGGCGTCGCACAGGAAAGCGCGGAGAGGCGGAAGGGGTGAGGGGAACCGACTGGGATGCGTGGGCGGATGGCGCAACGTCGTTCTCTTCGTGAGCCGGCCGCACAGGGCCCGGGTGAGAAGGCAACCGACGCGCAGCGTGCCAAGGCGCCGGGCGGAAGGCCGCTCCCCGGGCCGCCCCGCAGAGAAGCGTTCCTCAATGGCGGGGGCGTCACACCCCGGAGGAGACCCCGGCCTTCGCCTCAGGGCCGCCGCCCGCCTTCTCCTGCGCCTCGAGCGCCTTGTTGCGGCGGATGGAGGCAAGGAAGGACGCGGCGATCAGGAAGACGCCGACG
>NZ_JBEZKP010000101.1:0-9142 GCF_040706335.1 Streptomyces sp. NPDC048389 | reverse complement strand
CTGGTTCTGGGTTGCGCCCTCTATCGTATTTGTGTTGTGTCGTGTGCCGGCCAGTCCCTCCCCCCCGCCCCCGCCCGCGGGCCCCCCCCCCCCCCCCGCGCCCCCCCCCCCCCCCCCCCCGACTCGTGAGGTTGACGACGCGGGTTGACCGGTCAGCCGAGCAGGGTGCTCAACTCGACGCTGTCGAGGCCGTGCGCCTCGGCGACCTCGCGGTAAACCACCTTGCCGTCATGGGTGTTGAGGCCCTTGGCCAGCGCGGCGTCACGGCGCAGCGCCTCGACCCAGCCATGGTTGGCCAGCGACACGATGTAGGGCAGCGTGGCGTTGGTCAGCGCGTATGTGGACGTGTTCGGCACCGCGCCGGGCATGTTGGCGACGCAGTAGAAGACCGAGTTGTGGATGTTGAACGTCGGCTCGGCGTGGGTCGTCGGACGCGAGTCCTCGAAGCAGCCGCCCTGATCGATCGCAATGTCGACAAGTACACTTCCGGGCTTCATCTTGGCGACGAGCTCGTTGGTGACCAGCTTCGGCGCCTTGGCGCCGGGGATGAGCACGGCACCGATGACGAGGTCGGCCTCGACGACGGCCTTCTCGAGTTCGAAGGCGTTGGAGACGATCGTCTGCACCTTGGTGCCGAAGATCTTGTCCGCCTCACGCAGCTTGTTGATGTCCTTGTCGAGCAGGGTCACGTGGAAGCCCATGCCGACGGCGATCTGCGTGGCGTTCCAGCCGGAGACGCCACCGCCGATGACCACGGCCCTGCCGGCCTGGGTGCCGGGGACACCGCCCGGGAGCACACCCCGGCCACCGGCCGAGCGCATCAGGTGGTACGCGCCGACCTGCGGGGCCAGCCGGCCCGCGACCTCGGACATCGGGGCGAGCAGCGGCAGCGCCCGGTTCACCTCGACCGTTTCGTAGGCGATCGCGGTGGTGCCGGACTCCAGCAGGGCGTCGGTGCACTCGCGGGAGGCGGCGAGGTGCAGGTAGGTGAAGAGCGTCTGGTCCTTGCGGAGACGGTGGTACTCCTCCGCGATGGGCTCCTTGACCTTCAGCAGCAGGTCGGCGGTGGCCCAGACCTCGTCGGCGGTGGCGAGGATGTTCGCGCCCGCGGCGACGTACTCGTCATCCGTGATCGAGGAGCCGACACCGGCGTTCTGCTCGACGAAGACCTGGTGTCCGTTGCGCACGAGCTCGTGCACGCCGGCCGGGGTGATGGCCACCCGGAACTCGTTGTTCTTGACCTCGCGGGGGATGCCGACCTTCACGTCGATCACGGTCCTTGGCTCAGGGGATATATCGGTCGATGACACGCGTACCCAGCCGCGCAAAGGCATACCGGGACACACCACGAGAAGCCGTGGTGCTGCCAGTCTAATGAAGGATTTCCCGCTGTCTAGCCTTGCAAAGCACTAACCTTTGAGCGTAGTGCCACGGATTTCGTAGGTTGAATCCTCTGTTCCAAGCATTCTTTCCGCGGCGCGGCGGTGCAGCCGGGCCGCCGCGGGGTCACCGAGCCGGTCCAGGGTGTCGGCGAGCCTGAGCCGCAGCGCGGCGTGGAGGCGTACGTCACCCGCCCGGCGCGCCAGCTCCACCGCCTCCTGGCAGGTGCGCAGGCACTCCTCGGGCCGCCCCGCGTACTCCTGCACCCGGGCCGCCTCGCTCAACGCTCTTGCCTGGGACGGCAGATCGCCGGCCCTGCGGTGCCCCGCGACGGCCGCCCGCCAGTTGCGCAGTGCCTCCCCGTACCGGCCCGCGTAGCTGTGCACGGCGCCCAGTCGCCCGTACAGCCTCGCCTCGTCGGCGCGCTCGCCGCGCGCCTGGCGCTGCGCGAGGGCACGGCCGTACCAGTCGGCCGCCCGCTGCCAGTCGCCCAGCTCCTGGTATGCGCCGCCTACGGATTCCATCGCGCGGCCGGTCGCGTACGGGTCGTTCGCGGCGCGTCCGGCGTCGAGCGCCGCCCGGTACCGGGCCAGCGCGTCCGCGGTGCGTCCTGTCTGCGCGTCCAGATCGGCGAGGTTGAGCAGCGCGGCGGCCTGTTCACGGTGCAGTCCCCGGCGCTCGGCGACGTCCAGCACCAGCTGGTGCAGCCCGTACAGCTCGGGGGCCGCCGCCTCGGTACCCCAGTGCGCCGCGAGCGCCCTGACCAGGGCCGCGACCAGTCGACGGGCCAGTGTGTCCAGCTCACCGTCGTCGACGACGAGCCGCGCGGACGCCAACAGCTCGGACCGGCTCGCACGCAGCCACTCACCGGCGGCCGCCGCGGACGCGAAGCGCAGGGCGCGCGGCAGCGCGGCCAGCTTCTTACGGGCCCAGGAGCCTTCGGGCTCTGTGATCGCCCGGCACGCCTGGAGCCGTCGTACGGTCCGCTCCAGCATCCTCGCGCGGGCCAGTTGCACCTCGGCGGGACGGTCCGTGGACTCCATCAGCGTGCGCAGCAGCGGCGCGAGGGCGCCCGGCACCTCGAACGACTCCCCCGCCCGGCGCACCAGCCCGAGCGCGGCGAAACTCTCCAGGGTGCCCTGGGCGGCCGACACGGAGCAGCCGGACAGCGCGGACGCGGTGTGCGCGTCGGCACGTCCGGCCGGTGCGAGCGCCAGCAGTCGCAGGGTCCGCGCGGCGGACTGCGGCAGCGAGTCGTAAACCAGCCGGAACGCCCTGGCCAACGGCCTGTCGCCGGTGGGGTGCTCGTCACCGGACGGCAGCCCGCGCAGCCGCTTCGCGGCGTCTGCGACGGAGACCCCCGGTCGGGCGGCCAGCCAGCCGCCGACCAGCACCAGCGCGGCGGGCTGGCCACCGCATTCCTCGGCGATCGCCTCCGCGGCCTGCGGGTCCACCGTGATCCGCACCGATCCGGTGAAGGTGGTGAGCAGTTCGATCGCGGACCTCGCGTCCAGGCCGCCGAGAGTGCACGGCCGTACGCCGGGGATGCCGGTGAGCGGGCCCCGGGACACGGCCACCACCAGGCAGTCCGGGTTCTGCGGCAGCAGCAGGTCGACCTGCTCCGCTTCCGTGACGTCGTCGACGAGGAGCAGCACGCGCCGTACGGCCAGGGCCTCGCGCACCATCTCGGTCAGCTCGTCGTCGCTTGCGCCGGGCGGCGAGGCGATACGCAGCCGGTCGAGCAGCCCGCGCGCCGCCTCCTCCATGGGGACGGGCCGGCCGCCCGGCTCGGTGAGCCAGACCCGCAGGACGCCGTCCGGGAAGCGGTCGCCGAGCATGCGGACGAGCTGCTCCGCCAGCGCGGTCCGTCCCGAGCCGGGGCGCCCGGCGATCAGCAGCACCCGCGCGCGCGGCGCCTTGCGACCCGCGAGCGTGTCGAGGCCGGCACGTTCGATGTCGGCGACGAGTTCCTTGAGCTCCCGCTGCCGCCCGAAGAACACCGTCTGCGCACGGCCCTGGCCGCGCGCCGCCCCGGCCGCACGGCGGGTCTCCGTCACCGTGTCCGTCCCTCGCGCACCGGCGCCCGGCGCCGCAGGAGGCCGAGGCGCCGCGACACCGGGCGGATCCGCCGTGCCCGACGGCGGGGCGATGCCGCTGTCGTCGGCGGCGCCTTCGGCTGCCGCCGGACCCGGGTCCCCGTCCACGCCGTGGAGGGCATCGGCGCCGTCGTCGTCATAGGTCTCCGCCGTGCGGGCGCCGTCCTCGCGCCGGCCCTTCGCCGCGGGACCCGGCGCGATGGAGTCGCCGGCCCGCTCCGGCGCGACGCCGCTCGCGGTCCCCGTCCCTGCCCGGTCATCGACCCCGCCGGCGGTCACCGGCGGCGCGTCCCGAGGAGCCTGCTCCGGCTCGGGCTCCGGCTCGGGGGCAGCGCCCTGACCTGCGGACACCGTCGCGTCGCCGGGGCCGTCAGGGGCACCGGCCCCGTCCACGGCGGCGAGGCCGCCCGGCGTGCCGGGACTCTCCAAGACACCGGGGCCGTCCGGCGTGCCGAGCCCGTCCGCGAAGCCGGGGCCCTCCAAGACACCGGACCCGTCCACGGTGCCGGGCCCGCCCGGCGTGCCGGGACTCTCGGAAGTACCAGGGCCGTCCGGGGTGCCGGGACGGGACGGTCCAGTGGTGTCGGGCCGGTGGTCGGCGTGCGAACGGGCTCGGGCGACGGCCGGCCGGGACGCCGCTTCCTCGGCGGTCGCCGTCTCCGCGTCGGCCGGCCGGTCGGGGCCGTCCACGTCCAGCGCCTGATCCGTCACGGGCCACGCTCCAGTCCACCGTGCGAGCCGAGCCCGGCGGGGCTCCGCACGGGCGGTTCGAGCGTAGTTCAGGCACTACGGCGATCCGCGCGGAGCAGGGCGGCGGCGTCACCCGATCGGATCAGCAGATCGTCACATCAGGTACGCCTTCGGGGTATTCACGCCTCGAACGGCCGCGCGGGCCACGGCGCCTCCGCGGGGCGCAGCGCGTCGAACCCGTCACCGCCACGCGCCGCGACCGCCGACAGCACGCCGACGACCAGGCAGGTGTTGTGGAGTTCACCGGCGAGCACCCCGCGCACCAGCTCCTCCAGCGGCACCCGCGCCAGCTCCATGTCGGCCTCCTCCTCCGAGACCTCGAAGCGTTCGCCCTCCGCCTCCGACAGCTCACGGGCGAGGAAGATCCGCACGGCCTCGTCGCAACCGCCGGGCGTGGTGTAGACGTCGGTGAGCACCCGCCAGTCCTCGGCCTTGACGTGCGCCTCCTCGTACAGCTCGCGCTGCGCGGCGTGCAGCGGGTTCTCCCCCGGCACGTCGAGCAGCCCGGCCGGGATCTCCCACAGCTTCTGCCGGACGGGGTGCCGGTACTGGCGGAGCACCAGGACCCGGCCCTCGCCGTCGAGGGCCAGCACCGCGACGGAGCCGGGGTGGACCTGGTAGTCGCGCTTGACGACCGTGCCGTCGGGCATGACGACGTCATCGGTGCGGACGCTGGTCTTGTTGCCCCGGAACGGCGTCGAGGTCGCGGTGACCTGCCAGTGCTCGGGCGTGTCCTTGATGGCCATCGAAAAGCGTCCTTCCAACCGCAGAACGGAAACCGGGGTACGAAACCCTCGCAGGTCCGTACCCCGGTCAACCGTATCGCCTGAGCGTCAGCGTCCCGACTTGCGCTCCACGGCCGCCTTCACGAGCCCGGCGAACAGCGGGTGCGGACGGGTCGGGCGCGAACGCAGCTCCGGGTGCGCCTGCGTCGCGACGAGGTACGGGTGCACCTCGCGCGGGTACTCGACGTACTCGACGAGTTTGTTGTCGGGGGACGTGCCCGAGAAGAGGATGCCGGCCTTCTTCTCCAGTTCCGCCCGGTAGGCGTTGTTCACCTCGTAGCGGTGGCGGTGGCGCTCCTCGACGTACGGCTCGTCGCCGTAGACCTCGCGCACGATCGATCCTTCGGCGAGCTTCGCCGGGTACAGGCCGAGCCGCATGGTGCCGCCCAGGTCGCCCGCGCCCTCCACGTACGCCAGCTGCTCCTCCATGGTGGAGATCACCGGGTGGGAGGTGGCCGCGTCGAACTCGGTGGAGTTGGCGTCGGGGATCTCCGCCAGGTTGCGCGCGGCCTCGATCACGATGCACTGCAGGCCCAGGCAGAGGCCGAGCAGCGGGATCCGGTTCTCGCGGGCGTACTGGATCGCGCCGACCTTGCCGTCCACGCCGCGCTCGCCGAAACCGCCGGGGATGACGATCGCGTCGACGTCACCGAGCTGCTTCTGGGCGCCCGCCGGGGTCCTGCAGTCGTCGGAGGTGACCCACTTGACCTTGACGCGGGCCTTGTTGGCGAAACCGCCGGCGCGCATCGCCTCCGTGACCGACAGATACGCGTCGGGCAGATCGATGTACTTGCCGACGAGCGCCACGCTGACCTCGTGGACCGGCTTGTGGACCCGGTCCAGCAGGTCCTCCCACACCGTCCAGTCGACGTCGCGGAACGGCAGGTCGAGCTTGCGCACGACATACGCGTCGAGGCCCTCGGTGTGCAGCACCTTGGGAATGTCGTAGATCGACTTCGCGTCGATGGCGGCGACGACCGCGGCCTCGTCGACGTCGCACATCAGCGAGATCTTGCGCTTGATCGCGGTCGGCACGTCGCGGTCGGCACGCAGCACGATCGCGTCGGGCTGGATACCGATGTTGCGCAGCGCGGCGACGGAGTGCTGCGTCGGCTTGGTCTTCAGCTCGCCGGACGGGCCGATGTAGGGCAGCAGCGAGATGTGCACGACGAAGACGTTGTCCCGGCCGACCTCGTGGCGGACCTGGCGGACGGTCTCCAGGAACGGCAGCGACTCGATGTCGCCGACCGTGCCGCCGACCTCGGTGATGACGACGTCGACGTCGTCGGTCGCCATCCGGCGGATCCGGGACTTGATCTCGTTGGTGATGTGCGGGATGACCTGCACCGTGTCGCCCAGGTACTCGCCGCGCCGCTCCTTGGCGATGACCTGCGAATAGACCTGGCCGGTGGTGACGTTGGCCGAGCCGTCGAGGTCGACGTCGAGGAAGCGCTCGTAGTGGCCGATGTCCAGATCCGTCTCGGCGCCGTCGTTGGTGACGAACACCTCACCGTGCTGGAACGGGTTCATCGTGCCGGGGTCCACGTTGAGGTACGGGTCGAGCTTCTGCATCGTGACCCGCAGGCCCCGCGCCTTGAGCAGCGCGCCCAGGCTGGAAGCCGTGAGGCCCTTGCCGAGGGAGGAGGCGACACCCCCGGTGACGAAGATGTGCTTGGTCGTCATGGCTGTGCTGTTTCGAAAAGCAGCGGGCGGCATCGCCAAGAGGGGGCTCCCGTGGTCGCTAAGTGAGGTGCGTGTCGGCCGCCGACCCGGATCCGGGGGGTGCCGTCGCTGCGGTTTCGGTGCCTTGCGGCCACCGGTCCACGGGGTACCAGGGTATCAGCGACACGGAGGGGCCGCCTCCGACCACTCCTGCGCACGCGGTCCCGGGGCCTGCGGAGGTACCGTGACAACAGGTGTGGGAGCCGCTCACCGCAGAACACCGGCCGCTCAGCCGTTCGGCGCACCCATGTTGCCGGGACACCCACACAGATCACCGGCGTGCGTCGTATCCTGCTCGGACACTCGCTGCCGAGCCGGACGTGTGAACGGCCTCCATCCCCTGACCGTCACCCGGACATCGGCGCCCCCACCAAGCAGTGGCACAGCCTCCCGCATGGTGTTTTCGGGGTAGCCGCGGCTCGTCGGCGACTCTTGACCCCAAAGACCGCAGAAACCGCAGCAAGCGCCCCGCGGGGCGGACGTGGCCGTTCGACTGGAGATGCACGTGGCCGGGCGCATCGAGGATTACGCACTCATCGGAGACATGCAGACCGCAGCACTGGTCTGCCGGGACGGCACGGTGGACTGGCTGTGCCTGCCGCGCTTCGACTCGCAGGCCATCTTCGCCGGGCTGCTGGGCACCGAGGAACACGGCTTCTGGCGGCTGGGACCGGCGTACGGCACGCACTCCCAGGCGCCGGTCGCGACCCGCCGCAACTACCGCGGTGACTCCCTGATCCTGGAATCCGAGTGGGACACCCCGCGCGGAACAGTCCGTGTGACCGATTTCATGCCGCCCCGTGACGGCGCCCCGCAGCTGATCCGGATCGTGGAGGGCGTCTCCGGCAGGGTCCCGATGTGCTCCGCCCTGCGGATGCGCTTCAGCTACGGCCGGATCGTGCCGTGGGTCCACAAGGTCGACAACCGCACGGTCGGCGTCGCCGGCCCCGATTCGGTGTGGCTCGACGCCGACGCGGACACGTACGGCAAGGACCTCACGACCTACTCGGATTTCACCGTCGCCCCCGGCGACCGGATCACCTTCACGCTCAGTTGGCAGCCCTCCCACAAGGAACCGCCCGCCCTCCCGGACCCGGAGGGCTCACTGGAGGCCACCGCCGAGTTCTGGCGCGACTGGGTCGACCACTGCACCTACCACGGCCCCTACCGGGAGGCCGTGGTCCGCTCGCTGATCACGCTGAAGGCCCTGACGTACGCCCCGACCGGCGGCATCGTCGCCGCGCCGACCACATCCCTCCCGGAGGAGATCGGCGGCGTCCGCAACTGGGACTACCGCTACACCTGGCTGCGGGACGCGGCGATCACCCTCTCCTCGCTGCTGCGCACCGGCTACCGCGAAGAGGCCCGCGCCTGGCGCGAGTGGCTGCTGCGCGCCGTCGCCGGCGACCCGGAGAACCTCCAGATCATGTACGGCATCGCCGGTGAGCGCGAGCTCGGCGAGGCGGAGCTCGACTGGCTGCCCGGCTACGAGAACTCCGGCCCGGTGCGCGTCGGCAACGGCGCGGCGCACCAGCTGCAGCTCGATGTCTACGGCGAGGTCACCGAAGCCCTGCACCTCGCACACATGACGGGTCTCGCCCGCAACGACTACGCCTCCCTGCTCCAGCTGAAACTGATCCGGTATTTGGAGAAGCACTGGGACCAGCCCGACGAGGGCATCTGGGAGGTCCGCGGGCCTCGCCGGCACTTCGTGCACTCCAAGGTGATGGCGTGGGTCGCCGTCGACCGCACGATCAAACTGATCGAGTCGGGCGACGCGGACGGGCCGCTGGAGCGCTGGATCGAACTGCGCGACGAGATCCACCGCGACGTCTGCGAGAAGGGCTACGACCCCGAGCGCAACACCTTCACCCAGTCGTACGGCTCGAAGGAGCTGGACGCCGCCTTGCTGCTGATCCCGCAGATGGGCTTCCTGCCGCCCGACGACAAGCGCGTCATCGGCACGATCGAGGCGATCCAGCGCGAGCTGTCCACCGACGACGGTTTCATCCTGCGGTATCCGACGGAGGGCGCGGACGAGGGAGTCGACGGTCTGCCCGGCGACGAGGGCGCGTTCCTGGCGTGCTCGTTCTGGATGGCGGACGACCTGGCGATGATCGGGCGGGTTGACGAGGCGCGGCGGCTGTTCGAGAAGCTGCTGGTCCTGCGCAACGACCTCGGTCTGCTCGCTGAGGAGTGGGACCCGAGGCTCCAGCGGCAGGTGGGCAACTTCCCTCAGGCGTTCAGCCACGTGCCGCTGATCGACACCGCCCTGCGGCTGACCGCGTCCGGAGCGTACGGCGGCTAGCGGACCTGTAGGTTTCCAGATCCAGTGGCCACTTTCCATCAGCGATGGCCACCAAGTGGCCAATAGGACACGGGGATGGAAATCATGCTCCGTGGACGAGT
>NZ_JBEZKP010000100.1:0-10088 GCF_040706335.1 Streptomyces sp. NPDC048389 | reverse complement strand
GGCACGGCCGCCGGAGCGAACGCCTTCAGCGCCAGATGCAGCATGACGATGGAGTCCTTGCCGCCGGAGAAGAGGACCACCGGCCGCTCGAACTCACCCGCCACCTCGCGGAAGATGTGCACGGCCTCCGACTCGAGCGCGTCCAGGTGGGACAGCGCGTACGGGCTGTCGACGTGTCGGCCGATCGCGGGCACGGTGGTCATGCCAACCCCCTCTGGGTGAGCAGTGCGTGCAGCGCCACCACGGACTCCTCGACGCTCTGGCGCTCGGTGTCGAGCCGTGTGTCCGGCCGGCGCGGTGTCTCGTACGGGTCGTCGACACCGGTCAGGCCGGTGAGGCGGCCCTGCGCGTGACGGGCGTACAGGCCCTTGACGTCGCGGGCGGAGCACACCTCCACCGGGGCCGCCACATGCACTTCGAGATAGGCGGTGCCGGACCGCTCATGGCATGCGCGCACCGCCTGCCGGCTCTCCTCGTACGGGGCGATCACCGGAACCACGGCGAGGATGCCGTTGCGGGCCAGCACTTCGGCGATCAGTCCGATGCGCTGGACGTTGGTGTGCCGGTCCGCGCGGCTGAAGCCGAGACCCGAGGACAGGGAGGCCCGCAGTTCGTCGCCGTCGAGCACCTCGACCCTGCGGTGCTCGGTGCGCAGGCGTTCGGCGAGCGCGAGGGCGATGGTCGACTTGCCCGCGCTGGGCAGTCCGGTCAGCCAGACGGTGGCGCCCGGCCAGCAGGTGCACACCGACGCGGATGCCGGTGCGGGGTGGGGTGCGGTGAAAGTCATCGGCCGACCTCCGTTGCCACTTTGGTGTGTTCGGGTACGGGACGGGACTCGGCTGCGAGCTGCTCGGTGTCGTCGGCCTGCGCCGGGGTGTCGGCGCCGATGGTGGCCTCCGATGCGCCCTCGCGGGGCAACTGGAGAGTGAGCAGGCCGAGCACCACGGTGGTGGCGGCGATCAGGACGTAGTACCACATGAAGCTGCCGGTGAGGTTCTTGAGAAGGCCCGCCGCGTAGCTGCCCGCGATGCCGCCGACGCCTTGGGTGACATTGGTGACGCCGAAGATCACGGTCGCGGCGGCGCCCTTCGCCATCTTGGACACATACGCCGGCACGAGGCCGTAGATGGGGTAGAAGGCGAGCGCGAACAGGACGCCTGAGACGAGCGGCAGATAGCCGACGGGGGCGACGACGAGCAGCACCGACGAGAGGAACATGCTGCCGTAGCACATCACCAGCGTGATCCGGATGCCGATGCGGTCCGAGAGCCAGCCCACGGCGAAGCCGGCGAACATGCCGATGACGCCGATGACGCCCCAGACCTGGGCGGCGAAGTTGATGTCGAATCCCA
This sequence comes from Streptomyces sp. NPDC048389, assembly GCF_040706335.1. Classification (NCBI taxonomy): domain Bacteria; kingdom Bacillati; phylum Actinomycetota; class Actinomycetes; order Kitasatosporales; family Streptomycetaceae; genus Streptomyces; species Streptomyces sp. NPDC048389. The sequence goes on along the minus strand of NZ_JBEZKP010000100.1, from coordinate 8,736 downwards.
GGCCCTCGCGCAGATAGGGCGAGAGGTAGTTCTGGAACGGCATGGAGGCGAACCCGTTCAGGAACTTCATCACCCAGATGATCAAGACCCAGCGCACCAGCACCATTCGCCAGCCGGCCCTCGCGCTGTCCTTGCGTACGGCGGCGCCCGGCCATCTCGGGCTCGGTGAAGGTGACCGTGCCGTCCGCGTCGATACGCTCGATGCCGTCGGCGACCTGGCACTGCTCGTTGATCCGCACGGCCCGTTCGGGGGTCAGGCCGTCGGGCAGGTCGAGGGTGCCGCCGTCGCGTCCGACCCGCACCGGGTAGCCGCCGGGCAGCCCGCCGGGTGCCGGGGCGTGCGCGAGGATGCCACTGTCAGTCGGGCTCAGGTCGACACCACGGGCCTCGGCCTCGTACTGCAGATCGAGGTTGGCGCCGAACCGGCCGATCATATGGGTGAAGACGGCACGGCAGCGGGACGTGTCCACCCCGTCGGCGCGGGCCCGCGCCAGGCCCCGCTCGACGGCGCCCGCACACGCCATGAACTGCGGAACGGTGTACGACAGGGTGCTGTTGACGGAGATGCCGCGCGCCACCAGTTCCTCGATCACCCGGTAGCCCTCGGCGGACCCCGGCACCTTGACCATCAGGTTCGGGGCCAACGTGGCGAATTCCAGGGCCTGTTCGAGCATACCGTCGGTGTGGAACGTGCGGCGCGGATCCAGCCGGCCCGACACCCAGCCGTATCGGCCGTCCGATGCCTGCCAGACGGGCATCATCTCGGCGGCGGAGCGCCGGAGGACGTCAAGATGGACGGCGGCGTAGATGTCCTCCACATCGGCCATGGGCCGGTCCCCGATCAAGGCATGGACCCGGGTGTTCCACCGTTCCGGAGCGGCCAGCACGCTCCTGGCGACCAGAGAGGGGTTGGTCGTGCCCCCACGCACCAAAGAGTTCCGCGGATTCCGGGGGGGCGAGGAAGCGGGCCAGTTGCTCGGCCCACCTCCCGCGGGTCGTGAGGTCGGGAGCACTCATCAGCAACTCGTCGCGCCAGGCAGGGAAATCGAGCGGCGAGGAGTCCCACCAGATCTCGGCTGATTCATTGACGTGCTGAAGTCGTTCGAGAACGCTCGGCATGGAGTCACCGTTTCTGGGCGTTGTTGTCCGACGCGTCTTGTGCGTGCCTTCCGGCGCGACATCGTGAGCGGGTCTTGGCACGCTCGTGGGTGGATTGCTTCTGAGCTCAGCTCTGGACGGTCACGGTGCTCACCGGCCGGCCCACCGGTCGATGAGCACCGGCAGCTGAGCCATGGCACTGAACGGCACGGCGCCGGCTTCCCGGAGCGAGGCCGCCATGCCACTGTCCGGAGGCGCGTAACCGAACACCGTCATCCCCGCGGCGACTCCCGCCCTGACGCCCACCACACTGTCCTCGATCACCGCGCAGTTGGCGGGGGCCGAGCCCATGGTGCGCGCGGCGTGCAGGAAAAGGCCGGGATCCGGCTTCCAGCTGCCGACCTCGTAGGCACTGTGAATGCGGCCCTCGAAGTGCTGGAGCAGGCCGGTGAGACCGAGGGTCTGGTGGATCTTCTCCAGGGGAGCGCTGGAGGCGACGCAGTTGGGGAAGAGTCAGGCCGCGCAGCACCTCGGCCACGCCCGGGACGGGGCGCAGGGCCTCGGCGAACCGCTCAGCGGCGCGCCTGCGGAAGGACGGGATGAAGTCGTCAGGTACGGGGCGGGCACTCATGCCGCCCAGCTCGGCCACCCATTCGGCGACCTTCCGGCCCCGGAGGAAGGCGAGCGCCTCCTTCTCGGTCAAGGCGAGGCTCAAGTCGTCTTCCGCCATCGTGCTCAGCACCTGTGCACTGGGCCTCTCGCTGTCCACCAGCACGCCGTCGCAGTCGAACACAAGGAGACGGCCTGCCATCGGTTCAGGTCGTTCTCGAGGGCGGACAGCCGAGCGAGCAGTTCGGCGCGTTGTCATGGGGGGCTGCACCGGGATCACGCCACGTGCCGCTGAAGGCCGGCGGTGCCTTCCGGGAGATCTGTGGTCGTGGTTGCGGTGCTTGCGGAGTTCTCGGCGCTGTCGGCGCCCTCGGCTCCACGGGCGGGGCCGGCTTGCCAGGCCATGGAGCCGGTGCTGGAGATCGCGGACGTCCCGTCGACCGTGGTGCTCTGCGCGGTGAGCACCGGTACGGCTACGGCGACGGCGTGGGCGGCCCCGGCGGCGGTGACACGGGTGCGGAACATGAGGGCTCCTTGAAGATCACTGAGATCGACTTCTCCTCAACGCCTGCATGCGTCAGCAGTTGAGTTGCTACCAGCTCGGTCACCTCGGGCGCCCGGTGCCGGTGATGAGTTTCCCCAGCGCACGGGGGCCCGGAAGACTTCGCATCTGGACGGAACCGGCACTGGCCGCTTCAGTCCCGGCAGCGGAACCGAACGGCGTCGGCCGAGGCGTACCTCCCGTGCGGCGCCCGCTTGTTCCAGGAGCATCGCCGCGGCCTGCGACGACGACTTCCGCCGCCCGGGGGAACACGGCCCGTGCAGCCGCGCCAGCACCGGCCGTCGCGGGCGCCCGACCCGTCGCTGCTGCCCACGCCGCCCCCGGCAGCAAGAACCGCCTGCTGATGTCAAGGCCGTCGAGCAGCCGGCCGGGCAGACCCGTCCGGTCCGCACGGTGATGCCCTGGTGGTGCGGCGATTCGCTGCGCGAAGAGCGGACGACCGCGGCCCGAATGCCGTCGGCGCATGTGGGCTCCCGGTCCACCCGCGCACTCTCCCGAAGGACTCGGCGCGGCGGCCGGTTGGACGGCCGAGGTCCGGGGAACCGGTGGGGGATGAACGACGACGATGCTGACGAGACGCCGCAGGAGCGGATGGCGAAGGCCGAGCTCTACCTGGAGTCGGTCAAGGCCCGGATGGATCCGGAGGATTTCGAGACGCTGCATCAGGCCGTGAACGAGATGAGCCGCCTCATCACCGAGGGGGACGAAGGTGTTCTCGAGGCCGGTGACCGCGAGAACTTCGCAGGCGCCGTCCAGCGCGAGTTCCTGGCCGTGATGGCGATTCTGACCACCGGGCGTATGGACCACCATGTGATCGACATGCCGGGCCCGGACGGCAGTGCCGGCTACGCGGTCGTCACCCCGGAAGTCGCCGACGACCCGGCGGCGCTCGCGGAGCTGCGCCGGCAGATCCACCAGTGGTCCATCGAGCAGCAGGCGATCAACAGCGAGTTGGACGGCATCGCCAGAGCCAGCGGCATCGACCCCGACGACTGACGCCCGGCGGGGCCCGGAGCCGGCCGCAGCGCAGCGGCCGGAGACCGCGTCCCGTGCCGGCGCGCGGGTGCGGCCGCGGAAGGCGGACCACGGGCCGGCCGCAAGGAGCGGCATCGCCCGCCCGCGCAGGAGCATGCCGGCCGGGCTCGTCCGCACACCGGACCTGCGACAGGCGTCGGAGCAGGCGCATCGGCACGGGGACCGGCCGGGCCGTCAGCGGCGCGGAGGGCTCTCGAGCCGAGCGCCGAGGTCGAGGTCGAGGTCGAGGCCTTCGAGAGTGCCGGGACCGCCGGCACCAAGCACTGAGCGGCGGCTCCCGGAACGTCCTCCCCCGCGCCGGCCAAGGGCTGTCCCGTCATCCCCGGTGGATCAGCGCGCGGCGTCGGGTGCGGTGCGTCGCAAGGCGGAGGGCCGTCCTCATACTGGGTGTATCTCGGCGATTCGACAACGCAGCGAGGTACCGTAGCCGTGGTCGTGCGCCGCCGGGGATTGCGGGACAGCCTCAGGCGCCCGCGTCCGCACTCTTGCCCTCGTCCGGGCGCAGGGCGTCGAGGATGAGGGTGAGGCCGAAGGTGAACTCTTCGGCGTAGTCGTAGCCGGGCTTGAGGGCGTGCTCGGTGACGAGCTCGGTGAGGTGCGGGTAGGCGTCCGCGGGCATGTCGCGCAGGATGGCGCCCGCGACCTCGTCCAGCTCCGCCGATCCGCTGAACGGCAGGCTCACCTCCTGGAGTACGAAGCCGTACAGATAGCTGTCGATCAGCGAGAAGGCGTGCGCGGCCATCGGGACGGAGAACCCTCCGGCGCGCAACGCGCCGATGACGGCGTCGTGATGGCGCAGGGTCGCGGGGCCCGGCCGGCTGCGGGAGTCCATCAGGGCGACGGCCCAGGGATGGCGCCGGAGCACGGCGCGGGCGGAGGCCGCGCGGTCGCGCATGGCGCTCTTCCAGTCCGTGTCGCGCGGGGGCAGGTCGATCTCGCCGAACACCGCGTCCACCATGCCGTCGAGGACGTCCTCCCTGCCCGAGACGTGGTGGTAGAGCGACATCGCCTCGACACCCAGCGGTTCGGCGACGGCGCGCATCGTGAGCGCGGCCGCGCCTTTCTCGTCCGCCACCGCCATCGCAGCGCGGATCACCCGCTCGCGACTGAGCGGGGCGCGCGCCCGGCCCTTGCCTCCCTCGGGCATCGACCTCTCCCTTCACCGGCGCTTGACTGCCTTACAACATAAGGCTAGCGTACCTTACAAGATAAGGTCAGCATTCCGCGAAAGGACCGCGCCATGGACACGGATCGTGTGAAGAAGGTCTGCATCGTCGGGGCTTCGGGGAAGCTCGGGCAGTACATGGTCCGGCACGCACTGGACCGCGGCTACGAGGTGGTCGGCGTGTGCCGGGAGCGCAGCGTGCCGAAACTGGCCGCGTTCGAAGGCCGGATGACCGTCGTTCCCGGCCCCACGAACGATCCGGAAGTGATCCGGCGGGCAGTCGCCGGGTGCGACGGAGTCCTGACGGTGCTGGTGCCCTGGGGGGTGCAGCAGTACGCGTCCGGCACGGCCCAGGCGGTGCTCGACCACGCACGGCCGGGCGCACGTCTGGTCTTCTCCTGCGGCTGGCACATCACCCGCGACGGCAAGGACACGTACTCGTGGATGTTCCGGGCGGGCGTCCGGCTCGCCGCCGTGCTGGGCAAGCTCGTCCGCGCCGTCGAGATCGACGACCAGGTGGAGGCGTGCCGCCGGGTGTTCGCCAGCGACACCCGGTGGACCGTGGTACGCGGCAGCACCCTGGAGGAGGGCGAGAGCCAGGGCCTGCCGGTGTGGAGCCGGCACGTGGGCGACCCGGTACTGGCCGGCAACCTGACGCGCCGTGTGGACTTCGCGCTGTTCATGGTGGAGGCGCTCACCGACGACGCGCTCGTCCAGGAGGCCCCGGCGATCGTCGGCCGCCTCACCCCGAGCGCCCTCGCCCACTCCGGCGTCGACGACCGCGGCTAGAGACGGCTAGAGATCGTCTTCGACGTTCGGGTCCAGAGCAGGATCGCGGCGACGTGACGGCGGCTTGGCCGGACTCACGAGTCCGGTGACAGCGAGCGGCCGGCCCGCGCCACTGCTTGAGCCTTCACCCGCTTCGTCCCTGTCGGCTCCCCTCTTCTTGCCACCGGAGACATGCTGGTGAGCCCGCGACGGTGGAGTCGACCGAGACAGTTGGTCGATGTCACCGGCCGCGTCCTTCTCCGCCTGGACGGCGGGCAGCATGCGCGAGAACCACTCGATCACCTTGAAGACCCCTGGCGCGCAACGTGGTAGCGGAGGTAGACGATGTGTGAGCTGAACGTGCGGGTCTCCACGAGTTCGAGATCCACCCTGCGCTCACGCTGGGGAAAGAACGGGATGCCACCGCCGACCAGCACCGGGTGGACCCTCACCCGGTACTCGTCGATGAGACCCGACGCGGCCGCCTCGGCGGCGAGAGTCGCGCCGCCGATCGCGATGTCGCCCTCCCCGGGCTCGGCCCGCAACCGCCCGATCTCCTCCGTCAGCCCGCCGGAGGCCAGGCGGGCATTGCCCTGCACCGCCGACAGCGTGGTGGAGAACACCACCTTCGGGAGTGGCTTCCACAGCGCGGCCCACTCGAGCACCGAGTCGTCGAGCGATGAATCCCGGTCGGCCGTCTCCCAGTACAGCATCGTCTCGTACAGCCGTCGCCCCAACAGGTGGACGCCGACCTCTCGAATCTCGTCGGTGACGAAGCGAAAGACCTCCTCGTCGGGCGCCGTCCAGTCGAAGTCGCCGTCCGGCCCGACGATGTAGCCGTCGAGCGAGACGCCCATCGAATAGGTCACCCTGCGCATCAGGAGCCCTCCTCGGTAACGGGTTCGCCAGTACGACCGCAGGCCACCACAGGGCTCGTCGCGACGCGAGATCTTTCAGATCTCCCCGCCCCACGCGGAGAGTGTCACGAAGGGCGGCGATCTCTCACAACACGGCTCAGGCGTGTTGTCCGGACAGCTGGAACCCGGCCTCTTCTTCGGGCAGACCGAGCCCGCGGGTGCGGCCGTCGGCGCCGGAGGAGCGGTCGGTACGGTGCGTACGGCGGCTGCTAAGACCTGTCCCGTAACTGCTGGTCAGGAGTGAGATGATCTTGGCGTGTCTGGTGTGATCACGGCTTCGCAGCCCTCCTGGATAGCCCCGTTCAGCGGGTTGAGCCCGCGCCAGTTCGGCAGGCTGGTCACCGCGCTCCGGCGCGAGGGTGCAGATCCGGTGCGCAAAGGCCGGCCGTGGAGTCTGCCGCTGGAGGACCGCGTGCTGCTGGTCGCCGCGTACTGGCGGACCAACCTGACCTTGCGCCAACTGGCGCCGCTGTTTGGGGTGTCGAAGTCCGCGGCCGATCGCATCATCGACCACCTCGGGCCATCGCTCGCGCTCCAGCAACGCAAGCGGTTCTGCAAGGACACCGTGCTCATCGTGGACGGCACCCTGGTCCCCACCCGCGACCACAGTGTCGCCGAGCAGTCGAAGAACTACCGGTACTCCACCAACCACCAGGTCGTCATCGACGCGGACACCCGGCTGGTCGTCGCGGTCGGCCGTCCTTTGCCCGGCAATCGCAACGACTGCAAGGCATGGGAGCTGTCCGGTGCGAAGGCCGCCGTCGGCAGGACCACGGTCATCGCGGACGGCGGCTACCGGGGCACCGGCCTGGTCATCCCGCACCGCCGCGAACCCGGCCAGAGCGAACTCGAAGCATGGAAAGAGGAACACAACACCTCGCACCGCAAGGTCCGCGCCCGCGTCGAGCACGCCTTCGCCCGGATGAAAACCTGGAAGATCCTCCGCGACTGCCGCCTCAAAGGCGACGGCGTCCACCACGCCATGCTCGGCATCGCCCGCCTGCACAACCTCGCCCTCGCCGGGTGACGAAGGAACGAGCAGGTCAGCGAACACGTCGTAGATCATTTACGGGACAACGCTTAGGGAGCGTATTTCGTTGTGATCATCAGGTTGCCCGGGTGAGATCTCTGAGCCAGATCATCGAGGCGCGCAGGTGAAGGCCGGCGAGGTAGCTGTCGGGGGTCTTGTCGTAGCGGGTGGCGATGCCTCGCCAGGCCTTGAGCTTGTTGATCAGACGTTCGACGGTGTTCCGCTCCTTGTAGAGGTCGGCGTCGTGGCTGACGGGCCGACCGCCTCTGGAGCCCTTCTTCTTCCGGTTGGCGGCCTGGTCCTTCTTCTCCGGGATGACCGCCTTGATGCGGCGTTTGCGCAGGTGGGCGCGGTTGCCGCGGGACGAGTACGCCTTGTCCCCGGCGACTGCGCCGGGCCGGGTGCGGGGACGGCCGACGGCCCCGCGGACCCGTATCTTCTTCAGCACGGGGATGAACTGCGGGCTGTCGGCGGCCTGTCCTGCGGTCAGGATGAATGCCAGCGGCCGGCACTTGCGGTCGGCCGCGACGTGGATCTTGCTGGTCTGCCCGCCCCGCGAGCGTCCGAGGAGGGCGGCCTTCAGTCGGAGTTTGTGCCGTCGCCGGATGCGTCGTCGTTCTTCCCGCTCAGGATCACTTTCGGCCCCCTGCCCGGTTTGTTCGCCGCAGTCGCCCCCTTTGACCTGGCCTTCTCCGCCTCGGAGGCGGCTTTCTCCAGGGCGGTGAGGACCTCCTCCTCCAGGTGCATCCCGGCCGCGTCGTGGTGGGCACGGGCGGTAGTGGAGTCGATGTCGACCAGGGACAGGTCCACCTCACCGCGCTTCGCAGCTTCCGCGATCAGGCCCTCCATCAGGGCCTCGAAGACCCCGGCGTCACGCCACTGCCGGAAGCGGTTGTGGACGGTCGACCAGGCACCGAACTCTGTCGGCATCTCCCGCCACTGGCCGCCCGTTTTGAACCGCCAGATCACGCCCTCGAACTGCTGCCGCAGCCGCTCGGGGTACGGGCCGTACTCGCCGATCGGCAGGTACGACTCGATGAACTCCCACTCCACATCCGTCAGTTGCACGCGAGTCACCCGAGAAGGTCTACCTGCCCAGACACCGTCGTGCGGGCAAAACTCGAAGATTGATCACGACGCAATACGCTCCCTAGCAGCGCTGGGCGGGCTGGTCGCGGGGCTTCTCTTCGCTCTGAGTGGGCGTTTGATGTTGATTCGCGATGGGTATTTAGACCCATTTTGCCGCATTTATTGCTAACGCGCACAGCCTGAAATACCTGGAAACTCCGCACTGGTGGGAATCTTTTGCCTCATTGCTAAACCAGACGGAATCCAGTGCCGAGAAGCGGATCAAACGGGCACGCAAGGTGGCGCACGGAAGGCCGTGAAGGCGTACGTAAGGCGCGAATCAGCTCAAAGATTGTTGGCCACATGAGCGACTTAGTGCCACAGTCTATCCTTACTGACTTCGGCTCGTTAGGGTGATCCGTCTCGAAGTGCCTGATGATGCGGCGCGGTTGGTTGTATTTCCTGGCGTGTGAGATATGCGGAT
>NZ_JBEZKP010000099.1:0-10293 GCF_040706335.1 Streptomyces sp. NPDC048389 | reverse complement strand
GGCCGGGCCGCTGCCGCCCCGGCCGGCCTGTGCCGCCCCGGCCGGCCTGTGCCGACCCCGGCCGGGCAGTCACCCCGCGCCCGCGCCGGGTTGCGCCCCGGTCGGTCACGTCCGGCAGGCCCGGCCCACGTACGCTTCCCGGGTGAGCGAGAAGAACGAGTTCCCCTGGGGCCCCGCCACCGGCGTGGGGTCCATGCCCGGCGGTGACGCGCGAGAAGCTGCGAGGACGGTCACCGGGACGTTCGAGGAGTTCGCGCATCTGGCCGAGCTGCCCGCCCGCGGACCGGGCGCGGACATGATCGGCCGGACGATCGGGCTGCTCGTCGAGATGTACGCGCATGTGGAGCCGAGCGGCTGGCGGATCAGCGACCGGCCCGGCCGGGACACCCGCCGGGCCCGGTCCTGGATGGGCGAGGACCTCGACGCGCTGGAGGAGTTCACCCAGGGCTACGAAGGCCCGCTGAAGGTGCAGGCGGTCGGCCCGTGGACGCTTGCCGCCGCTCTGGAACGCCGTGGCGGCGAGGCGGTCCTCGGCGACCCCGGTGCCTGCCGCGATCTCACGGCCTCCCTCGCCGAAGGGCTGCGCGACCATCTCGCGGAGGTGCGTCGCCGGGTGCCGGGCGCCTCTGTGGTGCTCCAGCTCGACGAGCCGTCCCTGACCACCGTGTTGCGCGGCGGTATCAGGACCGCCAGCGGCTATCGCACGCACCGCGCCGTGGACCGGCAGGTCGTCGAGAGCGCGCTCCGGGAGGTCATGGCCGTGGCGGAGGGTCCGGTGGTCGTGCACTCCTGTGCTCCCGACGTGCCGTTCGCGCTGCTGCGCCGCGCCGGCGTGCAGGGCATCTCGTTCGATTTCGAGCTACTCACCGAGCGTGACGAGGAGTCGATCGGCGAGGCGGTGGAGGCCGGGACCAAGCTCTTCGCGGGCGTCGTCCCCTCCACCGACGCCGCATCGGCCGGATTGTCAGTGGGCGCCGATATCGTCAAGGGTGTACGGACACTGTGGCGCAGGCTGGGGCTGGATCCGGGGACTCTCGCAGAGTCGTTGGTGATCACCCCGACGTGCGGGCTCGCGGGCGCCTCGCCCGCGTACGCACGCGCGGCCCTCGCCCACTGCGTCCGTGACATCACTCGCGGACAACCCTGAGTAACGGGTGCGCGGACAACGGGAGGACGAAACGGTGGCCGGCGAACAGCAGACGACCCTGCCCGCACAGGCACGGGAGCAGCACATGCTCCTCGCCGAGCAGATCGAGGAGCACCGCTTCCGGTACTACGTGAAGGACAGCCCTGTCATCTCCGACGCGGAGTTCGACAAGCTGCTGCGTGAGCTCGAAGCGCTCGAGGAGCGGTACCCGGAGCTGCGTACGCCCGACTCGCCCACCCAGAAGGTCGCGGGGGACTACGAGACGGAGCTGTCCAAGGTCGAGCACCGCGAGCGGATGCTCTCCCTGGACAACGCCTTCGACGACGCGGAGCTCGCCGGCTGGGCGGACCGCGTCGCCCGCGAGGTGGGCGCCCCCGGCTACCACTTCCTGTGCGAGCTCAAGGTCGACGGACTCGCGGTCAACCTCACGTACGAGAAGGGGAGACTGACCCGGGCGGCGACGCGCGGCGACGGCCGCGTCGGCGAGGACATCACTCCGAACGTACGCACCATCGCCGGCATCCCCGAGCGGCTGACGGGCGACCGCGTCCCCGACCTCGTGGAGATCCGCGGCGAGGTCTACTTCCCCATGGAGCAGTTCCAGGAGCTCAACGCCCGCCGCGTGGCGGCCGGTGAGCAGCCGTACGCCAACCCGCGGAACTCCGCCTCTGGTTCGCTGCGCCAGAAGGACCCCAGGGTCACCGCCAAGCTGCCGCTCCACATGGTGGTGCACGGCATCGGCGCCCGGGAGGGCCTGACCATCGACCGCCTCTCGCAGGCGTACGACCTGCTGCGCGAGTGGGGTCTGCCCACGGCGGAGCACAACAAGGTGGTCGGCTCGCTGGAGGAAGTGCGCGAGTTCATCGCCTACTTCGGCGAGCACCGGCACTCGGTGGAGCACGAGATCGACGGCGTCGTCGTCAAGCTCGACGAGATCCCGCTGCAGGGCCGCCTCGGCTCGACGGCGCGGGCCCCGCGCTGGGCGATCGCCTGGAAGTACGCGCCGGAGGAGGTCAACACCAAGCTGGTCAACATCCGCGTCGGCGTCGGCCGTACCGGCCGGGTCACGCCGTACGCGCAGGTGGAGCCGGTGACGGTGGCCGGCTCCGAGGTGGAGTTCGCCACCCTGCACAACCAGGACGTGGTCAAGGCCAAGGGCGTTCTCATCGGCGACACGGTGGTGCTGCGCAAGGCCGGTGACGTCATCCCGGAGATCCTCGGCCCGGTGGTGGACCTGCGGGACGGCAGCGAGCGGGAGTTCGTGATGCCGGCCGAGTGCCCGGAGTGCGGGTGGGCGCTGAAGGCCATGAAGGAGGGGGACATCGATCTGCGGTGCCCCAACGCGCGCTCGTGTCCGGCGCAGTTGCGCGAGCGGGTCTCGTATCTCGCCGGCCGGGAGTGCCTGGACATCGACCACTTCGGCGAGGTGGTCGCCGCCGCGCTGACCCGGCCGCTGGAGCCGGCCGAGCCGCCGCTGAGGGACGAGGGGGATCTGTTCGACCTGAGCATCGAGCAGTTGCTGCCCATCAAGGCATACGTCCTCGACCAGGACAGCGGCCTGCCCAAGCGTGACCCGAAGACCGGTGAGGAGAAGGTCGTCACGGTCTTCGCCAACCAGAAGGGTGAGCCGAAGAAGAACGCGCTGGCGATGCTCGACGGTATCGAGGCCGCCAAGCAGGCGCCGCTGGCCCGGATCATCAACGGCCTGTCCATCCGTCATGTCGGGCCCGTAGCGGCCCGGACGCTCGCTCGTGAGTTCCGCTCCATCGATCGGATCCGGCAGGCGACGGAGGAGGAGCTGGCGGCCACCGAAGGCGTGGGCCCCACCATCGCCGCCGCGCTCAAGCAGTGGTTCGAGGAGGACTGGCACCAGGAGATCCTGCGGAAGTGGCGTGCCGCCGGCGTCCGGATGGAGGAGGAGTCCGGCGAGGACGAGGGACACCGGCCGCTCGAAGGACTGACGGTCGTCGTCACCGGCACGCTCCAGAACCACACCAGGGATGGCGCAAAAGAGGCGCTCCAGAGCCTCGGAGCGAAAGTGGCCGGTTCCGTATCGAAGAAGACGAGCTTCGTGGTGGTCGGTGACAACCCCGGTTCGAAGTACGACAAGGCCGCTCAGTTGAAGGTGCCGATTCTGGACGAGTCGGGCTTCGCCGTTCTGCTCGACGAGGGACCGGACGCGGCTCGTGAGGCGGCTGTGACTCAGGAGACGTGACAAAAGGGGCTCGGACGGGCGCTCGACGGGGGCGCGCGAAGAGCGCCACCAGCCCACGAGGGTCGATATCCGGACGTGCTGAGAGCCTCAGGAACGCGCGGTACGGGTCACCCGTTCAGCGCATACCAGATGGTTAAGGGTGGCCGGGTCGCATTCGGGCAAGACCTGTAGAGCGCTGCCCGTACGAGCCTCCTGCGGCCTACTGTTGAGATGCGCGCCTGTCGTGCACGGCTGCGTGGTGGGATTTCAGTCGTGGTGGCATGACAACGGAGCCATCGCGAGGGCAGGCACCGCCGGCTGTGAGAGGGACGGGAATGAAACCGACCGAGAGCGCCGCCCCGGTCTCACGGCCGCGTGCACTGGCGGCCCTGGCGGCCCAAGTCACCGGCCTGCCCGCGGCCGTCGTGGCGGGCGCCGCGCTCGTGCTCGCCACGGGCGTCGTGCAGACCGTCGCCGAAGGCCACGCGCTCTTCCCCGTGGGGACCGTCGGCTGGTCGCTCGCCCTGCTCACCGGGATCATCGTCGGCCACCTCGTCGCCCTCGGCCGCGACCGCTGGTGGGGCGGCACCGGCTCGGGGGCCGCGCTGACGCTCGCCACGCTGCTGCTGTACGGCTGGGTGCCGGCCGGTCTCGTGAGCCTCGCGGTCGTCGCACTCGTCGGCACGGCCTGCCGCAACCGCTGGCGACAGGGCGTGCTGCACGGCGCCGTCGACATCCTCGGTATCGGTGCCGCCGCGCTCGCCCTCGCCCTCTTCGGCGTCGTACCCAGCGTCGAGCGGCCCTGGGACCCGCTCGGCTGGGAGCTCCAGGCCGCGCCCGAGGTGGCTGTCGCCGCCACCGCGTATCTCGGCGTCACCCGGCTGCTGCTCTGGTACATCCTGGCGCCCCAGGGCGGCGGACTGCCGACCGTCGCCCGTACGGCCCTGCTCAGGCAGGGCCTCCTCGCGGTCGCGCTCGTCGGCATCGCGCCGCTGATCTGCGTCGTCGCCGTCGCCATGCCGCTGCTGCTGCCCCTGTTCGCCGTACCGCTCATCGCGCTCGACTCGACGCTGTGGATCGCCAGGGCAAGGGCGGAGGAGCAGTTGCGGGACCCGCTCACCGGGTTGCCCAACCGCCAATGGCTGTTGGAACGCACCTGGTCCGCGCTCGAGGACGCGGAAGGCAGCGGTGCGCGGGCCGCGCTCGTACTGATCGATCTCGACCGCTTCCGGTCCGTCAACGACACCCTCGGGCACCTGGCGGGCGACCGGCTGCTGCTGCAGATCGCCGAGCGGCTGCGGCAGGCACTGCCGCGCGGCGCGGAGGCCGCCCGGCTCGGCGGCGACGAGTTCGCCGTACTGCTGCCGACGGCGGACTCCACGACCTCCGCGCAGCGCGTCGCCAGACACCTCGTCGCCGAACTCTCCTCGCCCCTCGACCTCGACGGGCTCACCCTCGTTCTGGAGGCCAGCGCCGGACTCGCCGTCTTCCCCGACCACGCCCTGGACGCCGAAGGGCTGCTGCGCCGCGCCGACGTGGCGATGTACCAGGCCAAGCGCGACCGCACGGGCGTCGAGGTGTACGAGTCCAAGCGCGACAGCAACACCCCAGACCGGCTCGGGCTGTTGGGGGATCTGCGCCGGGCACTGGACGCCGGCGAGGTCGAGCTCCACTACCAGCCCAAGGTCCGCTTCGACGGGCACGTCGCGGGCCTCGAGGCGCTCGTCCGTTGGGTCCACCCCGAACGGGGGCGGGTTCCCCCGGACGAGTTCATCGCGATCGCCGAGTCCTCCGGGCTGATGCCGCACCTGACCGAGTACGTCCTGGAGACCGCGCTCGGGCAGGTCGCGAAGTGGCGTGCGCAGGGGCTCGATGTCCCGGTCGCCGTGAACGTCTCGCCGCGCGACGTCCACACGCCCGGCTTCGCCGGTGCCGTCGCCGCGAGGCTGGCCCGGCACGGTGTCCCGCCGGGTGCGCTTCAACTGGAGATCACGGAGCACGTGCTGCTGGAGGACCCGCAGCGCGCAGCGGACACGCTGGCCGGTCTCGCCGACCACGGCGTCAAGATGTCGCTCGACGACTTCGGCACGGGATACTCGTCCCTGGTGCACCTGCGCCGGCTTCCCGTCAGCGAGCTGAAGATCGACCGCTCCTTCGTGGCCCGGCTCGCGTTCGACAGCGAGGACGCGGAGATCGTCCGCTGCACCGTCGATCTGGCGCACTCCCTCGGCCTGCTGGTGGTGGCGGAGGGCGTCGAGGACGACGAGACGTGGGAGCGGCTGAGGGATCTGCGCTGTGACGCGGTGCAGGGCTGGCTGGTCGCCGCGGCGATGCCGCCGCAGGAGACGACGGCGTGGCTGCTGGCACGCGGCGAGCGCGGCTGGCACCGCCCCGCCCTCCCGGCCGGTGAACTCCCGCCGCCCCAGCCCCACGCCAACCGCACCTCGGGCCGCGCGGTGACCTAGCCGTACCGCCCTTCCGATGCCGATGCCGATGCCGTTGCCGATGCCGATGCCGCCTCCGGCCGCCCCCGGCGGCCCGTCGCATGGCCTCCGGGTGGGCGAGTCCCCGCAGGCACGGTCGGGCGGCCACGTCGGTTCGGTCCGCGCCGGCCGCGCCTTTGCCGCCCCTGGCGGGGAGTTCTCGCAGACACGGGCAGGAGGGCCCATGCCGGCCGGCCCGGCCATCGGCCGGACCTCTGCCGACCGGGCGCCGGGCCGCGCACCGGCTTCGGTGTTCCCCGCCCGGAGTCGGCTGCCTCTGGTGCCGCCCGCTCGGCCTGCGGCCCCCGGCTCGCGCCCTGGCCGGGCGGCGAGAACAGCAACGGGCGTGCTGGTGCTGGAGCGGTTCCTCGGCTGCGGTACTCAGGAGGCGGCGGAGACGGTTCTGCATCCCGGAGCCGACCTCCCCCTGCGGCCCCGCGCCGCCGTCCACCACCCGGTGCGGCCGCGTGTGCGGACGGGCGGGTCTCCCCGGCGGGTGGCGGCCGGGACGGTCGGACCGACGGGTGAGCGGGCCGGTCCGGTGGCCGCTGCCGGGGCGGGCCACGTCCGGCTTCGGGCCGGTTCGTGGCAGGGCGGCACGGTGCGGGGCGGCCCGCGCGGGGGCTGCGGGGCCCCACTCCGGGCGGCGGCGGCCGGAGTGAAGGCCCCGGACAAGGGCAGGGGTGGGGAGGGGGAAGGCAAACCGTTTCACGGTCAGCGGCACCCGCCCCATAGGATTGGGCCAAAACCATCACACTCACCCCAGAGGATCGCTGCATGCCTGGCATCACGCGCGAGGAGGTCGCCCACCTCGCTCGGCTGGCGCGTCTGGAGTTGTCCGGCGAAGAGCTCGAGCACTTCGCAGGACAGCTCGACGACATCATCGGCGCGGTCGCCCGCGTCTCCGAGGTCGCCGACCAAGACGTACCCCCGACCTCCCACCCGCTGCCGCTGACCAATGTCATGCGCGCGGACGAGGTCCGTCCGTCGCTCACCCCCGCGCAGGCGCTCTCCGGCGCCCCGGCCCAGGAGCAGCAGCGTTTCAAGGTGCCGCAGATCCTGGGGGAGGACTAACCGTCATGACGGAAAGCATCATCAAGCTCACCGCCGCCGAGATCGCGGCGAAGATCGCCGCCGGCGAACTCACCGCCGTCGAGGTCGCAGAGGCGCACCTGGCGCGTATCGAGGCCGTGGACGAGAAGGTCCACGCCTTCCTGCACGTCGACCGTGAGGGTGCCCTCGCGCAGGCCCGCGCCGTCGACGAGAAGCGGGCCAGGGGCGAGAAGCTCGGCCCGCTCGCGGGTGTGCCGCTCGCGCTGAAGGACATCTTCACCACCGAGGGCGTTCCGACCACCGTCGGTTCGAAGATCCTCGAGGGCTGGATCCCGCCCTACGACGCGACGGTCACCCAGCGGCTCAAGGCCGCCGACGTCGTCATCCTCGGCAAGACCAACATGGACGAGTTCGCCATGGGGTCCTCGACGGAGAACAGCGCGTACGGCCCGACGGGCAACCCCTGGGACCTGACCCGTATCCCGGGTGGCTCCGGCGGTGGCTCCAGCGCCGCACTCGCCTCCTACGAGGCGCCGCTCGCCATCGGCACGGACACCGGCGGCTCCATCCGCCAGCCCGCTGCCGTCACCGCCACGGTCGGCGTCAAGCCGACGTACGGCGGAGTGTCGCGGTACGGCATGGTGGCGTTCAGCAGCAGCCTCGACCAGGGCGGGCCCTGCGCCCGAACCGTCCTCGACACCGCCCTGCTCCACGAGGTCATCGCCGGGCACGACCCGTTGGACTCGACGTCCATCGACGCGCCGGTCCCGCCGGTCGTCGAGGCGGCCCGCAACGGCAGCGTCCAGGGCATGCGCGTCGGTATCGTCAAGCAGTTCCGCGGCGAGGGCTACCAGGCCGGTGTCGTGCAGCGCTTCGACGAGTCCGTCGAACTGCTGAAGGAACTCGGCGCCGAGATCGTCGAGCTGGACTGCCCGTCGTTCGACCTGGCGCTGTCCGCGTACTACCTCATCGCGCCGTCCGAGTGCTCCTCGAACCTCGCCCGGTTCGACGCCATGCGGTACGGCCTGCGGGTCGGCGACGACGGCACGAAGTCGGCGGAGGACGTCACCGCGCTGACTCGCGAGGCCGGCTTCGGCGACGAGGTCAAGCGCCGCATCATGCTCGGTACGTACGCGCTCAGCTCCGGCTACTACGACGCGTACTACGGCTCCGCGCAGAAGGTCCGCACCCTCATCACCCGGGACTTCGAGAAGGCATTCGAGCAGGTCGACGTGATCGTCTCCCCGACGACGCCGACCACCGCCTTCCCGATCGGCGAGCGCGCCGACGACCCGATGGCGATGTACCTCGCGGATCTGTGCACCATCCCGACCAACCTGGCCGGCAACGCGGCCATGTCGCTGCCCTGCGGTCTCGCACCGGAGGACGGCCTGCCCGTCGGCCTGCAGATCATCGCCCCGGCCATGAAGGACGACCGGCTGTACAAGGTCGGTGCCGCCGTCGAGGCCGCTTTCGTGGAACGCTGGGGTCACCCGCTGCTTGAGGAGGCTCCGTCGCTGTGAGTGCCATGGCAAAGAAGGCCAAGAACTTCAAGAAGTCCAAGACCGGGCTGTACGTGTCGCTGGGCAGCACCGCGTTCGGCGCGTTCACCGTCGCCAAGCAGGCCAAGCTGGCCCGCCAGGACGGCGACATGCTGCGCCTGGCCGACGCCGTCGTGTCCGCCGCCGCGATCGCCACCGGCCTGGCCATCCTCTACCGCGAGCTGAAGCGGCTCGGCGACGACGACGTTCTGCTGGGCTGAGAGGGAAAGTTTCATCGTGACCGTCACTGAACTGGTGTCGTACGAGGACGCCCTCGCGTCCTACGACCCCGTCATGGGCCTTGAGGTCCATGTCGAACTCGGCACCAAGACCAAGATGTTCTGCGGGTGCTCCACCGAGCTGGGTGCCGAGCCCAACTCGCAGACCTGTCCCACCTGCCTCGGCATGCCGGGCTCGCTCCCGGTCGTCAACGCGGTCGCCGTCGAGTCCGCGGTCAAGATCGGCCTCGCGCTGCACTGCGAGATCGCCGAGTGGTGCCGTTTCGCCCGGAAGAACTACTTCTATCCGGACATGCCGAAGAACTTCCAGACCTCGCAGTACGACGAGCCGATCGCCTTCAACGGCTATCTGGACGTCCAGCTCGAGGACGGCGAGGTCTTCCGCGTCGAGATCGAGCGCGCCCACATGGAGGAGGACACCGGCAAGTCGACCCACGTCGGCGGTGCCACCGGCCGTATCCACGGCGCGTCCCACTCCCTGCTGGACTACAACCGCGCCGGCATCCCGCTGATCGAGATCGTCACCAAGCCGATCGTCGGCGCCGGCGAGCGGGCCCCTGAGGTCGCCAAGGCGTACGTCGCCGAACTGCGTGAACTCATCAAGGCGCTCGGGGTGTCCGAGGCCCGGATGGAGATGGGCCAGATGCGCTGCGACGTGAACCTGTCGCTGCGTCCCAACGGCACGGAGAAGTTCGGCACGCGCTCCGAGACGAAGAACGTCAACTCGCTGCGCAGCGTCGAGCGTGCCGCGCGCTACGAGATCCAGCGGCACGGAGCGGTGCTCTCGTCCGGCGGCACGATCGTGCAGGAGACCCGTCACTTCCACGAGGAGGACGGCTCCACCACCTCCGGCCGGGTCAAGGAGGAGGCGGAGGACTACCGCTACTTCCCCGAGCCCGACCTGGTCCCGGTCGCGCCCTCGCGCGAGTGGGTCGAGGAGCTGCGCGGCACGCTGCCCGAGCTGCCGCGCCTCAGGCGCAACCGGCTCCGCGAGGAGTGGGGCGTCTCCGAGCACGACATGCAGTCGATCCTCAACGCGGGCGCGGTCGACCTGATCGTCGCCACGATCGAGGCCGGCGCGCAGCCGGCAGCCGCCCGCAAGTGGTGGATGGGCGAACTGGCACGCAGCGCCAACGAGTCGGGCAAGGCGCTGGACCAGCTGGCGATCACCCCGGTGCAGGTCGCCCGGGTGACCGCGCTGGTCAAGGAGGGCTCGCTCAACGACAAGCTGGCCCGTCAGGTCATCGAGGGCGTGCTCGCCGGCGAGGGCGACCCGGACACGGTCGTCGAGAAGCGCGGCCTCAAGGTCGTCTCCGACGAGGGTGCGCTGGGCGCGGCCGTCGACGAGGCCATCGCGGGCAACCCGGCGATCGCCGACAAGATCCGCGGCGGCAAGGTCGCGGCGGCCGGCGCGCTGGTCGGCGCGGTCATGAAGACCACGCGCGGGCAGGCGGACGCGGCTCGCGTCAAGGAGCTGATCCTCGAGAAGCTCGGCGTGACCGAGGGCTGAGGAGCCTGACGTTCCCCGAGGGGGGGGGGGGGGGGGGGCGGGGGGGGCGGCGCCCCCCGGGGGGAAGGGGCGGGGCCCCGCGGCGCCGCGGCGGGGGGGGGGGGCGGGGGGGCGGTGGTGGGGGCG
>NZ_JBEZKP010000098.1:0-10349 GCF_040706335.1 Streptomyces sp. NPDC048389 | reverse complement strand
AGGGAGATCTCGAGGATCGACAGGATCAGTACGATCCCGAACGCCTCCCAGCCCCACTGCCACGCGGCGAAGGCAAGGCCGGCCGCCGTGACGGCGAACGACCAGCCGAATGTCCTCAAGATCATCCATTTTCCCATGCAGTCGGAGTGAATTTCGTAAAGGCTTGGGGCTCGGGCGCCGCTCGTGTCACGACGCCGGCCGGTCGGGAGCGCTTGTGGGCACGCGGGGGGCCACCTCGAACCAGACGGTCTTTCCCGTGGCCGTGGGCGTACTGCCCCAGTCGGCCGCCAGGGCCGCGACCAGCAACAGGCCGCGACCGCTCTCGGCCGTGTCGGCCACCTCCACCCGCAGCCGGGCCCTCGCCCAGCTCACGACGGCGGTGTACGGGCCACTGGCGTGCAGCAACGCGTTGGCGATCACCTCGCCGGAGAGCAGCGCCAGGTCATCCAGCGTCTCGTCCGGAAGCGGCAGGCCCCAGTCACGGACCGTCGCGAGGACGAGCCGACGCGCCGTGGGAACGGTCTCCTTCGCCGCGCTGAGGGTGAAGCGACGGCACATGGGTTCGCTGTGGGTATGCACCATGATCATCCCTTGACGGATGCGCTCCCGGTGCGGACCGGGCTGCGACACCACGGACACGGTCGGCGCGGGCATGGGACGGCAGCCGTATGGAGAAGGGGCCGGCAGCGGTTCCCGGGAGCGGCGGGACGGCTTGTCGTTCGCGCGAGTTGGTGCGCCCACGCCGGGTGGAGGCTGCCCCTGCCCGGGGACGCGTGGCCGGCCCTGCTCAGGAGCACCCAACCCGGCCACGTTCCCCTGCCCGGTTCAGGGCTTCTGGGCGAGGGCCTTCAGCGCCTTCTCTGCGCCCGGGTTCAGCGGGACGGGGGTGACGCCCGCGGCGAGGCCGAGTTCGATCTCACCCGCGGCCGCGTTCACCTTCTCCAGCTCGCTCTTCTTCTCGTAGACGAGGTTGACGATCTCACCGGCGAGATCCGGGTCGAAGCCCTTCTTCACCAGCAGCACGTTGGGTACCACGATCGTGGGCACGTCCTTGGGCTGGTTGTATACGGACTTTGGGCTGGAGCCCGTCTGGTAGACGTCGCCGTACTCCTGGTTCAGAGCGGGCAGCTGCGGTGTCACGTCCAGGAAGCGGACCTGCTTCTTGAGGCTGGTGGTGAGGTCCGTGATGCCGCCGCTGGGCAGGCCGCCGGACCAGAACAGGGCGTCGATCGTGCCGTCCTTCATGGCGTCCACGGTCTCCGGGAGGCCGAGACGGTCGGCCGAGATGTCCTTGGCGGGGTCCAGCCCCGCGGCCTTCAGCAGCCGGTTGGCGATCACTTCCGTGCCGGAGCCGGGGGCCCCGGTGGAGACCCGCTTGCCCTTCATGTCCTCCAGGGAGTCGATGCCCGTGTCGGACCGGACCAGCACCTGGGTGTAGTTCGGGTACAGCCGCGTCAGTGCCTCGATGTCCTGGGGCGAGGAGAACGACTCCTTGCCCTCCACGGCGTCGCCGGCGGTGTCCAGCAGGGAGAAGGCGAGGTCATAGCTGCCGGCCCCGAGGCCCTGGATGTTCTGCACGGACGCGCCGGTGGTGGTGGCGGTGGCCCGGTAGCCGTCGAGGTTGTTGGAGATCAGCTTCGCGAGTCCGCCCCCGATCTGGTAGTAGACGCCGGTGGTGGCCCCGGTCGCGATGGTGAGCCGGCCTCCCTTCCCACCGCTGTCGGCGGTCGTGTTCTCGGTTTGCTTTCCGCCGCCGCAGGCGGCGAGGAGCCCTATGGCGAGAGCGGCGGTGGCGAGGCGCAGGGTGCGCATCCGGTGCTTCATGAGGGGAGCTGTCCTTCCGTGACGGTGTCCGCCTCCCGGGTCCCACCGACGGCGGGAACCGGGAAGGCGGGCTGCCTGCGGCGCACGAGGCGTATGCCGAGGGCGAGTGCGAGGGCCGCGAACCCGGCGGTGATCGCTACGGGTTCGAGGTACAGGAGGCACAGGGCGGCGGCCGCGCACAGTGCCCGCTCCACCGGGCCCGCCGGGCCGAGCAGCCGGCCTCCGGTGGCCGCGGCCAGTGCGGCCACGGCGAGAGCGGAGACCGCGGTGGTCCACAGGACGCTCCACAGGCCCCCCGTGCCGAGCAGATGGGCGCCGTTGTCGGTCAGGACGAAGGCGAACGGCACCAGGAACGCGGGCAGCGAGTACTTCCAGGTCGCCACCATCGTGCGCATCGGGTTGCCGCCCGTGATGGCGGCGGAGGCGGCCGCCGCCATGGCCGTCGGCGGGCTCACCTCGGAGAGCACGGCGTAGTAGAAGATGAACATGTACGCCTCGTGGGTGGCGACGCCCAGCGAGAGCAGGGCGGGCGCAATGATCACCGCGGCGATGATGAAGGAGGCGGTGACCGGGACCGCGAGCCCGAGGATCGACACCGCGACTGCGGCGAAGAGCACGGTCAGGACCAGCTTCACGGTCGCGTTGTCACCGAGAGCTCCGGCCGCGTCGACGATGACGGAGGCAAGGTTCAGGCCGAGGCCGGTCTGGGTGACGACGGCGACGATCATGCCCGCCGCGGCGCAGGTCGCGACGACCGGGAGGACCGACTTGCTGCCCTCGGCGAGGGCCGCGTACAGCCGTCGCGGCGTCATCCTGTGATGGCTGTCGAGGAACGACAGAAGGAACTGCAGGGCCGTCGCGTAGACCACCGCCCTGAACGGGGGAAGTCCCATCGCCATGAAGCCGACGATCATGAAGAGGGAGAGGAAGTGGTAGCCGAACCGGCCGAGCAGCCGCAGTGCCGATGTGGGCTCGTCGTCCACCACGGGCTGCGTGTGGTGTTTGCGGGCGTCGATCTCGACCGCGAGAAGGATGCCCAGGTAGTACAGGAGCGTGGGCACCAGCGCGTACAGCAGGACGGTGAGGTAACTCTCCCTCAGGTACTCGGCGATGATGAACGCGGCGGCGCCCAGCGTCGGCGGGGACAGGATCGCGCCGATACCGGCGGCGGCGAGCACTCCGCCGCCCTGTTCCTTGCCGTAACCGGCCCGGCGCAGCACGGGCCAGGCGACCGATCCGAGGCTGACCGCGGTCGCGGTGCCGGACCCCGAGACGGTGCCGAGCAGAAAACCGGCGGCGGTCACCGTACGGCCGGGGGCGCTGCGGGAGCCGCGGAAGGCCGCGAAGGACAGGTTGATGAAGAACTTGCCGGCGCCGGAGATGTCGAGGACCGCGCCGAAGATGGTGAACAGCACGATGTACGTGCCGGCCACGTTCAGCGGAACTCCGTACACCCCGTCGGTGCCCATGAAGAAGTGGGCCGCGATCGCGTCGATGTCGAAGCCGCCGTGCGCCAGCGACCAGTCGTACGGCAGCAGCCCTCCGTAGTACGCGTACACCAGGAAGCTCGCGCAGAAGGCCGGCAGGACCCAGCCGGTGGTGCGCCGGCACGCCTCCAGGACCAGGACGATCAAGGCGAGCCCCGCCGCGGTGTCCAGCGAGGTCGGCAGCTGCCGCCGCTCGATGAACGCGTCGAACTCGAGCAGCGGATACAGGCACACGGCGAGTGCTGCCGCGGCGAGCAGCCAGTCGAACCAGGCCGGGTTGTCGTGGCGGACGGCCGCCTTGTCCGACACTCCGGCCGGGGCGGTGGCACGGTCGCCGCGTCGCCAGGGGAGCAGCAGCGCCGGTACCCGCACTGTCCCGCGGTGGGTCAGGAAGATCAGCGGCAGCGTCCCCGCGAGGAAGAGGGTCAGGTAGTACTGGGTGCCCTTGGCCACCGGAAAGAAGATCGCGTACAGCACGAAGACCGACAGCGCGGCGCACACCACGGACACGGCCGCAAGGACCCCGGGGGAGAGTTTCCGGGCAGGCCGCTCCTGCTCGAACTCGGCCACGAGGTCCTCGGCTGATCGCTGCCTCGGCTCGGACGGCACCGTTGCCATGCTCATCGCGGCTTCTCCTGGGACTAGGCGGTTCGTGGTGTCCCAGACCGTGGCAGCTGTTTACCTGCGGGCAACAGAGCAAGGCTGAGGACTTAACGTAGGTTTAGGGTTCAGTGACGGCGGTCACTTCTACGCTCATCGCAACGGCTGTCACCTGCGCGCTCCCTCGACACCTCTGTCGCTGGGCCTCAGGGCCGCCGGATTCAGCAACTGGGAGGCCGTGTGCGGATACTTCTCGTCGAGGACGACAACCGGGTCGCCGACGCCCTCATGGGCGCCCTCCGGCGCCACGGGTACGAGGTGCGGCGTGCTGAGAACGCCGCCGACGCCCTGGCGGCTCCCGCCGCCGATCTCGTACTGCTCGACCTGGGCCTGCCCGACCGGGACGGCATCGAGGTGTGCCGGGAACTGCGTGCCCGCAGCGGGGTCCCGGTGATCGCGGTGACCGCGAGGGGAGACGAGCCCGACCGTGTGCGGGGGCTGCGCAGCGGCGCCGACGACTACGTGGTGAAACCGTTCGGGGCCGCGGAGCTGCTGGCCCGTATCGAGGCGGTGCTCCGGCGCAGCGTGCGTCAGCGCGCCCATGAGGACCGGCTCGTCGCCGTCGACGGCCTGGAGGTGGACCTCGGGCGGCGCACGGTCGTCGTGGACGGGCGGAGTGTCACCCTGGCCCGCAAGGAGTTCGAGATTCTCGCCCTGCTGGCCCGCGCGGGCGGCGCTGCGGTGCCCCGCGACCGGATCGTGGTGGAGGTGTGGCAGACGACGTACGACGGTATGTCACGCACCCTCGACGTCCATGTGGCCACCCTGCGCGGCAAGCTGGGGCGGGCGGGGGCCCTGGTGCAAACCGTGCGCGGCTACGGGTACCGGCTCTCCCTGGGCACGGCGGCCGGTGGTCCGGGGGCCGACGGTGGTGGCGCCGAGGCCGGCCGTCCGGCGGCGGCAGGCGAGTAAGGACGCGGGATGCGCCGCCGACTTCTCGTCATCGTCTTCGCCTTGGTCGCAGGTCTGATCGTCGCACTCAGCCTGCCCTTGGTGCGGGCCACCGCGGAGCGCACGGTCCAGAGCTCGTTCATCGGAAGGGTCGAGGACGGCGCCTGGTTCGCGGACCTGGCCGCCACCGCCCTGGAGTCGGGGCGGACCGGTCGGCTTGAGGCCGCCGCCGACCGCTACGCGAACCTCTACGATTCACGCGTCGCGGTGGTCGACGCCGACAGCAAGACCGTGATCGCCTCGCGCCCCGTCGACCTGGAGGAGCCGCAGATACGGTCGGCGCTGTTGCTCGCCCTCGCCGACCGGCCTCCCGAGCAGCCCGGCGTGTGGTGGCCGTGGGACGACCGGCCCTTCGTGCTGGCCGAGCCCGTCCGGCGTGACGGCCGTGTGCTGGGTGCCGTGCTGATCGTCTCCCCCACCGACCAGGCCCGTTCCGATGTGGCCGACCATCTGACGCTGGTGGTGCTGGGCAGCCTCGCGGCACTCGTCCTGGTGGTGCTCGCGGTCGCGGCGCCGGTGGTCCGCTGGGTGCTCCGTCCTGTTCACGACCTGGACCGGGCCACCCATGAGGTCGCCCTCGGGAGCCTGAAGACCCGCGTGTCGGAGCGGGTGGGCGCCCCGGAACTGCGCCGCCTCGCCAACCACTTCAACGTGATGGCGGACAGCATGCACGCCTCCCAGGAGCAGCAGCGGGCGTTCGTGGCACAGGCGTCCCACCAACTGCGCAATCCGCTGACCGCGCTCCGGCTGCGGGTGGAGAATCTGGAGGAGTTCGTGAACGACCCGCGCGGTCTGAACGAACTGCACTTCGCCGTGGAGGAGGCCGACCGGTTCGGCGAGATGCTCGACGGGTTGCTGCGGCTGGCCAGGGCGGAGGCGTCGGAGGCGGAATGCGGACCGGTCGACGTCTCGGCCGTCGTGACGCACCGGGTCGATGCCTGGCGGGCGGCCTTTGCCGGCGCGGGTGTCCCGCTCACCACGCGGATTCCCGACAGAGTGAGGGCGCTGTCCCTGCCCGACTGCCTGGACCACGCACTCGACACCCTGCTCGACAACGCCCTCAAGTTCGGCGACGGCGCACCCGTCGACGTCTCGGTTCGCCGCCCACCCGTCGGGGAAGCGGCGGGGATGGTCGATGTGACGGTACGGGATGCCGGTCCGGGCCTGACCGCGGAGGAACTGTCCCAGGCGGGAGGGAGGTTCTGGCGCAGCTCACGCCACCAGAACGTCCGCGGTACGGGGCTCGGCCTCGCGCTCACCCGCATGCTGGTGGAGGCGGGCGGCGGCGAACTGCTCCTGGCAGCCGCACCGCCACACGGACTCTTGGCCACCGTACGGCTGCCCGCCGCGCCCGCACTCCCCGGCGATTCCCTGTCCGATCCCCTGTGAGGGGAGTCGGCGACGGTCCCGGTGAGCGGTCAGGGATGTGACTCGCGGTACCACCGGGCAGCGCCGGGGTGCAGCTCCAGGGGGTGGGTGGCGATCGCCGTGCGCCGGTCGAGGCGGCGGGCCTCCGGGTGGGCCCGGATGAGCCGAGACTGGCCCTCGAACAGCAGCCGGGTCAGCCAGTACGCCTCCGAGTCCGGCATGTCGCGCCGCACCACCAGGAAGTTCGGCACGCTCACCGTGGTCACCGCGCTCTGCGCCCCGTACACGACGGCAGGCACGGTGGTCACGGTGTAGAGCTCGCCGTAGGAGCGGGTGAGCTCCCCGACCACGTCGCCGAGGTCGACGAGGCGGATCATGGTGCTGCGGCGCAGTTCGGTGATCGCCCCGGTCGGCAGGCCACCGCTCCAGAAGAACGCGTCGATCCGCCCCGCCGCCAGAGCGGTCGCCGACTCGCGCACATCCAGCCGCAGCGAGGCCAGGTCACCGTCGGGGGAGAGCCCGGCGACCCTCAGGATGCGCTCGGCGATGAGCACCGTGCCCGAGCCCTCGGCCCCCACGGAGATCCGTAGCCCGCGCAGATCCTTCACGCTTCGGACCGGGCTGTCCGCGCGGACCACCAACTGCACGTAGTTGTCGTAGAGCGAGGCCAGCGCCACCACGGGCAGCTTCCGGGAGAAGGGCGCGCTCCCGGCGACTGCGTCGGCGGCGGAATCGGCGAGGGTGAAGCCCGCCTGTGCCTGGTCGGCGGCCACCCGGCGCAGATTCTCGACACTGCCCCCGGTGTGCAGAACCTGCGCCGAGACGCCCGGCAGCCGACTCTCGACGAGGTCGGCGTAGCCGGCCCCGTAGTCTGCGTAGACACCGCCCGGGTTGCCGGCGGCCACTTTGATCTCCCCGGACGGGCGGGGTGGCGCGTCGCCTCCGCCGCATCCTGCGAGCAGCAGCGCCGCGGTGAGGGCGGCGGCGAGTAGGCGTGCCGGCCGCATGGGTACCTCCCTCGACGTTCCGCGCCGCGTACAGGGTGTCCGGCCGATGTCGTGCGGGGTCCGACAGGCCGACTCGATCAGCCTAACCGCCTGCGAAGACGGCGGTCCGTCGACCGGGGGGTGGTCGGCCTCCCCGGCGGTGCTGCCGACGACGGGAGCAAGTGCAGCTGCCTCAGCGTCATCGAGGGCCGGGCCGACCGGTTCGGCCCTCGGTACGCCGGGGCGTGGCGCGGCAACCGCGAGAAGGGCGTCACCTTGCGCAGGTCGCGAAGGACTGCGCCGGGCATGAGATGACGCCGTCGAAGTGGCCGCGCCGGGCCGCCGTGGACGACGCCGAGTAGCCCGGCATCGCCAGGTCCGAGTCGGCGGAGAACCGTGGGCCGAGGAAGCGGATGTGCTGCTGGAGCAGGAGAACGGGGTCCTGCGCGACATGCGCGAACCGGCCGGTGGCCCGGACCTCACAGTCGCGCGTTCGCGAAGCTCGTCGCAGCGCACGTCGCCGTTCTCGAGGACGTGGTGGTCGAGCCGGGTTCCGGCGCCGCGCTCGATCTCCGCCCAGACCGCGTCCGGAGTCGCCTCGCGGTAGCGCTCCTTCCAGCGGCGCTCGTCGCCGAGGAACGCGGCGGGCTGGAAGGAGAACATGCCGTAACCCATGGCGTGGCAGTCACGGATCACGCCAGCGACCTCGTCGAGGTTGCCCGGGGTGACGGTCATGTTGTGAGCGAACGGCTCGGCTACCTCAGCCCCATCGAGTTCGAGGAGAAGCACTACGCCGAGCAGGCAACGGCCGAACGAGCGAACCTGAGACCCCGTCAACCCCTCCTGACCAGCTGATCAGCACCTCCCGATCAACGGGGGAACCTCAACGCGTACCTGGTTGGCGTCCCGGGAGTGGTAGCAGGGGGTGCATTTGAGGTTGCACTTGGGGAAGACGCCGTGGGTGCCCTCGCAGCCGACGCCGTGCCGGCCGAGGATCTGACCGGGGGTCCTGGCGGAGTCGGGGAGTTCTGCCCAGCGGCGTTCCATGGCCTCGGCGAACTCGCGGTCGTAGGGGCGGGTGGCATGTTCCAGGGCGCGCAGTGCGGCGATGATCCGCATCAGTGGTTCTCCTGCGGGGTCCGGGCTGTCCGAGCCGTGGCGGGCGACGAGGCGGGCCGGGCCTGCCGCTGCCCCCGCCACGGCAGCCAGGCGTACAGCTGGCATCGGGGCGTCCGTGACGAGGACGTACCAGCGCAGCGGCCGGACCAGGGAGGTGTCGAAGCAGCCGCAGTTGTCGAGGACGAGTCCGCGGGCGAACTCCTGGGCGGCCAGGGCCGGCCAGACCACCGCGACGCCCGTGTGCGGCCGGACGGGCGTGGCGGCGCGGGAGCGGGGCGGGGTGAGGAACCAGCCTGCCGTCACGGCCTCGGCGCCGGTCAACGCCACGGCCAGGACGGCCGAGGCAGCGCCGGAGGTCAGGCCGTGGGCGGTCGGGATGGCGGGCATGTCATCGAAGTAACCGGGCCGGCCCAGCGCCATCGCGGCGAGGGCGGCGCCCGGAAGGATGCGCAGGATCACCGGATCACCCCTCTGCGGAGTTTCAACAGCCCGCCGACGGGGCCACTGCTCCGCGCCAGCCGGGTGTAGACGTCGGCCAGCGCCGCGTGCCATGGCCCGTCGGCGTACGTGGGATAGGGGTGCACGGTGCGGGCGTAGTCGGAGGGCGTCCAGCCCAGACGCGCCGCCGCCGCCAGATGGGCGATGGTCTCCCCTGCCCTCGGTGACACCACCGTCGCTCCGACGATCTTCCCGCGCGGGCCCAGCACCAGGGTGGTGAAGCCCTCGGTACGGCCGTCGGCGACCGCCCGGTCGGCCCGGTCGTTCTCCAGCGTGTGCACGCGTACGGCATCGCCGTACTCCTCGCGCGCCTCGTCGGCGGTGAGGCCGACGCGGGCGATCTCCGGATCGGTGAACGTCACCCAGGGCACCGCCCGGTAGTCGATGGAGCGGCGCACACCGAGAAGCGCATCGGTAGCCGCCGCTGCCCCCTGCGTGCCGCCCAGATGGGTGAACGCCGAACGGCCGGTCACGTCACCGGCGGCGTAGATCCGGCGGTTGGCGGTACGCAGTCGGCCGTCGGTGCGGACATCACCGGCCTTGGTCAGCTCCACGCCGGCCGCCTGCAGACCCAGCTTCCGGATGCTGGCGCGGCGGCCCGTGACGGCCAGCAGCGTGTCGTAGGGGAGAGGGTCACCAGGCCCGTGGACGGCAGCGGCGTCGACTCTCTCGGCGCGGTAGCCCGTCAGCACCGTGACGCGCTCGGCCTCCAGCCGCTGCCGCAGCACCTGGGAGGCCCGGGGCTCCTCACGAGGTACCAGCCTGTCCATCGCCTCCACGAGCGTGACCTGCGAACCGAGGCGGGCGAACGCCTGGCCCAGCTCGCAGCCGGTGGGCCCACCGCCCAGCACCACCAGGCGCCGCGGCAGTTCGGACAGGTGCCAGACGGTGTCGCTGGTCAGTGGAACGGCCTCGGCCAGGCCGGGGACCGGCACCAGGACTGGCGAGGAGCCCGTGGCGATGACGGCGTACCGGAAGGAGACCTCCCGGTCGCCCGCGGTCAGGGTTCTCGGGCCCGTGAAGGACGCCGCACCGCAGACGACGTCGACTCCGTACGGGGCGAGCGCCTCGGCCGAGTCGTGCGGCTCGATCGCGCGGGTCGCCCGCTTCACCTCCGCCATGGCCGCTGCCAGATCGGCCGGGCCGGACGCGGGCGGGAGCCCGTAGGCGGTGGCCCGGCGGGCCGCCTGGACGTCGGCGGCCACGTGCAGCAGCGCCTTGCTCGGTACGCACCCTGTCCACAGGCAGTCCCCGCCCAGCCGGTCGCGCTCGACGAGCAGCGTACGGGCACCGAAACGCCCGGCGGTCCGGGCTGCGGTCAGCCCGGCGCTTCCGCCGCCGATGACCACCAGGTCGTACCTGCTCATGCGGTCCTACCTTGTTCGTGGGTTGGACGGGCCGTCGTAAGGTCCAGAGACCCAGAGACTCCGGGCATGGCTTTCATGCGGTTGCCCTC
>NZ_JBEZKP010000097.1:0-10637 GCF_040706335.1 Streptomyces sp. NPDC048389 | reverse complement strand
CATCGTGGACACCGCCCGCCGACCAGCGCGAGCACGGAAGGACGCCCGCACACCAGACCCGTGACCTGCAACTTCACGATGCACACCGCTCATTGAGGCCGGCCTGACGCAGGGAGAGCTCGCCGCCAAGGCTGAGATCTCCCAGGCGTACATGTCCATGATCGAAAAGGGCATCGGGAACGCCTCGGCCCCCGTGCTGAAGCGCCTGGCCGAGGCCCTCGACTGCTCGATTGCGGATCTCATGCCGCTGGAGCCGCAGCCGGTGGGCGTGAGCGCCCAGGCGGCGGCGGAGACCGAGGCGGCGTGAGCGCCCAGGCGCCGGGTTCGCGGATCTGCCGTACGCCGCGGGAGGCGTTCGAGGCCGGGTTCACCGCGCCGTGCGAGCACGGTGTGCGCCCCCCGGACTGTGCGCGCTGTCGCCTGACCGAGGCGGAGATCGGCCGTCTCGCCGTGCTGCTCAAGACGTCTGTGCCCCCGGCCACAGAAGCCCGCGAGACCGCCGCCTGACCCACGAGTACGGGGCCGGCCCCGGCCCTACCCGGAGCACGACCCCTCGGCACAACCTCACCCAATGAAATGAGGAGACCGTGACCGCATCATTCCAGACCCCTTCGGGCGCTCCGCGCCCCGAGGCTTCCCCGTTGCTCGAGCACTCGTTGTGTGGCGCTCGCCGCCCCGGCTATGTGCTGAGGAAGTTGCCGTGTGTCCGCGATCCCCACGCCGACAGCGTCCACATGGACGTCCACGGTGTCACCTGGCCCGCGACGCCGGTGCAGGCCGCTACCGGCGTGATCCGTGCCTCGATCGAGCAGGGCAACGGCACCCCGGCGGGCATCGCCCAGGCCGAGGCGGACGCGGGGATCCTGTTCGACCCGAAGCGGGCCGAGCAGATCGCCACCGCGGCCCGCGAGCAGGCAGCGGCCGAGTACCGCGCCGAGATCGACGACCTGCGCGAGGAGAACGCCTCGCTGCGCCACTTCAAGGGGCAGCTCGACGCGGTCCGCCGTGTGCTGGCCGGCCACCGTGGTGACGACGCCATGCTGGTCCGCGAAATCCTGACCGCCACCGACGGTCAGAACCCGCTCGACGGCATCCCGTGGACCCTGGCTTGGAACGGCGGGGTCGGCTTGCCCGACGGCGGCTCCCGTCACGGCCGCGCGATCGTGGAGTGCGCCACCTCCTACGGCGCCCGCGCCGACCTGGTCCTCACCGGTGACAAGCGCCAGGCCCTCGCCGCCCTGTTGGACACGGAGATCGTCCGGGACATCCATGCCCAGTGCCCCACCGACGGCTGCGGTGCGGCCGAGGCCGAGGGCGCCTCCTACCCGCTGCCGGACGGATGGGCGCGACTGGAGATCGCCGGTGACGCGGACGGTCTGCGTGCCTACTGCTCGCCGATGTGCGTCTCCCTCGCGTTCGCCCGCGCGGGCGAGCAGCTCGCCGCGGCCGACCGTACGGCCGAGTTGGACGGTGGCCTGTGAGTGAGGACACCGAGCGCAGCCCGCTCGCCACGATCGAGGCGCTCGAGGCGGCAGCGTTCCGCGTCGGCCAGGTGGCTCGCCGGCTGCTGGCTGAGCACCCCGGCCTGCCGGTGTGGGAGATCCGCCCTCGGGCGATCGCGTACAGCCGCCACCCGACGAACTCCGCCCAGTTGGAGATCTCCCCGAGGGACACGGACGCGGTCCGCGCGTGGGCCGAGGCACTCGGCACCACCGTGGACGTCAAGTTCTACGACAACCCCGCCCGCTCGCACTGCTTCGAGTACCACGGGGCCGAGTGCACGATCGGCGGTGTCGAGGTCAGCATCTCCGCCACTCGCCGCCCGTCGGAGGAGGAGATCACAGCCTGGCGCACCAAGCGGGACCAGGCGCTCGCCGATGCCGAGAAGGACACCCGCGACGCGGGCGACGTCCACTCGGCCGACACCACCGCCGGGGGTCACGGTGAGTAGCCCGATCCCGCCGGACGTCCTGGCCCGCATGGCGGAGCTGCAGTTGGAGTTCCCGCGCGGCCCTCTCCCCGGCAGGCCGTGGCGGCCGGTCACGCACGCCGAGGACATGCTGCTGCGTCAGGCTCAGAGGCTGGACGGTATCCGCCGCCAGCTGCTGGCCGAGCACCGGCGACTCACCGGCCAGGCCCGGTCCCTGGCCGGCAGGGTCACGGAGCTCGAGCAGGAGACGACCCGGCTGCACAGGGCACTGCTCGACAAGCCGCTGGCGGAGCCCATGCCGCATCTGTCGCCTGAGGAACGCGAGGTGTTGGCGGCCGCGGCCGCCGGCGAGGGCCTGGACGCCACCGCCCGCCGCCTGCAGATCAGCCCCAGCGTCCTGAAGTACCGGCGCAAGCGGATCCTGCAGCGGTACCGGGCCGACACGTTCACCCAGGCCGTGGCCCTGGCGGTCGACGCCGGCGACGTCCGCCCGAGCCGTACGGGGGTGGCTCCGTGACACCTCTGGAGATCGCCCAACGGCGCTGCGCGCACCTGCCGTCGGAGGACCGGCTGCTGTTCATGCGGCTGTTCGAGCAGGGCCGCAAGGACGCCGAAGCCGGGGCGGACACCGAGATGACGGCCTGGACGCTGCGCACTGCGCGTCTGGATGCGGCGCTGGCCGGCTACCTCGAGGGCCTCGCCTCCACCCGGGCCCCTGCTCTTCGCGTGACGTCCTCCTTCAGGGAGCGTACGTGCGGCCGGGACTCCTACGCCGGTTACCTGGCTCACCTGCGCGCGGGGCAGCTCGCGTGCCTCGGGTGCCTGGCGGCCAACGCCCGCCGGTCGGCCAAGGCGAGGAAGCTCCGCAAGCGCCGGGTGATGGCGCGGTGAACACGACAATCTCGCTCGGCTTACTCGTCTTCGCCGTCGCCGTCGCGGCCTGGTTCGCGGCGGCAGTGATCGCCGACCACTGGCCGGCCCGCCGCCCGCCGCAGGCCGTGCAGCCCGTCCGGGTCGCTCCGCAGTCCCTCCACGCCCCCTCGCAGTGGGGACACGCCGACGCACGTCACACCCGCCCGCCCACCCGCCACCGCAGGGAAGGACGACCATGCGACTGACCCGCCGCGTGACACAGACGGTGACGTCCAACCTGACCACGCTGGCCGTGTTCTACGGCGCGTTCCAGGTCACCGGGCAGTGGCTGCTGCCCCTCCTCGCGGCCCGGGGCGTCACCGTCCCGGTGTGGCTCGAGGTGACCCCGTGCTGACCCTCACCGGCGCAGCCCTCGCCGTCGCCGCCGCGGTGTACGCGGCCCTCGTCGCCGCCCGCCGGCTGCTGTACCCCAGCCCGCCGCAGCCGTACGCCACGTTCGACCCGTCCGGCGAGGACGTCCACCTGGTCCTGATGCTGCCCTGCCACGGCCCCTGCGCCCGGCGCCGCCCGCACGAGGCCGACGGCTACGGCACCGCCACCTGCGTCCCCTGCGGCACTGCCCGCCCCACCACCGAAGAGGAACAACCCCATGCGTCGTGACGTCGAACTCGGCATCATCACCGAAGCGTTGAGCAAGCTCGGCCCCCACGCCCCGGCAGTCCGTGTCTGGGGCCGCGCTCCGGGCGCGGGCAACGACCTCGGCGCGCCCGGCAACGTGTGGGCGGCCGACGTCCACGACCTGGCCCTGCACATCTGTACCCGGCTCTACGGCCGCCCCTCGGCCACCGCCGACACCCGGTCCCCGGTCGAGCAGGCGGCGGACGCCAAGCGCGCCCGGGACCTCACCGGGGAGCTCGGCGCCCTGACCGGCGCCGAGCGGGCACTGACGTCCGCCCCCTGGTACCCGGTACGCCCCGGGGACCTGGTCCACGTCCACTACGAAGGCGCCGGCGAACTGCCAGCGTTCGGCGAGACGTACGCGATCGAGGAGATCCCGGGCGACGAACTGCTCCGCATGCGCCTGCTCCACCACACCGCCGACAGCACGGACACGGTCGGCGTGTTCGCGGCCGAGGCCGCCGACCACCCGCTGTACGAGATCTGGTTCGAGGCCGGCCCGCACCGGCTCACGATCGTCCGTGACGGCCGCGTCGTGCACGACGGGAGCGTCCCGCAGCCGCGGCCGGGCGCGGGCGCGCTGCTCAAGGCGTTCGGACTGACGATCGGCGAGGCCGAGCGCTACCTCGAACGGGGCGATGCGGGTGCGGCGTTGGCCCGGCTGCGCTCCGCCACCTCACTGCCGCCGTGCGGGGCGCCCGGGGTCATGCCGGAGCACGCCGACTGCGCGCGCCCGAAGGGCCACTGGGGGGTGTGCTGCGACGACGCGGACTATGTCGACCCGCCGCACGAGTGCCCGGCCCTGCCCGCCGAGCTCCACGCGGTGCTGACCGTCGGCGCGAAAGCGACGGACGTCCACTTCGCCGGCCTGTATGCGGAGTACGAGGCAGCCGTCGACCACGCCTCCGGATTCGCCGCCGCCTACCGCGACTGCCTCGACGAGCGGTACGTGCATCCCGCGCCCGGCCTGCCCGGCGAGATGGTGCTGAAGCTGCCGCAGGAGAACGAGCTCCAGGCGACCGGGGTGCAACTGGCGGTCGTCGTCCCGCTGCAGGTGCTCCCCGACCCGCGGGCCGAGGACGAGTGGGCGGCTGAGGGCATGGCCACGGCTTTGGGCCCGGAGGACTACGCCGACGACTACCGCGACCTGGACGACGAGTGAGCGCCGTCGACGAGCAAGCCGAGGCGCACCGGCTGAAGAGCGAGCTCGGGTACGGCGCGCGGCGGATCGGCAAGGAGCTCGGGATCAGCCGGTACGCGGCCGAGCGGCTGCTCGCGCGGCCGCTGCCTCAGCCGGTGGCTGAGCCGGTCGGCCAGGTGGTGGCTGAGGTGGCTGAGCCGGTGGCTGAAGTGGCCGACCGACCGGCCGAAGTGGCTGAGCCGGTGGCTGAAGTGGCCGACCGGCCCGGCCGCCTGGTCCTCGAGCTGTACCCGGGCCTGGCCGACGACCTGGCCACGTTGCAGCGCACCGGGTGCACGGCCGAGGCGGCCGTCGACTACGCGGTGGCGGTCCTGGCCGGCGCGTACCGCAACGCGGTGCAGCTCGGCGTGCTGTCGGACGGCGATGTGCTGGACGTCCTGGCCGTCACCTTCCGGCCGCCTGCCCGCACCGCCACGGCGGCCTGATGACCGGGTGGCCCGCCCCGCCCACCCCCCGGGGCGGGCCACCCTCACTCCCTTTGCTCGAGAGGACACCCACGCGTGAAGCTCCCTGCATGGTGGGCCGTGATGGCCGTGGCCGTCGCCGCGGCGATCGGTCTGTTCCTCACCGCGACCGCCGCCGACACGGACAGCCCCGGCCCTGCCGGGACGGAGCCGGCGGTGCCGAGCCCGACACCGAACCCGCCACCACTGCCGGGCGGCTGACCCCAGGCCCGGCAGCCGGCCGCCGGCCGGCCTGCACGACCACACCTGCCCCCTTGTATCGAGGAGCCACCGATGCATGACCGGCCCATACCCACGCCGGGAGACGTCGCCGCGCGCCCCCCTCTGTCCTACGACCGGCACGGCTGGGAGCGGGCCATCCGCTACAGCCAGTTCAAGCCCGACGTCCGCCTGGTCGCGATGATGCTCGCCCACCACGCCGACGCCGACGGGCACATCCCCTCCGGCCACGCCCTGATCGCCGGACGCCTCGCGAAGGCCTGCGGCCTGCGCCCCGACGACCGGGTCAGAGGCGCGCTCGGCCTCCTGGAGAAGCGTGGCTACCTCAGCCGCCCGCGCGGCGAGCGCGGGCCGAACATCCTGCCGCGCCCGGTCACGCTCACCCTGCCCCCGGGCCACCTGCCCACGGCTCCCGATCCCCGCCCCGGCAGCCATCCATGACCGGCGCTGAGCCCGGGCGGCAGTTATCGCTGCTGCCCGCCGACCCGCCGCGCTGGGGCGGCCCCGCCGCCGTACCCGCAGGGCCGATCCGCACCTCCGGCCGCACCGAGTACACCGTCCTGTGCGACGGCCCGAGCGGCTGTGGAGCTCTCCACCGCCACACCGGCCCCGGCATCCGCACCGCACCGTGCGGCGCCGTCTACACCGTTTCCGAACCTCAAGAGGAGTCCTGAATGCCCATCAGCTTCGACAAGATCGAGCAGGCCGCGCCCGGCCTGGTCTCGCTGGCCAAGACCGCGGCCGCCTCGCTGGACAAGCACGGCCTGACCCATCAGCAGATGGCCGTCTATCTGGTGCTGGACCACTCCGGCAGCATGCGCCGCTTCTACGCCGACGGCTCCGTGCAGCGCCTCGCAGAGCAGTCCCTGGCGCTCTCGACGCGCCTGGACGACGACGGCACCGTCCCGGTCGTGTTCTTCGCCTCCGGCGCTCAGCAGCCCATGCCGGTCAGCCTGGTCAACTACAGCGGGGTCATCGACCGGGAACACCCCCGGATGCCGTGGGGCACCACCAACTACGTGGCCGCCATGCGGCAGGTCGCCG
This sequence comes from Streptomyces sp. NPDC048389, assembly GCF_040706335.1. NCBI lineage: Bacteria > Bacillati > Actinomycetota > Actinomycetes > Kitasatosporales > Streptomycetaceae > Streptomyces > Streptomyces sp. NPDC048389. The sequence goes on along the minus strand of NZ_JBEZKP010000097.1, from coordinate 4,228 downwards.
ACCACTACCGCGACTCCGGCGCCTCCGATCCGGCACTGGTGCTCTTCCAGACGGACGGCGAGCCGGACGACCGGGGCGCGGTCGAAGCCGAGCTGCGCCACCTGTCCAAGCTCCCGCTGTTCTGGTCCTTCATCGGCTTCGGCGGCCGCGTCAGCTTCCTGGAACGACTCGACGACCTCACCGGCCGCATGGTCGACAACGCCGCGTTCTTCCACGCCCGCGACCCCTACCAGGTCTCCGACGCCGAACTCCTCGACGGCGTCACCCGGGAGATCCCGGCCTGGCTGCACGCCGCGGCCGCCGCCGGCATCACCCGCCAGGGGCCGACTGCCTGATGCCGTTCCTGTCCGCGCCCGCCGCCGAGCCCCGCCACAGCAGTGGCGGGGCCGGCGGTGCTCGGCGCGGGCAATGGGTGAAGTACCCGCTGCGCGTCGTGACGGACGCGGAGGCGTACGCGCCGGGGGACACGAACTTCTACGGCAAGGTCAAGGCGCTCTCGAAGGGCCGCCGGGCGACGGCGTCGATGGAGAAGATGGCCGGCTACCTGGACTGGTCGAAGTCGACCGGTGAGCGAGCCGGACGCCGCCTCGGCCGTCCCGCGCCGACGGACGGCGTGGTGGAGCTCTTCACCAAGCGGAACACCCACAAAATCACGGGCACGGGACAGACCGCCGAGCGCTGGTGCCGCGACCTCGACAAGGGGGAGCCGTTCGTATGGGGCCCCGTGCTCGCCGCCGACACCCTGCGCGGCCTCCTGCACCGCCTCTACCTCGGCCTGCGCTACGCCACCGTCATCAAGCACCACCAGCCCACCCTCGCCGAGCTCGCCCAGCTGCTGCGCCACCACGGCGGCAAGCGCGCCGGGCAGCCGCTCGCCGAAGCGTCTGTCTCCCGCCTCCTGGACGAGCTCGAGGCCCTCGGCTGGATCACCGTCGACCGCCGGGCCGGCTACCGCGGCCGCCACGCCATCACCGTCCACGACCACCCGGTCCATCCGGTCGACGAGCCGGAGCCGACTCCTGATCCTGGTGACGGATCGGGTCCCGATCTTGGTGACGGATCCCTCGCGTATAAGGAAGACCAGGGACTGAACGACCTGGAGAAGACGCGGGCCGGTGGTTCCATCCGCCGTAGGCGAGATACCGGTAGTAGAGCTGTGGATACCTTCGGTAACCCGATCGCGCCGCCGCCGTACACCGGACCCCAGCTGACCCTCTCCCCGCGGATCTGGCACGTCCTCGAGCCCGTCCGGCACCTGCTGCCCGGCATCAGCCCCTACCTGATGCGCCGCATCGCCCGCGAGATCGGCCACCAGCTCGACACCTACGCCACCCCGCAGCGCCTCCGCGCCCGCCTCACAGCCCGCACGGCATCCGCCATGGCCGACGACATCCGCGACCCCGGCCGGTGGCTCCTCGGGGCCGCGCTGCCCCGCTGGGGCTGCGGCCTGGCCGACTGCGAGACCGGCGTCCTGTGGACCACCGGCCACCACTGCCACGTCTGCGCCGACATCCGCGCCGACCGCCGCACCGGACACCCACCGCATCCCCCACCGCACACCGCACCCGAGCCCGCCTTAGACCCCACCGGCACCTGACCCGACCACCGAGAGGACCCGCCCTGCGATGCCCTACCCGACCGCTCGCCCGCCCGCTCCCAACGGCCCCGGCAACTGCCCACGCTGCCTCGCCGACGTCATCTGGTGCACCACCGCCAAGAACCGCGTCCCACAGATGATCAACGCCGACCGCGACGCCGCCGGCAACACCGCCGTACGCGTCGACCACCTCGGCCGCTACCACTCCCGCCAACTCACCCAAGAGCGCCCCACCCCCGAAGCTGGCGAGAACCTCCACAAGCCCCACATCGCCACCAGCCCCACCTGCTTCACACCCCGCCAACCACGCCCACCCGCCCCCCGCGACCGCCGCGTCATACGCCCCACCAGGTGGCAACGATGACCGCCCTCCGCGTCAACGAGGTGATGGTGAACTGCTACTCGCCCCGCGAGGCAGCCAACTGGTGGGCCCTCTACAGGGCCCACGGTCCGGCCGAGCGGTTCACCACGATCACGGCCGCGATCCCCGGCGACCTGGTCGACGTGGCGTGCGACGACCGCGACCACGCCGAGTCGCTCCGAGACGACCTCATCACCCGAGGCATCCCCAGGACAGCACTGAAGGTGATCAAGTGAGGCTCCTCGCCGCCGCGCCCGCACTCCTCTACGGCGCCGCCCTCCTGGTCCTCCTGCTCCCCCCATGCCTCCACGCCGCCAGGACCTGGCGACGCCACCCCGCCCCCACCAAGGAACAGACCCGGCACGTCGAGCAGCAGCAGCTCACCGCCCGCCAGGAACTCGACGCCGCCTGCTGCGTCTGCTCCTGGGTCAGCCACGGCACCCGCCACGACACCCACTGCACGACGGAGACCCGAGCATGAGCCCTACTTCTCGCTCCCGACGCCTGGCCCGCTGGCTCGCCGCCGATACGGCGGTGCCCCGATGGATCGTCGCCTTCCTGTGCTTCAGCGCGGTCGTCGACTTCGTCGGCGACCACCTGTGACCCCACGCCCTCTCGCGCGCGCCTGCGAACACGCGCGCAGAACGCAGGCGCGCGCACGCGCGCGAGACCACCACCCCTACCCGCCAGTAGAAGTGACCCCGTACCGCCGACCAGAAAGAACGATCATGATCAAGGCCGTCATCCGCGACCCGCAGGGCCCGCTCATCCTCCTCGGCCTCTCCGGCGAGAACGTCACCCGCCTCATGGTCGACGAACCCATCGCCCTCAACCTCGCCGAACTCGGACTGCCCCCACTACGCATCGTCCTCACCGGCGGCCGCACCGAAGCCGACATCGTCCACCAGCTCGAGCGGCACTTCGGCCCCCTGCCCTTCACCTGCCCCCGCTGCAACCGCACCTCCCACCACCCCGACGACAAACGCCACGGCTACTGCGCCAACTGCCACGACCACACCGGAGCCACCCCGTGACCGACACCACCGACGACCACACCGCGTCCATCCGCTCCACCCTCGACGACCACGGCAACGCCGCCTGCCTCCTGGCGTGGGGACCCGTCCAGGCACTCCTGGCCCCGGACACGGTCCTGATCACCGCCCGCGACCTCATGGCGGCCGCCAGCTTCGCCGAAACCGACGTCGCCCTCATCCGCGTCTTCCGCACCGAGCTGCAGCTGGACATGGCGACGATCGGCCACATGGTCCGCGACATCCGCGCCGAGCGACCGACCCCCACCGGAAAGGCCGCCCTGCGTATCTCAGCCATCGCCGGCGCGAACACCGGCCTCCCCTACGTCCACATCGCCCGCGGATCCATGAAGGGCGAACTCACCCCCGACGAGGCCCGGCAGATGGCCGTGCACTGGACCGAGGCCGCCGTCGCCGCACAGATCGACGTACGCCTCCGCTACGCCCTCGGAGAATGGGACCGCCTCGACATCACCGAGATCGACCATCTGTTCGCCCTGATCCAGAAGGCAGCCCCACAGTGAGCAGCTGCTCGATCTGCCCCCGCACCGCCCCCGACGGCCACCACGCCTGCCTCCTGCACGCCGGCGAGCTGCGCGCCTGGCTCACCGAACTCCCGAGCCAGGCCCGCCTGCTCGAGGCATTCGTCGCGGCCGCCGGACGCCCCCACACCGGACGCCTCGGCAGCACCGGCCGCGCACACGCCCCCGTACCCGTCGACATGCGCGTCCTGGCCCTCCTCGGCCCCGGCCACGCCGACCCCACCACCGCCGACGAGGAACCCGACACCATCCCCATCCGCGCCTTCCTCGACGCATGGGCCGGCTACACCGCCTACAGCTACCCCGCCGTCTACCGCGACCCCTACGGCACCGAGTACACCCGCCCCTGCGAACAGGCCCTACCGACCCGAGGGGCCAGCATCACCGGCTGGTGCACCTGGCACCTCGCCTACCTCCCCTACGCCCTCACACACCCATGGATCGGCGACTTCCACCGCCAACTCGGCGACCTCATCCACCGCATCCGCGACCTCACCCACGCCACACCCCACCACCACCCCAAAGCCGCACCCTGCCCCAACTGCGACGAACACCGCCTGGCCGCCATCGACGGACAACTCCACATCACCTGCGCCAACTGCGGCCACCTCCTAATGACGTTGTCAACTCGCAGAAGCAGCGGAGAGTCCATGGTCGTAGCACCGTCCGTCACGGATCAGGGCCCACAGGACGTTGA
>NZ_JBEZKP010000096.1:0-10752 GCF_040706335.1 Streptomyces sp. NPDC048389 | reverse complement strand
TCACCGTGGTCGACTACGGCGCGGTGCACGACGGAACGGATGACGGCGTTCAGACCGGGGCAGTCGCCGCCGGAAGTGAGCACACCAATGCGCATTGCAGCACTACTCCTGAAGGGGTCGTCCGGCAGCGGGGCCACGCCGCCCAGCGAACATCGGCTGGGGGCGGCCCCGCCCCCAGCGGGGAACGGGAGGCGGTGCCGCCTGACGACGACGGCGGCCTGTCGGAGCCACCCTCGTTCCAGCGATTGCCAATCTACCTTAACGTCAGGGTAGATTTGTAGTCGGCAAGGGTGCCGAGCAGACGACTCAAGGCGGTGAAGCCGTGGGCGAGAGGCTGATGCAGATCGGCGAGGTTTCGGAGCGTACCGGGCTGTCCCTGCGCACGATCCGCCACTACGAGGAGGTCGGCGTGGTGGCTCCGACCGGGCGTAGCCTGGGCGGATTCCGGCTCTATACCGAGGCGGAGGTCAGGCGTCTGGCGCTGGTGAGGCGTATGCGACCGCTGGGGTTCTGCCTGGAGGATGTGCGTGCGCTGCTCACGGTGCTGGACCAGCTGCCCGAGCGGGGCGGTCCCATGCCGGAAACGGATGAGCAGGCGTACGAGGAACTGGTGACAAGGTTGCGCAGGTACTGGGTGCAGGCGAATGAACGGTGCGAGGATCTTCGCCGTGAGCTGGGAGCGGCGGAGGATTTCGCGCGCTCCCTGCACGGCCACCTGGCGCACGTGCTCGAGGCCCAGGGCGCCCCGGCGGCCCAGGGCGCGCCGAAGGCGGTTCGGTGAGCGCGGCGAGTGAGTGGGCGGCCGGTGAGGCGGCCCGGCGGCGGACGTTCGCGGTGATCAGCCACCCGGACGCGGGCAAGTCGACCCTGACGGAGGCGCTGGCCCTGCACGCGCAGGCGATCACTGAGGCGGGAGCGGTCCACGGGAAGTCCGGTCGCAGGGGAGTGTCGTCGGACTGGATGGAGATGGAGAAGGCCCGCGGGATCTCCGTCACCTCGGCGGTGCTGCAGTTCGCCCACCGCGGTTGTGTACTGAATCTGCTGGACACGCCGGGGCACGCCGACTTCTCCGAGGACACCTACCGGGTGCTGGCGGCCGTCGACTGCGCGGTGATGCTCATCGACGCGGCCAAGGGGCTCGAGGAGCAGACCCGCAAGCTCTTCGACGTCTGCCGTCACCGCGGCATTCCTGTGATCACCTTTGTCAACAAGTGGGACCGCCCCGGACGCGAGGCGCTGGAACTGCTGGACGAGATCGAGCGCGAGTTCCGCCTCCGGCCGACGCCCGTCACGTGGCCCGTGGGGGCTGCCGGCTATATGCGCGGACTGATCGATGTACGCGCTCCCGAGGAGATGCTGCGCTACACCCGGGCCCCCGGCGGTGCTCACGAGGCGATCGAGGAGAGCCTGTCGGCGGATCAGGCCGCGTTCGAGGAAGGCGCCGACTGGGAACAGGCGACGGAGGAACTGCAGCTGTTGCAGGCCGACGGGGCGGAGTTCGATCGGACATCGTTTCTGTCGGGCATCTCCACACCGGTGTTCTTCGGTGCCGCGATCTCCAACATCGGGGTACGGCTGCTGCTCGACGCCATCGTCGACCTGGCACCGCCACCGGGACCGCGTGAACTCGAGGGCGGCGGCCGGCGGCCGGTCGACGCGCCGTTCTCCGGGCTGGTGTTCAAGGTGCAGGCCAACATGGACCCCGCCCACCGCGACCGGATCGCCTTTCTGCGCGTGTGCTCGGGCATCTTCGAACGCGGCGCCACCGTCACCCGCGCCGCCTCCGGCAAACCGTTCGCCACCAAGTACGCGCACAGCGTCTTCGGCCAGGACCGCTCCATGGTCGACACCGCCTACCCCGGCGATGTCGTCGGGCTGGTCAACGCCACCGCCCTGCGCGTCGGCGACACCCTCTACGACGGCCCGCCCGCCCTGTTCCCGCCGATGCCGACCTTCGCCCCCGAGCACTTCGCCGTCGTACGCCCCGTGGACATCGGCCGCTCCAAGCAGTTCCGGCGCGGCATCGCCCAGCTGGACGAGGAGGGTGTCGTGCAGGTCCTCGTCTCCGACCTCCGCGGGGACCAGGCGCCGGTGCTCGCCGCCGTCGGCCCCATGCAGTTCGACGTCGTCTCCGCCCGCATGGCCGGCGAATTCTCCGCTCCCGTACGGCTGGAGAGCCTGCCCTTCCGTCTGGCGCGCGCCACGGACGCAGCCGGCGCCGAGGCACTCAACCGCTCACGGCTGGTCAAGGGTGAAGCCCTGACCCGCCTCAGGGACAAGGCCCAACTCGCCCTGTTCCCCGACCGCTGGCAGGCCAACTCCTTCCAACGCGAGTTCCCCAAGGCCCGCCTCGAGCACCTCCTGGCCGCGCACGACTGACCGGGTGAAGGGAGAACACCGATGACGGCCGTGGCGGAGTGCCCGTCATGCGGAGAGAGCGAGGAGCTGCAAGGGGCACCCCTCGGAGGAGACATCCAGATCACCTGCCTGTCCTGCGGCGCACGGTGGATGCGAGGCGCACGACGCTGCGCCGGCTGCGGAGGCGACGACATCGTGGAACGGCCGCAGGCCATGACACGCCATTCACGCGGTACTCAACTGTCCATCATCGGCTGGCGGCAGCTGCCGCTGTGCCGGACCTGCGACGCGGAAGTCCTGGACCGATCCGTCGAGCAGAACACGCCCGTACCCGCCGAGTACGTCACCGCCTGCCTGTACGGCACGAAGGACCAGGCGCCGCAGGCCACCGTCGCAGGGGAACCCGCTGCCACGACCAAGCCGGTCCTGCCGCCGGCACCCCCGCCCGCGCCGCCGGCGGATCGGCCGAAGACGTCGACCGCCGGTGCTTCCCAGCCGGGCGCCGTGACCGGACGCCCCCAGGTGCAGCGCAGTCGTCCCGTTCCCGCGGCGGTGCCGACCGTACGGCAGGCCGTCGCCGCGTTCCTCGCGGAGGCTTCCGGAGAAGTCGACCACACCGCCATGGTCCTTCTCGGCAGCCACCTGGGCTCGCACAACCGTCTCGGCGTCCTCGAAGGGCCGGAGGCGGCCGACGAACTCGCCGACTGGTGCCACGGCCACTGGGGCGAACGCCGGACTGCGGCAGCCGAGCGGGCGCTCGACACGATCCGTCGGGCGATCGACTTCTGGGGTGCTCGTGGCTGGCTCACCTCCGACCCCGCCGCGAAGTTCCGCTGAATCCGAGCGCGGGGGACGCGCCGCACATCGAGAGGCGGCCCCGGCCACGTCGAGTGGAGGACCTTCCGGGGCCGCCGTGTCGATCGATGTGTCCAGAACCGATCGACCCGTTCAACTCTACATCAACGTAAAAGTCTGGGCCGACAATGTCCTGGTCCTGCTCGAAATACACAAGACATCAACTCTCGCGCTAGGTTAGAGATGCGCGGTCGGAGCGACGCCGCACAGCCCTCGACCCGGGTCACTCGGTCGGGGCCGGGCGGCGACGGCCCCGAGGCGGTTGCGCACCGCCGTCCGCGAGGCCGGCGTTCTGCCCTGACCACAGTCCGGCCTCGCGGACCCCCTCTCATGGGAAGTCCTCGCAGGAGCGTGGACGTGCCCACCTTCTGCGAGCAGCAAGGAGCCTGTATGTCCTCTCGCACACCCCCTCTGCCCGGCGCCGAGCGCGTGGACGTCGAGCTCGCACACGAGCCCCTGCTGAATGCCGCCATACGGCTGGCTCGTGAGCTGGGCCCCACCAGGCCCGTACTGGGCATCCTGCGCGGTTGGGGCAGAGCCGACCGCGTGCGGGCGCGGGCGCTGCGCGAGCGTCTGTCGCATCAGGGCATCCGAGGGGTGGAGCTGAGCCCCGTGCCGGAGGCCGGCGAGCGCCACCGAGCCCCGCAGGAGCGGCGGCGCCCCCGCGTTCATCTGCTCGTCCATGCCAGCGGCTCCCAGTACACTCGGGCACTGCGCGCGGCCGCCCTGTGGAACCTGCCTCTGCTCATCGAACCCCCACAGCATGAGAAGCCCGGCGTGCTGACTGTTCACAGCGGCCACCGGCGACCGGTCATCGGAGTGCATCTGCCGGGCGCCGCCCTGGACATCGCCGTCCGGCACGCGACCATCACATCCCTCCAGTCCCATCCCGGGAGTGCTTCTCTGCTGCTCGACAACGAGAAGCTCGCCGCCCCCGCCGACCGTCCTTTGAGCGTCACTCTCAAGACTGACGGCTCTTTGCAGGTCGACAGCGATGCCTTCGGAACCCGCCGGGTGAGGCGACTGCGCTACGAACGTCCCTGGGGGGTCTGTCGTTTGGACATCGACGGCACGCCCGCCCACGACGTACGCGCACCGCTGCGCTTCGAATCGATGCCGGGCCGCCTGCACCTCCTGCATCCCTGAGGTCCGGCCGCATGAACGGTCGGCCCGGCCCGTCGTCCGGATGGAGGGGCCCGGCGGACCCGGACGCCGCGGTTCGAACCTCGGCCGACCGTCCGCCAGGCCCGACGGAGTCCCCGGCGGCCCTCGCGCCCGCCGATGCCGGACGGGCCGGTCCGCCGGTCGAGCGGGCGGTGCGACATGCCACTTCCGCCGTACTCTACCCTTGCGTTAGAGTAGTGTTGCTCGCCGACGCAGTCGGCCTGCTTCCAGAAGCTGCTTCCGGGCCGTGGGCCCCGTTCCCGCGCCACGGCCCGGAAGTGGCGAAGGAGCCGCCCGTCAGGGCTGCCCTGACATTCACGGCACGGCCGCGCCGTTCACGCGCGAGTGCACTCAGACGCTGAGGAGAGCAATGGCTGACATCGTCACCCGTCTCGAAATCTCCGACCACTTGGGCAAGTTGTTCTCCAACGGCGCACTGAGCAAGCATGACCTGCTCATTGCCGCGGCCGGCGCCCGTCCCGAAGTCCGGGAGGTGCTGGCCCAGTTGCCCGACCGCCGCTACACCGAACTGCGCCAGGTCTGGGAAGACCTCCCCCTGGTCCCCGTCGGACTCTGAGATCACGGAGCAAGAAGCAATGGCCCTGTTCATGCTGCAACTGGCCGACGGAGCAGATGCCGTCATCGAGGCTGATGCGGCCGGGTGCACAGCCACCGGCGAGATCGTACTGGAACGGACGGATCACAACGGCAGAGTGGAGCGAGTGAGGGCATACCCCGCCCACGCGGTCATGGCGGTCTTCCGGCGCGGACCCGTCGAAGGAGGCGACTGCACCTGGCTGCCGCAGCCGTCTGACGGCGTCTGGTGGTGCTACTAGCCAGACCGTCGGCCCCGACTCGGGTCGTTCCGCCGGCCCTGGGGCGACTGAAGCACAGCGACCGGCAGGTATCTCGCCCATGGCGCAGGAGGAAACCGGTGGGTACTTTCTTCATGAAACTGACCGACGGCTCGGAAATGATTCTCACCGCCGGCCGGGCCACCCGCACGGGCTCCGGCGACGTGGCCTTCGAGAGCGTCGACGCCCGAGGCAACTGGTCCGTCATCTGCACCGTCAAGGCGGAGCGAGTCGCCAACGCCTACGTCCGCAAAGTCCGCGAGGACGGAAGCACCCTCTGGGAGGAGCAGACCGCGGAGGGGCGCTGGTGGGCATACTGACCTGACGCCACCGCCCTCGTCCATGACGCGACAGGCACTCTCCTCGTCCAGGACGTGACGGGCACTGCAGAGCCTTCCCTGCCGTGGCACCTGCCGCGCCCCGCGCACCGTTTCCTGCCTCACCGGAGCGACGACGGCCGCCGCAATCGGACGCTCGGGTGTATGCCAGGACCGGGAGCGCGCGCAGAAGGCCAAGCAGCTCCTGGCGCACCGGCTCTTCCGCCCTCACGCGTGACCGACCCAACAGGTCCCCGCCTGCGTGGTGGGGGCCTGCCGCTGTTCCAGGTGCCTGCACGCCAGCGCTCCGACGCGTCTGGCTCACATGATCAGCCGGCTGGCTATCGGCATCTCATAAGGTCCTACGCCCACCCTGACCTAACGTTAGGGTAGAGTGGAGATTCGAAGGCACCCGGTGCCATCTGGCATCGAAGTGCCGCGCAGGCCGTGAGCCCCGATCGGGCTCCGCCGGCAACAAGACTTCCGGGCAATGAGGCCCGAACGGGCAGCCCCGGCGGCTGCCGCCCATTCGGCCAGGGCTCCACAGTGCAGCCCGCCGAGGATTTCGCTTTCGTGCGGAATCGCGTACGACGCGCGTACGTTCAGCGGCTGGACGTGTGCGCCCGAACAGAAACGGTTGCATGTCTTCACCGCTGTCCCCTGCTCCCAAGCTGCGTATGTCGAAGCCGGACTGGCTCGCCTCTCCGAAGATTTTCCGCACCGAAGTGCTGGCCGGCCTGGTGGTGGCCCTGGCGCTGATCCCGGAGGCGATCTCCTTCTCGATCATCGCCGGTGTCGATCCGGCCGTCGGCCTCTTCGCGTCGTTCACCATGGCCGTGGTGATCTCGGTGGTCGGTGGCCGCAAGGCCATGATCTCCGCCGCCACCGGTGCGATGGCCCTGGTCATCGCACCGCTCAACCATGAGTACGGTCTCGGTTACATGATCGCGGCCGTCATCCTCGGCGGGCTGATCCAGATCGTGCTCGGCGCGCTGGGAGTGGCCAAACTGATGCGGTTCATTCCGCGCAGCGTCATGGTCGGGTTCGTCAACGCCCTCGCCATCATGATCTTCATGGCCCAGGTGCCGGAGATGGCCGATGTCCCGTGGGCGGTGTATCCGCTGATCGTCGGCGGGCTTGCCCTGATGGTGCTCGCTCCGAAGATCACCAAGGTTGTTCCGGCGCCGCTGATCTCCATCGTCGTCCTCACGGTGATCACCGTTGCCGCCGGCATCGCGGTCCCCAACGTCGGCGACAAGGGCGATCTGCCGTCCTCCCTGCCGGTGCCGGGCCTGCCGGACGTGCCGTTCACCATTGACGCGCTGACCACCATCGCTCCGTACGCGTTCGCGTTCGCTCTGGTGGGTCTGATGGAGTCGTTGATGACCGCCAAGCTGGTCGACGACATCACCGACACCCACTCGAACAAGACCCGTGAGTCGCTGGGCCAGGGTGTCGCGAACGTGATCACCGGGTTCTTCGGCGGCATGGGCGGCTGCGCCATGATCGGCCAGACCATGATCAACGTGAAGACGTCCGGTGCCCGCACCCGGCTTTCCACATTCCTCTCCGGAGCCTTCCTGCTCGTCCTCGTCGTCGTCTTCGGTCCGGTGGTGTCCGACATCCCGATGGCGGCGCTGGTCGCGGTGATGATCCTGGTGGCCGTCGCCACCTTCGACTGGCACTCGATTCAGCCGAGGACGCTGAGGCGGATGCCGATCGGCGAGACCGTGGTCATGACGGTCACCGTCGCCTGTGTGGTGGCCACCCACAACCTCGCCATCGGCGTGGTCGTCGGTTGCGTCGTCGCGATGGTGATCTTCGCCAAGCGGGTCGCGCATCTGGCCGAGGTCTCCGGCGTGGTGGACCCGGACGGCAACCAGGTCGTGTATGCGGTCACCGGTGAGTTGTTCTTCGCCTCGTCGAACGATCTGGTCTACCAGTTCGACTACAAGGACGATCCGGACGATGTCGTGATCGATCTGACCGACGCGCACATCTGGGACGCGTCCTCGGTGGCGGCCCTCGATGCGATCGAGAGCAAGTATGCACAGCGCGGCAAGAAGGTCACGATTATCGGCCTCAACAAGCCCAGCGCCGATATGCACGGCAAGCTCGCAGGCCAACTCACCGCCGGCCACTGAGACCGGCCGCCTCTGCCCGCAGACCACGGACCGCGGGCAGGGGCGGTCTCTTGTGCGGGCAGACCGGCCTCGTTGCGACGGGCGGAGGGGACGTCTCCTGCGCCTCGACGCGAGGCGGAGGGGTTGTCTCCTGCGCCTCGACGCATCAGCGTCGCGCCTGCCGGCAGGCGCGATCCCGGCTTGGACGGGGAGCCATGCCGGGACCGCGAGGGCGACGCCTCACCAGTCCATCGCGTCGCCAGTCGATCACCATACTCTGACGCTACGTAAGCGTGAAGTTGTTCTTGATCTGACTCGCCGCCGTCTACGGTGAGGGAATCTCAGGGGACTTGGCGAATCGCGCGATGAAGTCACGCCCCGCAACTCTCCTCATACGGTAGAGTGTCTCGTGCTCGCCGACGTAGTCGGCCTGCTTCCAAGAAGTCGTTCCCGAGCTGTGGTGAATCCGTTGCCTCACCCCGGCTCGGGGGCGGCGGAGCATCGGCCCGCCTCGTACGCCGCGGTCTCCAAAGTGGTTCGCCGTCCTCCCGCATCTCGTGCGCGTAGACGAGGCCCTGCCCGAGGACGAGCCGGGAGAAGTCTCCCGGGTAGGGCATGTGATGAAGCATCGCCTTCGAAGACGAGCACCGGCCTTCAGCTACTGGCGTGCCCTTCGCGCGGCACATCAGCGACCAGTGACTTTGCGTCCTCGATCAGGCAGGATCATCATTCGCGGCGGGTTGCAAGGGCATAGCCACACCGGCGTCAGCGTCGTTTCATGTAACGATCGAATGCGCCGTGCAGGACCCCGTTCAACGGGTAGTCCCACTCACCGATGTACTCCGCCACCTGGCCGCCGGTGCCGACCTTGAAGCGGAGCAGGCCGAGTTGGTGGCTGCTCTCATCGAGCATGTCGGTGATGCCGCGCATGTCATAGACGTCCGCACCCAGTTGGTGGGCGTCGCTCATCATCCGCCACTGCAGGGCGTTGCTGGGCTGGAGCTCCCGCTTGCGGCTGGTGGAGGCACCGTAGGAGTACCAGGTGTGCTTCCCGACTGTGAGCATGGTGGCTGCGGAGAGCACGTCGCCATGGTGATGGGCGAGGTAGAGCCGCACCCGATCGGGATGCTCGGCGCTCAGAGCGGTCCACATGCGCTGGAAGTAGGGGAGGGGCCGCGGGGTGAACCCGTCACGTTCCGCTGTCTCGAGGTAGAGCGCGTGGAAGGTCGGCAGATCCTCGTAGTCGCCACGGGCCACCTGCACGTCTGCCTTCTCGGCCTTCTTGATGTTGCGGCGCCACTGCTGGTTGAAGCCATGCTGGATCTCGTCCAACGTCTTTCCCACGATGGGGAGTTGGAAAACGAAACGCGGCTGTCCCTTGGTGAAGCCGTCTCCGTCGCCGTCATGGCCCTGCCGCCAGCGCATACGGCGGAGCCGGTCGCACACGTCGAAGGCCCGCTGATCGCAGGAAGTTGCCTCGACGTTCCGCAGCCGCCGTTCATGCGGGTCCGCGATGGCCGACTTCACTGCTTCGGCAGTCCAGCGCCGCATGATGACCGGTGGCCCCATCTTCACCGAGAACGCGCCTCGCGACTTCAGGTGCGCGAGCAACGGGTCGAGCCACCGGTCCAGATCGGTGGCGTACCAGTCGATGAGCGGCCCCTCGGGAAGGTAGGCCAGGTATCTCTTCAGCCACGGCATCTGCCGGTACAGCACCAGTCCGGCGCCCCTGATGCACCCCTGGTCATCGAACCAGCCAAGGCTTTCCGCACGCCATTGCGGCTTGACGTGCCCCCATGACGGCATCTGCATGTGGCTCGCCGACGGTCGGGTCGCGACGAAAGCAAGGTGCTCCTCGCGGGAGATCGGTCTCAGGCGATAGCTCACGGCAGTGCTCCTCCGCTCGACACTCCTCATTCACATTGCGCCTGGTCTGCGGCTATTCGTCTCCAGCAGCCGTTCGTCCCAAGCCGACCGCTCCACCGGAGCGGACCCGGCCGCAATCGGTCCGGTGGGAAGCTTGCAGGACACCGGATCAGGCGTTCGGTGACGCAACCACTCCATTAAGGCGCGCGCGAACGCCGCACCCGGTGCGCCACGCCGGAAACAAGGCCCGGGGCACCGGGGCCCAGCGACCGGCCCGCGGCGGCCCTGCCGCCGGCGGCGTGGACGACCACCCTGCCGGTCTCGGCTCGCATGCGGAAACAGTCCGCAGGGCTCGTTGGGGAGTGACGTTCCTGTCCGTCGCCCCTTACGACTTGTGGGCACTCAATCTGCGGCGCAGCGTGGCGGCGAAGTCCTCCCCGGCCATCAACTGCGCACGCAGCGTCTCGCAGCGCGCGTCCGCGACCTTGCGGTACGAGTCCAGCCGCTCGTACAGCCGCTCCCGCTCCTGCCCGGCGGGCAGCTCGTCGGTGGCCGCGATGCGGTCGCTGATCTCCAGGAGGTCCCGCATCTCCTCCAGGGAGAAGTCCAGGGGCTTCATGCGGCGGATGGCCATCAGGCGTTCGACGTCGGCCTCGGTGTAGAGGCGGAAGCCGCCCTTGCTGCGGGCGGACGGGACAACGAGGCCGACTTCCTCGTAGTGCCGGATCGTGCGCAGCGACAAACCGGTCCGCTCGGCGACCTCGCCGATCTGCATCTGCCGCTCTGTCATCCCGCGCCTGCTCCCTCTGCGTCCTGCTGCTCTTCGAACGTGCGAAGTGACCCAGCATACGTGTCCAGAATCACATGATCCGAAGCTGTGTTTACCTGCATTTCACAAGCCGCACCTCGCACTCTGCCCTCACGTCACGGTAAAATCGCGAGTGAGGCCGGCCCACTGCTGGAGTGGTCGGGCAACCTCGGCGGAGCGCAAGCCCCACGCGGGCTTCGCAAGCCTTCGGGCAATGATGCCCGACCGTCAGCCCCAGCGGCTGCACTCCCACTGGCATGGCCCCCTTCCTGGCCGGGCCGCCCGGGATCACGATGCGCGTGTGTTCATGGATGGATGCGTGCGCCCGAACAGAAACGGTTGCATGTCTTCACCGCTGTCCGCAGTTCCCAAGCTGCGCATGTCGAGGCCGGACTGGCTGGCGTCTT
>NZ_JBEZKP010000095.1:0-11044 GCF_040706335.1 Streptomyces sp. NPDC048389 | reverse complement strand
GGTACTGCAGGGGGGACCCTGTGGGAGAGTAGGACGCCGCCGAACAATTGTTGTGGGAAAGCCCCGTGCCTCTGGTACGGGGCTTTCCTGCGTTCACGACCGATTCACCACCCGGCACCCACTGCACCGGCCGGCGCCTGGTCCAGGTAGGGTCAGGGAGCATAGTCGGCACGTTCCCCACAGGAGGCACCCGGGTGGAGGTCCAGGAGACCCGCGTTCAGACGGACCGGGTACTCACCATCCCCAACATCCTCAGCATGGCGCGTCTCGTTGGCGTGCCGCTCTTCCTGTGGCTGATTCTCCGCCCCGAGTTCGGCGGTCCCAAGAGCGACGGCTGGGCTTTGCTCGTTCTGATGCTGAGCGGCGTCAGTGACTACCTAGACGGCAAACTCGCACGCCGGTGGAACCAGATCAGCAGCCTCGGCCGCATCCTCGATCCGGCTGCCGACCGGCTCTACATCCTCTCCACCCTGGTCGGACTGACCTGGCGGGAGATTCTGCCGCTCTGGCTGACCGCGGCGCTTTTGGCCCGCGAGCTGATGTTGCTCGTGATGGTAGGAATTCTGCGCCGGCACGGCTATCCGCCACCGCAGGTGAACTTCCTGGGCAAGGCGGCCACCTTCAACCTCATGTATGCGTTCCCCCTGCTGCTCCTGAGTGACGGGACGGGGTGGCTTGCGTCACTCGCGGCGATTTTCGGATGGGCGTTCGCCGGATGGGGTACAACTCTCTATTGGTGGGCAGGGATCCTCTATGTGGTCCAGGTCCGCCGTCTCGTCAAAGCGGACACAATGGCCGATTGACCTCGCCTGTGTGGTAGCGCGCAGCGTTGCCGGCCGCGCGTGTCACCACACGTCACCACTGGGCACTTTGGGCGGGTGAAGTCGGCTCACCGGTCGTCTCTTCAAGGAGGACGCTTCCGACATGAAGGCCGTCGTAATGGCTGGCGGCGAAGGTACACGACTTCGCCCCATGACCTCGAGCATGCCCAAGCCGCTTCTCCCGGTGGCCAACCGGCCGATCATGGAGCATGTGCTGAGGCTGCTCAAGCGGCACGGGCTCACAGAGACCGTTGTGACCGTGCAATTTCTCGCCTCGCTGGTGAAGAACTACTTCGGCGACGGCGAAGAGCTCGGAATGGAGCTCACCTACGCCCACGAGGAGAAGCCACTCGGAACTGCCGGCAGTGTGAAGAACGCGGAGGAAGCGCTCAAGGACGACGCGTTCCTCGTGATTTCCGGTGACGCCCTCACCGACTTCGACCTGACCGACCTCATCTCCTTCCACAAGGAGAAAGGCGCGCTGGTCACTGTCTGCCTCACACGTGTTCCGAATCCACTCGAATTCGGCATCACGATCGTCGACGAAGAGGGAAAGGTCGAGCGCTTCCTCGAGAAGCCGACCTGGGGGCAGGTATTCTCCGACACCGTCAACACCGGAATTTATGTCATGGAGCCCGAGGTCTTCGACTACGTCGAGGCCGATGTTCCGGTGGACTGGTCCGGTGATGTATTCCCGCAGCTCATGAAGGAAGGCAAGCCGATCTACGGCTATGTCGCCGAGGGCTACTGGGAGGACGTCGGCACCCACGAGAGCTACGTCAAGGCGCAGGCAGACGTCCTGGAACGGAAGGTGGACGTCGAGCTCGACGGGTTCGAGATCTCGCCCGGGGTGTGGGTCGCCGAAGGGGCGGACGTCCACCCGGACGCCGTCCTGCGGGGCCCGGTCTACATCGGCGACTACGCCAAGGTGGAGGCCGACGCGGAGATCCGCGAACACACGGTCGTCGGATCCAACGTGGTCGTCAAGAGCGGTGCCTTCCTCCACAAAGCAGTTGTCCACGACAACGTCTACATCGGTCCGCAGAGCAACCTGCGAGGCTGTGTCATCGGCAAGAACACCGACATCATGAGGGCGGCGCGTATCGAGGACGGCGCAGTCATCGGTGACGAGTGCCTGGTCGGTGAGGAATCGATCGTCCAGGGCAACGTCCGCGTGTATCCGTTCAAGACCGTAGAGGCCGGTGCGTTCGTCAACACGTCGGTGATCTGGGAGTCCCGGGGCCAGGCCCATCTCTTCGGCGCCAGAGGCGTATCGGGAATCCTCAACGTGGAGATCACACCGGAGGTCGTGGTGCGCCTGGCCGGCGCGTACGCCACCACCTTGAAGAAGGGCGCCACGGTCACCACGGCACGCGATCACTCCCGCGGTGCGCGGGCACTGAAGCGGGCGGTGATCTCGGCACTGCAGGCCAGTGCCATCGACGTACGCGACCTGGAGAACGTGCCGCTGCCCGTGGCCCGTCAGCAGACGGCCAGGGGCAGCGCGGGCGGCATCATGATCCGCACGTCACCGGGTGTGCCCGACTCCGTGGACATCATGTTCTTCGACGAGCGGGGAGCGGACCTTTCGCAGGCCGGGCAGCGCAAGCTGGACCGGGTGTACGCGCGTCAGGAGTACCGCCGTGCGTTCCCGGGCGAGATCGGCGATCTGCATTTCCCGTCCAGCGTCTTCGACTCCTACACGGGCTCCCTGCTGCGCAACGTCGACACCACGGGCATCGCTGAGGCGGGGCTCAAGGTCGTCATCGACGCGTCCAACGGCAGCGCCGGTCTGGTGCTGCCGAGCCTTCTCGGGCGTCTCGGCGTCGACTCCCTGACGATCAATCCCGGCCTCGACGAGTCGAGGCCGACGGAGACCGCCGACACCAGGAGGTCCGGTCTCGTCCGGCTCGGGGAGATCGTCGCCTCCGCGCGAGCCGCTTTCGGGGTGAGATTCGACCCGGTCGGTGAGCGGCTCTCCCTCGTCGACGAACGAGGGCGGATCGTCGAGGACGACCGCGCGCTGCTGGTACTGCTCGACCTGGTCGCCGCGGAGCGACGCAGCGGCAGCGTGGCGCTGCCGGTGACGACCACGAGGATCGCCGAACAGGTGGCCGCCTACCACGGCACGCAGGTGGAGTGGACGACCACGTCCCCCGACGACCTCACCAGGGTGGGCAGGGAGGAGACCACCATCTTCGGCGGCGACGGCCGCGGAGGCTTCATCGTGCCGGAGTTCAGCAGCGTCTTCGACGGGACGGCCGCGTTCGTCCGGCTCGTCGGACTGGTCGCCCGTACGCAGCTCACCTTGAGCCAGATCGATGCGCGGATCCCGCGGGCCCATGTGCTCAAGCGGGACCTCGCGACCCCGTGGGCCGTGAAGGGGCTCGTGATGCGGCGGGTGGTGGAGGCCGCGGGCGACCGGCAGGTGGACACCACCGACGGTGTGCGGGTGGTAGAGGCGGACGGCCGGTGGGTGATGGTGCTGCCGGACCCGTCGGAGGCCGTCACCCATCTGTGGGCAGAAGGCCCCGACGACGCATCGGCGCAGGCGCTGCTCGACGAATGGTCGTCGGTCGTGGACGGCGCAGGTCACTGACGGACTCCGGTTCATCGAGGGAGCGCTTGCCGGCGCCCCTCGATGGACCGGTGGGGCCATTCGGCGGTAGCGGTTGCGACGTGCGACGATGTGCGGCATGTCGCAGCAGCCCCCCGTTCGGAGCACAGGCTCACCGCCCGCGCGCCCTGATGCGTCCATGTCGCTGCTGACCAATGTCATGGAGCACAGCCTCGACGACGGTTACGCCGAGGCGTCGGCCCGCAGGGCCGAGGGAGGCGGCCTTCCTCGTACGCTGCGTGCCAAGCTCGGTCTTGCCGCCGGTCTCGTGCTGGCAGCCGCCGTAGTCACGCTCGGAGCCGCCGAGGCGCGGATCGCGGCACCCGTGCTCGCCAAGGAGCGCGAGGAGCTCATCGACCGCGTCCACGCGCAGACCGACGGCGCCGACGCGCTGGAACAGGACGTCGAGGCCCTGCGGAAGGATGTGGAGGAGCGGCAACGCAAGGCCCTGAACACCCCTGACGGGGAGCAGGGCGGGACCGTCTCCCTGCTGGCCGGAGCCACCGAGGTGGAAGGGCCGGGCGTGAAGCTCGTCGTGGACGACGCCAAGAACACCGACCAGGGTGGTGGCGGTCCGCGGGAGAGCAGTGGTTTCTCGGACACCGGCCGGGTCCGTGACCGGGACATGCAGCGGGTCGTCAACGGGCTCTGGGAGTCGGGCGCCGAGGCGATCGCGATCAACGGGCAGCGGTTGACCGCCCTGTCGGCGATCCGTGCGGCCGGCGACGCCATACTGGTCGACAACAGGCCGCTGGTGCCGCCGTACACGGTGCTCGCGGTGGGGGACGGGAGCAAGCTCCGGGGCGCCTTCCAGAGCAGCGCCGACGGGCAGTATCTGCAGGTCCTGAAGGAGGACTTCGGGATCCGTACCGCCATCTCCGACGAGCGGACGGTGCATCTGCCTGCGGCCCCGAGCCTGATCGTACGAACAGCAGAGCCGGAGACGGCCGGCGCCGGGCAGCGCGGCGGTCCGGGCACGGCCGAAACAGAGAAGGGCACATCGTGATCGCCGTACTGGGCCTCGTCGTGGGAGTCGTGGTCGGCCTGTTGGTCCGTCCTGAGGTGCCGGCGATGGTCGAGCCCTATCTGCCCATCGCGGTCGTCGCCGCGCTCGACGCCGTCTTCGGCGGTCTGCGGGCCATGCTCGACGGGATCTTCGTCGACAAGGTCTTCGTCGTCTCCTTCCTGTCGAACGTCGTGGTGGCCGCGCTGATCGTCTTCCTGGGCGACAAGCTGGGCGTCGGCGCGCAGTTGTCCACCGGCGTGGTCGTCGTGCTCGGCATCCGGATCTTCTCCAACGCCGCGGCCATCCGCAGGCATGTCTTCCGGGCGTGACCGCATGAACAGCGAAGAGAACTCGAAGGACGAGGCGCGACAGGCGCAGCCCCTGCCGCCGGCGCAGCCGCCCGCGTCGTCCGGCGCGGCCGCGCCCGGTGGGCACGCATCCGGTGCGCACGAGTCCGGCGCCCAGGCGTCCGACCCGCAGGAGCCCGGCCCGTCGGGCGACGGGCCGTTCACCGGCAGGCAGCGGCTGGCCGCAGCGGTGTGGCCGCCGCGGGTGACCCGCGCTCAACTGATCGTCGCGATACTGCTGTTCGTCCTGGGACTCGGCCTGGCCATCCAGGTCCGGTCCAACAGCGACGAGAGCGCGTTGCGCGGCGCCCGCCAGGAAGACCTGGTGCGCATCCTCGACGAACTCGACAACCGCACACAGCGGCTCGAGGACGAGAAGCAGCGTCTCGAGGACCAGCGGACCGAGCTGGAGAACAGTTCGGACCAGGCAGAAGAGGCGCGGAAGCAGACGCGGCAGAAGGAGCAGCAGCTCGGCATCCTGGCCGGCACCGTCGCCGCACAGGGTCCCGGCATCACGCTGATGATCCAGGACCCGGCGCGGACGGTGGACTCGGACATGCTCCTCGACACGATCCAGGAGCTGCGAGCGGCAGGCGCGGAGGCGATCCAGGTCAACGGCACCCGGGTCGTCGCGAGCACCTTCTTCTCGGGAACTGCCGGTGACATCGAGGTGGACGGCAAGCGGATCACCGCGCCGTACACCTTCGAGGTCATCGGTGAACCCCAAGACCTGGAGCCGGCCCTGAACATTCCCGGTGGTGTGGTGCAGACCTTGGAGAAGGAGCAGGCCACGGCCGCCGTGGCGCGCTCCGAGAAGATCATTGTCGACGCCTTGCGGCCGGCGGAACGGCCTGACTACGCTCGGTCGTCACCGGAGTGAAACGGGGGAACATGGGGACTGCCGGACCAGGGCAGGCGATTGCCGGGGGTCGACGCATCCCACTTGTGGTGCGTGGTGGAAACTGTCTGGTGGATACGGACGTTGTGAGGGTGTCCGGGTCGGCAGGTGTGTTGGTTGAGGGTTCATCCTGCCCCACGGGCGGGTCTATTTCGGTCAAGGGGAAACGCCCGTGAAGTTGTTTGCGAAGTGGTTCGGCAAGAGTGCACGCGAAGACGGCGACGCCCGGCATCGCGCGTCGCGTCATGGTCAGAGCGAGGACCAGGGGGGTGAGCGTCCGCTGTTCCGCGACGAGGTCCCCGGTGGGGACAATTCGGGCGGACAGGGCGCGTCGTCTGTTGACCCTGCCGGTGCCGGAGGCATAGGTTTCGGGGAACCATCAACCTCAAGTACGGGTGGAGGGTTCGCTTCCGACCCGTATGCGACCAATGCCCACGCGGGGCAGCCGCGGCAGGAGGATCCGTCCATGGCGGGTTTGCCGGTTTGTACGAGGTGCGGCCACCGGAACACCGAGGCCGGCCGGTTCTGCTCCAACTGCGGTGCGCCGCTGCGGGGCGGAGCACCCGCCGAGCGTGCGTCGGAGACGACTTCGACCATCTCCATCTCCGGTATCGAGGCGTACGACTCCGAGGTGACGGGCCAGACCGCCGTCCCCTCGCTCTCGCCGGAGGCCCAGGCCGCCGTGGAGGCCCTGCCGCTCGGCTCGGCACTGCTGATCGTCCGCCGGGGGCCCAATTCGGGCAGCCGCTTCCTTCTGGACGGCGACCTGACGACGGCCGGCCGCCACCCGCAGAGCGACATCTTCCTCGACGACGTCACGGTGTCCCGTCGGCATGTGGAGTTCCGCCGGGACGCGGACGGCGGTTTCACCGTCTCCGACGTCGGCAGCCTCAACGGCACCTACGTGAACAGGGAGCGGATCGACTCCGCGGTCCTGTCCAACGGCGACGAGGTACAGATCGGCAAGTACCGGCTGGTCTTCTACGGGAGCCAGCGGGGCGCGTGATCCTCCCCCAGGCTCCGCCCGGGGGACACCCAGGGAAGGTACATGCTGCGAACACCGACGGGCGGCGCCGGTCACGGCGCCGCCGCCGCGGGTGACCGCCCGATGAGCATCGGTGCGGTGCTCGGGCACCTGCGCGAAGAGTTTCCCGAAGTGACCATCTCCAAGATCCGTTTCCTGGAGGCGGAGGGGCTGGTCGAACCGAGCCGTACGCCCTCCGGGTACCGCAAATTCAGTCCTGAGGACGTGGAGCGGCTCGCGCTCGTGCTGCGGATGCAGCGTGACCACTACCTTCCCCTGAAGGTGATCCGTGAGCAGCTGGACGCCCTGGAGCGGGGCGAGAGCGTCCCGCTTCCCGCGCAGGCCACGCAGCGGGAGCCCGTCGACGCGGGCTGGGAGCCGGAGGCCGACCGCCCGACCGCGGGCCGTATCGGCCGTGCGGCCCTGCTGGCCGCCGCGGAGGTCACCGAGGAGCAGCTCGCCGAGTGGGAGTCGTACGGTCTGCTCACGGCCGACGGGAGCGGTTCCTACGACGCCGAGGCCGCCACGGTCGCGCGGCTCATCGCGGACCTGGGCAGATTCGGTCTGGAGCCGCGTCACCTTCGCGCCATGAAGGCGTCGGCGGAGCGGGAGGCCGGGCTCGTGGAGCAGCTGGTCACCCCCCTGCGCAGGCACCGTAACCCGCAGACCAGAGCGCATGCCGAGGCGACCACCAGAGAGCTGGTGACCCTGTCCGTGAGGTTGCACGCGGCGCTGGTGCGCACGGCCCTCGGAGTGCAGGTCCACTGATCTTGGACCAACCCGACTACCCAAACCGGTCGCGCACGTCCTAGGGTTGCTGTGTGAACGAGCTCGACGTTGTGGGTGTCCGGGTCGAAATGCCCTCGAACCAACCGATCGTGCTTCTGCGTGAAGTGGGAGGCGATCGGTACCTCCCCATCTGGATCGGTCCAGGGGAGGCGACCGCCATCGCCTTCGCGCAGCAGGGCATGGCACCGGCCAGGCCGCTGACCCACGACCTTTTCAAGGACGTGCTGGAGGCGGTGGGCCAGGAGCTCACCCAGGTCCGCATCACCGACCTGCGCGAAGGCGTCTTCTACGCGGAGCTGGTCTTCGCCAGCGGGGTCGAGGTGAGCGCCAGGCCGTCCGACGCGATAGCGCTGGCCCTGCGCACCGGCACGCCGATCTACGGCAGCGACGGTGTGCTGGACGACGCCGGTATCGCCATCCCGGACGAGCAGGAGGACGAGGTGGAGAAGTTCCGCGAGTTCCTCGATCAGATTTCGCCGGAGGACTTCGGGTCGAGCAACCAGTGAGGGTTGCGGACCGGTGACGGTTCCGGCCGGAGGCGCCGTCGACGGTTCCGCGTCGGCGCATTCGAGTAGCCTTTCCCGGGATCGGGGCACGAGAAACCACTCTCAGGGTGATTATCACTCGGCGTGCCGAGTGTGGCGATCGTTGACGCACCCCTGGTGACTCCCTACCTTCGAGGTGGCAGGTCAAGGACGGAGGTCGGCG
The DNA here is from genome assembly GCF_040706335.1 of Streptomyces sp. NPDC048389. Classification (NCBI taxonomy): domain Bacteria; kingdom Bacillati; phylum Actinomycetota; class Actinomycetes; order Kitasatosporales; family Streptomycetaceae; genus Streptomyces; species Streptomyces sp. NPDC048389. Next base: position 2,834 of record NZ_JBEZKP010000095.1, on the reverse strand, counting down.
TGAGAAGCAGCGGCGACAGTACGGCTGGGGGCGGCCCCGGACCCGGTCCGGTGGAAAGCGGGCCGTATCCGCTGCACGACGGCGCGGCCGTGCCCTCCACCGACACCATCGGCTATCGCGGACCCACCGCATGCGCAGCCGCTGGCATCACCTACCGGCAGCTCGACTACTGGGCACGCACGGGCCTGGTCGAGCCGAGCGTCCGGTCGGCGTACGGCTCGGGCACCCAACGGCTCTACAGCTTTCGCGACGTGGTCGTACTCAAGATCGTCAAGCGCTTCCTGGACACCGGTGTGGCGCTGCAGAACATCCGCGCGGCCGTCCAGCACCTGCGTGCCCGCGGGTTCAGGGACCTCGAGCGCATGACGCTGATGAGCGACGGAGCGACGGTCCACGAATGCTCCTCGCCCGACGAGGTGGTCGGACTGCTCCAGGGAGGCCAGGGCGTGTTCGGCATCGCCGTCGGAGTCGTGTGGCGGGACGTCGAGGCGGCGCTGTCGCAGCTGCACGGCGAGCGGGTCGACACCGGGGAGACACTGGTCGGCCACAACCCGGCCGATGAACTGGCCAGACGCAGACGCGACCGGGCCGTCTGACCGTGCGCGGTGCTCCCCGTTGTCAGTGGTGTGCGGGAGCATCGGAGGTGTGAGAACCGCGCCGACGATCCTGCATCTCGACATGGATGCCTTCTTCGCCGCCGCCGAGCAGGCGGCGAAGCCCTCGCTGCGCGGAAAACCGGTGGTGGTCGGCGGGCTCGGTCCACGGGGTGTGGTGGCCACCGCGTCCTACGAGGCCAGACGCTTCGGCGTGCACTCCGCGATGCCGATGGCGCAAGCCAGGCGACTCGCTCCGAACGCGGCGTACCTGGTGCCGCGCTTCTCCCTGTACCGCTCGGTGAGCGAGCAGGTCATGGAACTGCTCGGACGGCTTTCGCCGCTGGTGGAGCCACTGAGCCTCGACGAGGCGTTCGTCGACCTGGAGGCGGGCGGAGCCGCCCGTGACACCCCGTCCGCCCGCGCGACCGCTGAGCGGCTGCGCGCCGACATACGAGCGGTCACGGGACTCACAGGATCGGTCGGACTGGCCGGCTCCAAGATGCTCGCCAAGATCGCCTCTGAGCAGGCCAAGCCGGACGGCCTGGTCCTGATCGAGCCCGGCACGGAGCGTGAGCTGCTCGGCCCCATGCCGGTCCGGACGCTGCCCGGTGTGGGGCCCGCCACGGGGGAGCACCTGCGCCGGGCCGGAATGACGACGGTCGCGGACCTCGCGGAGGCGGGCGAGGACGAGCTGGTGCGGCTGCTCGGCAGGGCGCACGGGACATCGCTGTTCCGCATGGCGCTCGGCCACGACGGCCGGCCGGTGGTGGCCGAGCGGGACGCGAAGTCGGTGTCGGTGGAGGACACGTTCGACGTGGACCTGCACGACCGGGTCCGGGTGCGGACAGAGGTGGAGCGGCTCGCCGAGAGGTGCGTACAGCGGCTGAGGTCGAGCGGCCACTCGGGCCGCACCATCGTTCTCAAGGTGCGGCGCTACGACTTCTCGACGCTGACGCGCTCGGAGACGCTCCGCGGGCCGACGGACGATCCCGCGGTCGTGCGGGAGGCCGCCGGAAGGCTGCTGGAGGCGGTGGACACCACGGGCGGGGTGCGTCTGCTCGGGGTCGGCGTCACCGGGCTCGCGGACTACACGCAGGAGGACCTCTTCGCGCAGGCGGCGGCGGAGGCAGGGGCCGCCGCGGCCGACGCGCAGGAGCGGGCCCCCGCCGACGGCGCTCCCGAGGACGTTCCGCCGCGCGGGTCGCACGAGGCCCGAGGGCCCGAGCCGGACAGCCGGCAGGAGCCGCCGGAGCGGCGCTGGGCCGCCGGACAGGACGTGCGCCACGCGCTGTACGGGCCGGGCTGGGTCCAGGGCAGCGGCGTCGGCCGGGTCACCGTACGCTTCGAGGAGCCGTGGTCGCAGCCGGGAAGGGTGCGGACGTTCCGGGTGGACGATGCGGAGCTGGAGGCGGCGGATCCGCTGCCGCTGGTCCTGCCGCGTGCGGGGGGCCCGGCCGGGTCGTCGCCGACGGCCGGGACGGTGGGGGAGACGGAGACGGCCGGGCGCGCGGGTGCGCCCTGCGGCGCGCCCGTCGCAGGGCCGGAAGCCGACGCCGGCGGGGGCCCCGCCACAGCTGCCGCGGCGACCGGGCCGACGCGCGACCCCTGCCCCCGGCTCGACGCCGGGCCGAACGGCGTGCCTTCCGCCCCTCCCGTTGCCGGTGCGGAGGCCGACGCCTGCGCCGCTCCCGCCGCCGCTCCGGCGACCGGGGAGGCCGTCGGGCCGGAACGCGATTCCCGCGCGGCGCCTGCCACGGGGCGTGAGGCCCAGCCGTATTCCGTTCCTTCTGCTGTGCCCGTCGACGCACCCGGGACCGATGCCTGCGTCGACCCCGTCACAAGGTTTGTGGCCCACGGTGTCACCGGGTCCGCGGACCGCTCCGTCACCGCGCCCGCGTCCGGCCCCGTTGCCGAGTCCAGTGGATCGTTCCGTCCCGAAGCGGCACTTCCGGTGCACGCACCCGATGTCCCCGGAGCCTCGGGCGTGGCCGTGGGCTCGGGGCCGGGAGGGGCCGGCTCCGGCGGCGGCGTGGCAGCCGCCGGCGCGGCGGCGTCGGGCTCCGGTGGCTCCCGGTGCGGCAGGGTCGCCCGGGCATGACAGGCCGTGGGGCGGGGTGGTCGACCCCGGCGACAAGCGGCGCCCGCGCGCGGGGGGGGGCGCCCGCGGGCCGGCGGGCGGGCGGGGGGGTGCTCTTCGCCCCCCCTGGCGGCGGCGGGGGGGGGGGGGGGGGGCCCCGG
>NZ_JBEZKP010000094.1:0-11695 GCF_040706335.1 Streptomyces sp. NPDC048389 | reverse complement strand
CTGCTGGACGGCACCCTCGCCGAGTGCGACCGGGTCGGCGACGGCCGGGCGGACTACTCCCACAAGCACCGCCGGCACGGCGTGAACCTGCAGGTTCCCGTCAGGGTTTCGGGGAGGGGCGGAGCGGGGGACTCACCACGCCGTCCCGCGCCGCCCGCACCGCCCGCACCGCCCGCGCCGCCCGCGCCGCCCGCGCCGCCGCCGTGCTCGCCGCGCACACCTACGCCGTCACGGCCGTGTCCCGGCACGAGGCGCACGGCGGTTCGACGACCACGCCGCTCGCCGCACTCGGCGCCACCGCGGTGATGGGCGCCGTCCTCGCCCGCCCACCCGCCGGACCCGCCCCCGTCCTGCTCGCCGCCGCCTACCTCCGTACCGCCGCCATCCCGTATCTGCACGCCGCCCTCAACCCGTCCGCGCCGCTCACGCAACGTGCCGTGGGCGGCGGCATCCGCGCCATGATCCCGCTGCAGGCCGCGCTCGCCGTCCGGTCCGGCGCGGGTCTCACCGGGCTCGCGGTGATGGGGCTCGTGCCGCTCGCCCGCAAGCTCGCACGGAAGGTGAGTCCCACATGAGCCCAGAGACGAACCCGGAACGACTCCGCCTCGGCTACGGCACCAACGGCCTCACCGACCTCCGTCTCGACGACGCCCTCGTCCTCCTCGCGGACCTCGGCTACGACGGCGTCGGGCTCACGCTCGACCACATGCACCTCGACCCGCTCGCCCCCGGCCTCGCCGCCCGCACGAGCCGGGTCGCCCGCCGGCTCGGCGACCTCGGCCTGACCGCCACGGTGGAGACCGGCGCCCGGTACGTACTCGACCCGCGCCGCAAGCACGGCCCGTCCCTGCTCGACCCGGACCCGGACGGCCGCGCGGCCCGCACCCGGCTGCTCGTCACCGCGGTCAAGGTCGCCGCCGACCTCGGTGCGCACGCCGTGCACTGCTTCAGCGGCAGCACCCCGCCCGGCACGGACGACGACACCGCGTGGAAGCGCCTGGAGGAGGCGATCCTGCCCGTGCTCGACGCGGCCGCCTTCGCCGGTGTGCCCGTCGCGATCGAGCCCGAGCCGGGCCATCTCCTCGCCACCCTCGCCGACTTCCACCAGCTGCGCACGTCCCTCGGCAACCCTGTTCCGCTCGGTCTCACCCTGGACATCGGCCACTGCCGGTGCCTGGAGCCCGCCCCGCCCGCCGAGTGCGTCCGCGCGTCCGCGCCGTGGCTGAGGCATGTGCAGATCGAGGACATGCGCCGAGGTGTGCACGAGCATCTGCCGTTCGGCGAGGGGGAGATCGACTTCCCGCCCGTGCTGGCCGCGCTGGCCGCCATCGGCTACCAGGGCCTCACGGTCGTCGAGCTGCCCCGCCACTCCCACGCGGGCCCCGAACTGGCCCGCCGCTCCATCGAGTTCCTGCGCACCGCGGGGGCGACCGGCGCCGCAGGCACCGCGGAAACGATCGGTACCGAATGCGCCCCGGCCCCGAAGGGAGCCCCCGCATCGTGACGCAGCCCGCACCCCCGACCCGCGCGGACGTCGGCGCTCGGCTGGCCGACGACGCCGCCCGCGCCTGGCTCGACGAGGCGCTGGCCGACGCGGCCCGCGCGGCGCAGGCGCCCCCGGTCGCCTCCTCCCCGTACACCGCGCACAGCTGGGAACTCAGCTTCGCCGCCGCCGGGCGGCACTGCGGTCAGGGCAACGCGGACGCCGTCCGCACGCTCCTGCTCGTCGAGGCACGGGCGGGGGTCGAGACCCTGACGCGGCTCTACCGGCAGGGCAGCGCCGCGGAACGCCGCGCCGTGCTCCTGGCGCTGCCCGCCCTGGTCGACGGCCCGTGCGCCGTGCACCTTGTGGACGACGCCCTGCGTACCAACGACACCCGGCTCGTCTCCGCGGCCGTCGGCCCCTACGCCGCCGCCCGTCTCGCCCCGCACGCCTGGCGGCACGCCGTCCTCAAGTGCCTGTTCACCGGCGTCCCCCTCGACGCGGTCGCGGACCTGGCCGTACGGGCGGCCGGTGACGGCGAACTCGCCCGCATGCTCACCGACTACGCCGCCGAGCGCACCGCCGCCGGCCGTGACATCCCCCACGATCTCGACCGCGCACTCGCCCTGACGGGTGAGCGGCCCCAGCGGCACCAGGAGCTGTGATGCGTATCTTCGACCCCCACATCCACATGTCCTCCCGCACCACAGACGACTACGAGGCGATGTACGCGGCCGGGGTGCGCGCCCTCGTCGAGCCCTCCTTCTGGCTCGGCCAGCCCCGGACCTCCCCGGCCAGCTTCTTCGACTACTTCGATGCCCTGCTCGGCTGGGAGCCCTACCGCGCCGCCCAGTACGGCATAGCCCACCACTGCACCGTCGCGCTCAACCCGAAGGAGGCGAACGACCCCCGCTGCACGCCCGTTCTGGACGCGCTGCCCCGCTATCTCGTCAAGGACTCGGTCGTCGCCGTCGGCGAGATCGGCTACGACTCCATGACGCCCGCGGAGGACACCGCGCTCGCGGCGCAGCTGCAGCTCGCCGCCGACCACGGTCTGCCCGCGCTCGTACACACGCCGCACCGCGACAAACTGGCCGGGCTGCACCGCACGGTCGACGCCGTCCGTGAGTCGGGCCTGCCCGTGGACCGGGTCCTGCTGGACCATCTCAACGAGACGACCGTGCGGCCCGCCCGCGACAGCGGCTGCTGGCTGGGCTTCTCGATCTACCCGGACACCAAGATGGACGAGGACCGCATGATCACGATCCTGCGGACGTACGGGACGCAGAAGGTGCTCGTCAACTCGGCCGCCGACTGGGGCAGAAGCGACCCGCTGAAGACCCGCAGGGTGGGCGACGCCATGCTCGCGGCCGGTTTCAGCGAGGACGACGTCGACCAGGTCCTGTGGCGCAACCCGGTCGCCTTCTACGGGCTCAGCGGACGTCTCCAGCTCGACGTCCCGAAGCCGGAGGCCCTGCACGAGGGCAACTCCGTCCTGCGCGGCGGGGAATGAGAGGAGCCACGGATGCGCTTCCGTCACCCCGACGGCTCCACCGTCCACCTCTCCTACTGCACCAACGTCCACCCCGCGGAAACCCTCGACGGCGTCCTCGCCCAGTTGCGCGACCACTGCGAGCCGGTCCGCAGACGCCTCTGCCGCGACCGTCTCGGTATCGGCCTGTGGCTCGCCAGGGATGCCGTCCGCTCCCTGACCGCCGACCCGGCGGCGCTGCGGGGGCTGCGGGCCGAACTGGAACGGCGCGGCCTCGAGGTCGTCACGCTCAACGGCTTCCCCTACGAGGGGTTCGGCGCGGACGAGGTCAAGTACCGGGTCTACAAACCCGACTGGGCCGACGCCGAACGCCTGGCGCACACGACAAACCTGGCCCGGCTCCTCGCGGCCCTGCTGCCCGACGACGTCACCGAGGGTACGATCTCCACCCTTCCGCTCGCCTGGCGGACCGGCTTCGACGCGCACGCAGCCACGGCCGCCCGCGCCGCACTGAGCACCCTCGCCAGCCGGCTCGACGCGCTCGAGGAGCTCACCGGCAAGTCCATCCGTATCGCCCTCGAACCCGAGCCCGGCTGCACGGTGGAGACCACTGCCGACGCGATCGGACCCCTGACCGCACTGCCGGGCAGCCGTATCGGGGTGTGCGTCGACACCTGCCATCTCGCCACCTCCTTCGAGGACCCCGGTACGGCGCTCGCCGCGCTCGCCGCGGCCGGTGTCGCCGTGCCCAAGGCGCAGCTGTCGGCCGCCCTGCACGCCGAGCACCCCCATCTGCCCGAGGTGCGCGACGCGCTCGCCGCGTTCGCGGAGCCCCGCTTCCTGCACCAGACCCGCACCCTCACGGCAGCCGGGCTGCGCGGCACCGACGACCTCGGCCAGGCCGTGGCCGGTGACACGCTCCCCGACGGCGGCCCTTGGCGCGCCCACTTCCACGTCCCGCTGCACGCCCCGCCCGCCGCACCGCTCACCTCCACCCTCCCCGTGCTCCGCGACACCCTGACCCGGCTCGTCGGCGTGCCCGAGCCCGTGACCCGCCATCTCGAGGTCGAGACCTACACCTGGCAGGCCCTCCCCGCCGAGCTGCGGCCCCGCACCCGGGGGCAGCTCGCCGACGGGATCGCCGCGGAACTCACCCTCGCCCGCGACCTGCTCACCGACCTCGGCCTCAAAGAGCTGCCGTGAAGGACGTGAAGGAACTGCCATGAGCGACCAGCGCCCCACCCCCCTTCTGGTCCTGGACGTCGTCGGCCTCACCCCCCGGCTCCTGGACCACATGCCCCGCCTCAAGGCGTTCGCCGCGGCCGGCTCGCAGGCGCACCTGACCACCGTGCTCCCGGCCGTCACCTGCGCCGCGCAGTCCACTTTCCTCACCGGCGCCCTCCCGGCCGAGCACGGCATCGTCGCCAACGGCTGGTACTTCCGCGAACTCGGCGACGTGCTGCTGTGGCGGCAGCACAACGGCCTGGTGTCCGGCGACAAGATCTGGGACGCGGCCCGCCGCGCCCACCCCGGGTACACCGTCGCCAACATCTGCTGGTGGTACGCGATGGGCGCCGACACCGACGTCACCGTCACCCCTCGGCCCGTCTACTACGCCGACGGCCGCAAGGAGCCCGACTGCTACACCCGCCCGCTGGCGCTGCACGACGAACTGACCGAGAAGTTCGGCACGTTCCCCCTCTTCCGCTTCTGGGGGCCGGGCGCCGGCATCGCCTCCAGCCGGTGGATCGCCGACGCGACCCGCCACATCATGCGCACCCGGCGGCCCGACCTGACCCTGTGCTATCTGCCGCACCTGGACTACGACCTCCAGCGCTACGGCCCCGACGACCCCCGTTCCCACCGCGCCGCCGCCGACCTCGACGCCGTCGTCGGCCCGCTGCTCGACGACGCCCGGGAGGAGGGCCGCACGGTGGTCGCCCTGTCCGAGTACGGCATGACCCGGGTGAGTCGCCCGGTCGACATCAACCGCACCCTGCGCCGCGCCGGTCTGCTCGAGGTCCATACCCAGGACGGCATGGAGTACCTCGATCCGATGGCCTCGCGCGCCTTCGCCGTGGCCGACCACCAGCTGGCCCACGTCTATGTGCGCCGGCCCGAGGACCTCGGCGCCGCCCGCGAGGCACTGGCCGGCCTGCCCGGCATCGAGCAACTCCTCGACGACGAGGGCAAGAAGGACCACGGGCTCGACCACCCGCGCTCGGGGGAGCTGGTGGCGATCGCCGAGCCCGACGCCTGGTTCACCTACTACTACTGGCTCGACGACGCCCGTGCCCCCGACTTCGCACGGCTCGTGGAGATCCACCGCAAACCCGGCTACGACCCCGTCGAGCTGTTCACGGACCCGCACGACCCGTATGTGCGCCTCAAGGCGGCCAAGGCCGTGGCCCGCAAGAAGCTCGGCATGCGCTACCGCCTCGCGGTCGTGCCGCTGGACCCGTCACCGATTCGCGGCAGCCACGGCCGCCTCCCCGCGAGCGACGAAGAAGGCCCGCTCGTCCTGTGTTCCACCCCCCGCGCCGTGTCGGGCCGCGTCGAGGCCACCGAAGTGAAGTCCCTGCTGCTCCGGCTGGCCGGCCTCGACGGCCGGCGACCCACTCGTGAAGGCAGCGCGCCCGGCAGAAGTCTTCCATCGAAGTGAGAGGCAATCACGTGACCGCGTTGAACGAAGAGAGCGTCACCGACGACTCGCTGCGCCGCACGCTCGGCGTCAGCCGCCGCCGTTTCCTCAGCACCTGCACGGCCGCAGCCGCGGGGGCGATCGCCGCTCCGGTCGTCGGAGCCGCACCGGCGCTGGCGCTGAGCGAGCGGGACACCGGCACCGGGGCCTCGGGCCATGGCAGGTCCTCCCTGATCCCGCCGCACAAGCGCGGCATCATCCTCTACACGGTCCGAGACGCGACGGGCCGCGACCCGCTGTCGACCGCTCTGCCGTCCGGCTTCCGTGAGGTCTTCAAGCAGCTGTCCCGCCACGGCTACCGGCAGGTGGAGTTCGCCGGGTACCGCCAGCACCCGAACGCGCCGGGCGGCGCGAACCTGGAGAGTGTGGAGGGCGCGAGACTGCTGCGGTCCTGGCTGGACGAGTACGGGCTGCGGGCGCAGGGCAACCACGGCTTCATCCCGGGCTCCTGGCCGCTGACCTCGACCGACCTGGACCGGTTCAAGCAGTCCCTGGAGATCGCCGGCATCCTCGGCATGCGCCACATGGGCACCGGCGGTGACCCCACGAGCAGCTCCTATCGGGCCGACTGGGACGTGGCCGCCGACAAGTGGAACGCCCTCGGCGCCGTCGCCCGCCGCGAGGGCATCAAGCTCTACACCCACAACCACGACTCGGCGTACGGCTTCCTGCTCGACGGCGGACCGCTCGACGACCAGGGCCGCCCGACCCGCAGCTCGGGCATCCGCAAGCTGGAGTACTTCCTGAAGGTGACCGATCCGCGCCTGGTCTGGCTGGAGATGGACGTCTACTGGGCACACGTCGCCCAGTACAAGTTCCGCACCTACACCGCCCACGACGGTTGCCGGCGCGAGCAGGTCTTCGACCCGGCGGGTCTGGTGGCACGGCACAACGTGCGCTACCCGCTGTTCCACGCCAAGGACGGCACGGTCAACACCCAGCACGGCCAGGGTTACGACATGGTGACGTTCGGCGAGGGCGACATCGACTACCGCACGTTCTTCCGGCGGGTCGGGGCGAAGAACTACCACAACCCGATGATCGAGCACGACGGCGCGCCCAGTGCCACCGACCCCGGGCAGTCCCTCGAGGTCGCCCGGAAGAGTTACGACAACCTGGCGGCCCTGCGCGCCCGCCGCTGAACCGGCGGCGGCCCTCCTGATGGACCGGGGTCCACCGGGCGGGCCGCCCGTCCGTCGTCCGCGGACACAAAAGAGGCTACCGATCGGTAGTAAGAATGTCGCCTGCCGTCCATTATTAAGCGCGAGCATGTCAACTCGTTCGCCCGACCCGGGTCGAACGGGCTCCCTGAGCTGCCTCCACACCCAGGAGACCCCCCATGCATGCACGCACTTGGACGGTCCGCACCACCGCAACCGCCGCCGCCCTGACCTTTGTGGCGGCCCTCCCCGTCGCCTCCGCCCACGCCGACACCGCGACGGCGGCGTCGGCCACCGCGCCGACGGCAACCGAGGTGCAGACGCCGGGCGTCGACTACGACACCTGGCTGCGCGACGTCGCCGCCGTCGTCGACGAGGCCCGCCCCTACATCGAACAGCGCACCGCCGACGCCGCCGGCGAGAAGCAGGCGATCGTCCTCGACATCGACAACACCTCGCTGGAGACGCACTTCCACCCGTTCTGGGAGCTGCCCACCCCGGCCATCGAGCGGATGCGCGGCCTCGCCCGCTTCGCCGACTCCCGCGGTGTCGCCGTCTTCTTCGTCACCGCGCGACCCGGCATCATCCACTCCCTCACCGACTGGAACCTGAAGCGGGTCGGCTACCCGGTCGACGGTCTGTACGTCCGCGATCTGCCCGACCTGTTCAACGAGGTCAGCGCCTACAAGACCGAGAAGCGCGCCGAGATCGAGGCCAAGGGCTACACGATCATCGCCAACATCGGCAACAACACCACCGACCTGGTCGGCGGCCACGCCGAGCGGACCTTCAAGCTCCCCGACTACGACGGCCAGTTGTCGTAACCGGCACCCGGGCAGCCGGCCGGTTCAAGCGGCGCTGGAGGAGAACGGCGCCCGAACAGGCCGGCCCCCGTACGGCCGGGTGGCCGTGGTGACCGGTCTCCCGGCCGCCGCGGCCACCCGTGGCCGGTCGTGGACGGGCACCTCGGTCCACACGGGGACCGTACCGGCCGGACCGGATCACAGGTTCGGGGACCCCGGACGCGGGATCCGGACGCGGGATCCGGACGCACTCAGCGCTGGGGGCATGCCCATAGCCCGTCTGCGCGACCCTCCCCGTGCCGTCCGCCGCGGTGACCTGCAACGACGGCGCAGAAGGAGCGGGCCGTGCACCTCACCGGGTGACGGCGAGGTGTCGGCCCGTCCCGTTGCGGTGATCCCTAAGTGTCGGCCGCCTTGTGCACCGAGCACGGCAACCGCGCTCGGCACAGGCGCCAGGCAGACAGGCAGACAGGCCGGACCCTGCTCCACTGGAGGAATTCATGCGTATCGCACGTGCCGGACTCCCGGCCGCCCTGATCGTCGGCTTTCTCGCCCTGTCCTCCCCGGCCGCCGCGGCGGCCGGGGAGGACGACGGGAGCGTCAGCATCAGCGAACAGCGGGCCGTGCCGGGGACCACGGTCACCGTCACCACCACCGCCTGCGGCAATGAGACGTACGGCAAGGGGGAGTCGGAGGCGGGAGGGCCGTTCCACCTCTTCGAGGGCGACCGGAAGGGGACCCTGGTGGGCGAGTTCGAGGTCCCCGACGACGCCGCGTCCGGCAGCGACACCGTCACCCTGAAGTGCCCCCCGAGGACCAAGGTCACCGGCACGTACCAGATCTCCGGCCGCCCCAACGGCGCGGTCGACGCGGGCTTCGGCGACTCCGCGGGCAGCACCACCCGGTTCGCCCTCGGCGGTGTGCTCCTCACCGGAGCCGTCGCCGGCACGGTGTTGAGGATGCGCCGCCGCCCGAGCAGCATCGCCACCTGACCGCGGCCCCTCCCTCCCACGGCCCCCGCCCCTTGGTACTGCTCTGTGCCGGGGGCGCGGGGATCAACCCGTCCGCCCGCCGTAGATGCAGAGGCTCGCCACGATGGAGAACGGTCACCGGCCGAGGGCCGCTGAGAGACCGGCGTTCCCCGTCCCCTCGTTCAAGGTGCTCGCCTGCGCGGCGATCGCGGGAATCCTGCTCATCGCCGACGCGGCCCGTGACGAGCATCCGCCGCAGCCGTCGTCCGCCCAGAGCCGTTCCGTCTCCGCCCTGCCCGCTCCGCGCACCGCACCGGCGCCCACCGGAATCCAGGCCCTGCCGCAGTCCGACCCGGTCCGGATGGTGATCCCCGCCATCGGAGTGAACGCCCCCATGACGCGACTGGAACTGGACGACACCGGCGCGCTGCGACCGCCGCCCGCCGACGAACCCGGCCTGGCCGGCTGGTACGGCCGCGGCACGGCACCCGGCGCGACGGGCACGGCCGTCACGGCAGGTCACGTGGACACCCCCATGGGCCCCGGCGTCTTCTACCGGCTCGGCGCCCTCACCAAGGGCGACACCGTCGAGATCATGAGGGAGGACGGACGCACGGCCGTCTTCGCCGTCGACGCCGTGGAGGTCCACGACAGGAACGACTTCCCCGACGACAAGGTCTACGGCGATGCGGACCGGCCCGAGCTGCGGGTGATCACCTGCGGCGGTCCCTACTCGCCCGGCACCGGCTACCAGGGCAACGTCGTCGTCTACGCGAGCCTGAGCGCGGTCCGGTAGCGGCGGGCGCCGCCCCCGTGGGCCACCGTCCTCGACCGGTCCCTCACCCGATGCCCTGGCGGTCGGAGCGCAGCGCGAACGCCCGTTCGGCCGCCTCGGGTACCTCCCGTTCCACCGCCTGCACCAACAGTGCACGGTGCCGCTCCAACGGCTCGCGCCGCTCGGCCGGCACCAGCCGCAGCAGATCGTCGTAGGCCGCCATCAGCCGCCGGGACACCTGAGGGTCGCGCAAGGCCCGACCGCGGATCTCCGCGAAGCCGAGATCGACCAGGTCCCGCCACTCGGGACCGTCCTGCACCAGCCGCACCACTCCGTCGCGGTCCCGGTGGTGCACGGCCCCCAGCGGCCGGTGCGCGGCGGCCGCCAGGAACTGCACGATCCGGTCGACGCACTGCACGGCGGTGGTCGGATCGTTCACGGCCGGCGACAGGGCCCGCAGCCCGATGTCGGACAGTTGCCGCAGTCCGAACCCGAGATCCTGATGGAACGTCCGCTCCACCCCCACGGACACCGAGGACTGCAGCACCTGACGGGCCGGCAGCGCCTTCCGGCCGTCCGCCCGGCCGCCGTGCACGGCGATGACCGGTGTCCCCGGCACCACGAAGTCACCGATCCTGGGCACGAGCCGCAGCACCACGTCCTTGCGCCGGGCGGCCCGCACGAGCCGGGCCACATGCACGTCCCGCAGCGTCCCCGACCTGCCGCGGTGCGGGACGGTAGCGACCTCGCCGGGCAGCGGTGCCCCTTCAGGGTCCTGCGCAGGCATCCGCTCCAGCACCCGGAGCGACTCCTTCGCCACCCGTTCCACCACGGGCCCGACCTTCATCAGCTGAAGCGTCTGCGTCACGTAGGCGATGAACAGCAGCAGACTGACCCCCACCATCAGCAGCGTCACAGCGCTCTGCAGCAGCGGCACGGAGACGACCAGCTCAGGGTCCTGCTCGCTGTCGTAGGAGGTCAGCACCAGCAGCGACAGCAGGAACGTCGCCAGGAACACGGAGAACGTCGCCTTGCTGATCCGGCTCCGGATGAAGATCCGTACGATGCGGGGACTGAAGTTCCCCGCCGCCATCTGCACGGCGACCAGCGAGATGCTGAACACCACCCCGATGAAGGTCATCATCGCGGAGGCGATCGTGGTCACGATGGTCTTCGCGTCCTCGGCCCACCCGATCAGCGTGCGGACGGCGTCGAAGTCGCGGTCCTCCCGGAGCGCCTCCAGCAGCGCCGCGTCGAGGGCGTCGGCCAGCGCCCAGAGCACGAAGACGAGAACGAGCGCCGCGCTGGGAGCGAACCAGAAGGTGTCCCGCAGATGCTCGCGCAGCGGGGAGAGGGGCCGGGGCTGCCGATGGGTACGAAGGCTCACGCAGCCGACCGTAGCCTCACGCCACGCATCCGTGCGGATACACGCTGTCCGGTGCGTGTTTACCGGCTCCCCGGCGTCCCTGACCACGCAATATGCGGGTGAGAGGCGCCTCGAAGCCCTGGTATTGTTGTCCATGTCGCCGCGGGAGACCGGGGCCGACCACCGGTCCGGGTGGCGGAATGGCAGACGCGCTAGCTTGAGGTGCTAGTGCCCTTTATCGGGCGTGGGGGTTCAAGTCCCCCCTCGGACACCAGCCAAAACCCCAGTTGATCTGGGGTTTTTCTGTTTCTCCGGCTGTGGCGTGACCAACCACGTGACCAACAGCCGAGCGATTCCCCAGGTCATTCCAGGGATGACAGGCCGAGTCGGCCCTCACCGGAGGGGGCGAGCTTCCGCGCTCCGTCCTTACGTCCGCGCTCTGTCCTTACGTGCGTGCCCGTAGCGGGCCATGGTGGCCCGGCGGGTGGTGCCGGACGTTCGGGGAGACCTCCACGGGGTTCTCCCCGGCCTTCAGATCGTTCGTGACCTTGCCGACTGTGCCGCCAGTCGTGAATCCGGAGGTCCTCCCGGCAGGTGCGGCCGCTTCCGCAGCGAGCGCCACCGCGCCGACACCTTCTCGGCGTCCTGCGGTCCGCCCGCCTCACCCCGGTACAGCTTGAAGCCATCACGGGCGAGCACGAGATCCCTGTTCCCCGCGCGGCGCCGAGCTGTTCCCGCTCCGCGTCCTGACGTTGCCCCTCGTACTCCAGCTGTAGTTCGCGATCTTGCTGGTCGGGGCTGACCCGAGAACGGGTGCGGCCACCGGTGATCATCAGTGTGTGAAGACAGCAACACCGTTGCGTTTGAGTTTTGAGTCGCAGGTCAAGCCCTGGTGAATGACGCAACGGGACGTCCTGATAGATCAACTTGTGTCGAGCAAGAAG
>NZ_JBEZKP010000093.1:0-12322 GCF_040706335.1 Streptomyces sp. NPDC048389 | reverse complement strand
GCCCCCGCCGCCGACCGCAGAAACCCCGCCCGCACCGACCTGTCGGCCAACGAGACACGGACCGCGTGCGCCGCCCGCACCACCACATCCACCTCATCCGCAGTGGCCTCCACCGCAACCCGTTCTCGCCGCTTCCCGGTTCGAGGGTCGACACTCCAGACTGGTGCTGCTGCCACCGCGGCTTCCTTCCGGTCTCTGCCACCCACCGGGTTTGTTCGGTATTCTGAACACAGTTCCTGGTGGTGAATTACTGGGGACTCTATTTCCGGGCGTTCCGCGCGGTCAAGAAGGGGCGTAGAGCAATGTCAGTCGCCGATTCCGGTGGAGCACAGGTCAAGTCCGCGGTACGGACGGTGGAGTTGCTCGAGTACTTCGCCGGGCAGCCCGGCATGCACTCGCTCGCCGCGGTCCAGGAGGCCGTCGGCTACCCCAAGTCCAGCCTGTACATGCTGCTGCGCACCCTCGTGGAGCTCGGCTGGGTGGAGACGGACGCGACGGGGACGAGGTACGGCATCGGGGTCCGCGCCCTGCTGGTGGGGACGTCGTACATCGACGGCGACGAGGTCGTGGCCGCCGCGCGGCCCACGCTGGACCGGCTCTCCGACGACACCACGGAGACCATCCACCTCGCGCGGCTCGACGGCACGAACGTGGTGTACCTGGCGACCCGGCAGTCGCAGCACTATCTGCGCCCCTTCACCCGGGTGGGGCGCCGGCTCCCCGCGCACTCCACGTCGCTCGGGAAGGCGCTGCTCGCCACGTACAGCGACGAGCAGGTGCGCAAGCTGCTGCCGGAAGCACTCGCACCGCTGACGGAGCACACCGTCACGGACCGCGAGAAGCTCATCGAGGAACTGCGCCTCGTCCGCGAGCAGGGCTACGCCGTGGACCGCGAGGAGAACACCCTCGGCCTGCGCTGCTTCGGCATCGCCATCCCCTACCGGACACCGGCGCGCGACGCGATCAGCTGCTCGGTGCCGGTGGCCCGGCTCACGCCGGCGCACGAGCAGATGATCAAGGACGCGCTGTTCGACGCCCGTGACCGCCTGACTCTCGCCACCCGGAGGCTCTGAACATGAACGTCGTACTGCGCGACGTCCAGGACGGCGACCTGCCCGTCTTCTTCACGCACATGAGCGACCCCGAGTCCAACCGGATGGCCGCCTTCACCAGCGAGGACCCCAGCGACCGTGCCGCGTTCGACGCGCACTGGTCACGCATCCGCGCCTCCGACGCGGTGATCCGGACGGTGGTCGCCGACCACGCCGTGGTCGGCCACACCGCGGTGTACGGGCCGCCGCGGGAGCGGGAGGTGACGTACGTCCTCGACCGCGCGTACTGGGGGCGCGGCATCGCGACGCTGGCGCTGCGCGCACTGTTGGACGAGGTGCCGACGCGGCCGCTGCACGCCCGTGCGGCCGCGGACAACGCGGGGTCGATCCGGGTGCTGGAGAAGTGCGGGTTCGTGGTGACGGGGCGGGACCGGGGATTCGCGAACGCACGGGGAGAGGAGACCGACGAGGTCCTGATGACGCTTCACGGGTGACCAGCCGCGGCCGTCCCCTCCCCCGCGTGGCGGAGAGGGATCGTCGCCGGGCATGACGTGCGGCAGGCGGGTGGGCGGGAGGGTGGGGGCATGACAACGAGCACGGCCGAGACCGGCCCACAGCTTCCCGCCAGGTCCGCGCTGCGCGCCGTCGCGATCATGGCCTGTGCGCCGTACCTCGCGCTGAAAATCACCTGGATCGCGGGCAGCCGCGTCGGTATCCCCGACGGCAGTCCCCTGCTGGACCACCGCGTGCTGATGGCTGTCGCCAACAGCGTCACCGTGCTGATGGACGCGGCCGTCGTCGTGCTGGCGCTGCTGCTCACCCGGCCGTGGGGGCAGCGGGTGCCGGCGTGGCTGCTCGGCGTGCCGATGTGGGCGGCGACCGGGCTGCTCGCGCCGATCATGACCGGGTTCCCGTTGCAGCTGATCGGCGTCGCCTTCGGCGGCACCAGGATGCAGGACGCGGCCGATGAGCCGTTCCTCGACGGCTGGGTGTTCAACGTCGTCTACGGCGGCTTCATCCTCCAGGGCCTCGCCCTCGGCACACTCTTCGTGCTGTACGCCAGGGACCGCTGGGGGCATCTGCTGCGAGGCAAGGTGTGGGACCTGCCGTCCCGGGCGACCGGCCCCTTCGTGCGGACGACCGCCGTCGCGGGCTCGTTGCTGGCGCTCTTCCCCGCCGCCGTGCACGCGCTGTGGCTGACCGGCTCGACGGCCGCGCTCCCGGCCGACCGGATCGCGCGGCGCACCACGGACTTCTACCTGCTGGAGGTCTCCCGGCTCGGCTTCGTCGCCGCCGCGGTCACCGGCGTGCTTCTCCTCGCGCTGCGGCTCCGGCCCTCCCTGTCGTTGCGGCCGACGCTGGCGGCGGCCTGGATCGGGGCGAGCGCGATGGGCGCCTGGGGCGGGTGGATGCTGCTCGCCGCCCTCCTGCCCGAGTCCGGCAGTGCGCAGGGCCCCTCCGCACTGCCGGCACTCACCTATGCCGTGGAAATGATCTCCGGTCTGCTGCTCAGCTGCGCCGTGGCTTCCTTGCTGCGCAGGCGCGGCGCATGACGGTGTCCGGTCTGCGCCTGCGGACCGCCGGCCGGGCGCTGTTCGGCCGGCGGGCGAGACTGCGCTGGGTCCATCTGGTGCTCGGCGGCGCGCTGTTGATGCCGTTCTGGCTGGTCGGCGTGGTGTTCCTGGGTCCGCTGTCGGGCGAGCAGGACATGTGGCACCGCTCTCCGGCGCTTGCCTTCGGCGCGTACGGCGTCGCTCTGCCGCTCGCGGCGCTCGCCGGTCTGTTCCCGACGGCCAGGCCGCTGTCGGTGGGCGTCGCGCGCGCACTGTGCGGGGTGCCCGGCGAGCGGCTCGCCGACGGGCATGCGCGGACCCGGGCCGGACGGGTGCGCACAGCGGGCTGGTGCACCCTGCACATGGGGGTCGGGGCGCTGGTCAGCGGTGCGTCCCTCGCCGTGTCGCCGTTCGCCGTCGCGCTGCTCGTCGCCCCTGTCCTCCCGGGGGTCCGGGGCTATCTGCGGCTCGGTTCCTCCGTCTGGTCGTCCGTGCTCGCGCCGCTCACCGGGGCCGCGATGCTGCTGGCTCTCGCGGCCGTGTCCGCCGCCGCCGGGGCACTGCTGGCCCGCCAGGCGCAGGCGCTGCTGGGGCCCACCCCGGGCGACCGGCTCGCCGCGGCGGAGCGCCGGGCGACGGAGCTGGCGGAGCGCAACCGCCTCGCCCGCGAGCTGCACGATTCGGTGGGTCACGCGCTGTCCGCCGTCGCCCTCCAAGCGGGCGCGGCCCGCAGGGTGCTGGACAGCGAGCGGGCCGGCGACGCCGAGTTCGTGCGGGAGGCGCTGGCCGCGATCGAGGAGACCACCCGGCGCACGGTGGGCGAACTGGACGCCGTGCTGGGCCTGCTGCGTCAGGACGGCGACGGCGGGGCGAGTCCCGGCGGCCCGACGCTCCAAGGGCTGGACGGGCTGCTGTCCCGCAGCGGCGTCCCGGTGTCGCTGCACACGGAGGGGGCGCTCACGGCCGTGGCGGCGCCGGTCTCCCGCGAGGCGTACCGGATTGTCCAGGAGGGGCTGAGCAACGCCCTTCGCCATGCCGGGGCTTCATCGGTGACACTGTGGATCGCCGCAGGAGACGAGGGGTTGGAGATCAGGATGGAGAACCCGCTGCCCGAATGCGCCCCGGTGGTGCGCCCAGGAGGCGGCCGCGGTCTGCGCGGCATGGCCGAGCGGGCCGTACTGCTCGGTGGCCGCTCGGAGGCAGGGGCGCACGAGGGTGTCTGGCGGCTGTCCGCCAGGCTGCCGCTGGAGGGGCGCCGGTGAGCACGGTCCGGATCGCCGTCGCCGACGACGAGCGCATGGTCCGCACCGCGCTGCGGGTGATCCTCGACGCGGAGCCCGGTCTGGAGGTGGTCGGCGAGGCGGCGACGGGCGCGGAGGCCGTCTCGGTGGTGCGGGAGGTGCGGCCGGACGTGGTGCTGATGGACGTCCGGATGCCGGAGGTCGACGGTATCCGGGCCACGGAGCAGATTCTCGCCACCATGGAGGAACCGCCGCGGATCGTGGTCGTGACGACGTTCGAGAACGACTCGTACGTGTACGACGCGCTGTGTGCGGGAGCGGCCGGCTTCCTGCTCAAGCGGGCGGCGGCCGAGGAGCTGGTGCAGGCGGTGCGGCTGGTCGCCCGCAGCGACTCGCTGCTGTTCCCGTCGGCCGTGCGCTCACTCGCCGCCGCGTACGGCCGCAGCCGGCCCTCTGCCGCGCCGCGGTGGGCGGCACGGCTGACCGAGCGGGAGGCGGAGGTCCTGCGGCTGATGGCCACCGGGCTGACCAACGCGGAGATCGCCGGCCGGATGGGCGTGGGCCCGGCGACGACGAAGACCCACGTCGCGGCGGTGCTCGCCAAGACCGGGGCACGGGACCGCACCCAGGCGGTGATCGCGGCGTACGAATCGGGATTCGTCTCGCCCCGCTGACCGGGGAGCGACCGGGGCCCTCTGCCGCTTGACGGGGCGGATGAGGAAGTCCTGAGAAAACGGGCGTACGGGAACGGCCCGCGGCCCGCCGCTCGTCCCTCATGCGGGATGAACAAGACGATCAGACGTGCCGCCGTCTTCAGTCTGCTGCTGGTCCTCGCGCTTCTGGTGCGGGCGACCTGGGTGCAGGCGTACGAGACGACGGCCCTCGCGGACAACGACCACAACCGGCGGAACGTGATCGCGCAGTACGCGCAGCCGCTCGGCGACATCGTCGTGGCCGGTTCTGCGGTCACCGGCTCGAAGAGGACGCAGGGAGGCGACCTGGCCTACAAGCGCAGCTACACCGACGGCCCGCTGTACGCGGCTGTCACCGGATACAGCTCGCAGGCGTACGGGGCGACCCAGCTCGAGGGCATCTACTCCGGCGTCCTCGACGGCACCGACCTCCGGCTGAAGAACCCGCTCGACACGCTCACCCGCGAGCAGCAGGACCCGGGTGACGTGGTGACGACGATCGACCCCGCGGTCCAGAAGGCCGGCTTCGAGGCGCTCGGCGACGACAAGGGAGCCGCCGTCGCCGTCGACCCGAAGACCGGGGAGATCCTCGCCATGGTCAGCACCCCGTCGTACGACCCGTCGAAGATCAGCGGGACGGCGGACGGCGACGCCTGGCGGAAGCTGCTCGACGACGAGGACAAGCCGCTGCTCAACCGGGCGCTGCGGCAGCCGCTGCCGCCGGGCTCGACATTCAAGCTGGTCGTGGCGGCCGCCGCGCTGGAGGACGGCCTGTACCGGTCCGTCGACGAGCGGACCGACAGCCCCGACCCGTACCGGCTGCCGGGCACGGTCACCGACCTGGAGAACGAGAACCCGTCCGCGCCCTGCGAGAACGCCACGATCAGGACCGCGCTCCAGTACTCGTGCAACAACGTCTTCGGCAAGATGGCCGTCGACCTCGGACAGGACAAACTGCGGGCGACGGCGGAGAAGTTCGGCTTCAACGACGAGAAGCAGGATGTGCCGGTCCGGGCCTCCGCGAGTGTCTACCCGTCCGGGATGAACGCGTCGTCCACCGCGCTGACGGGGATCGGCCAGTTCGATGTGACCGCGACCGTGCTGCAGATGTCCCTGGTGTCGGCGGCCATCGCGGGAGACGGCCTCCTGGTGTCACCGCACATGGTCTCCGAGGTGGTCTCCGCGGACGGCGACACGCTCGAGTCCTACGACGGCGCCGGCTCGAAACGGATCATGTCGCCGGGCACCGCCGAGCAGCTGCGCAGCGCGATGGTGACGGTGGTCGAGGAGGGTACGGGATCGAACGCGCGGATCCCCGGGCTGGAGGTCGGCGGCAAGACGGGCACCGCCCAGCACGGCGAGAACAACAGCAGGACGCCGTACGCCTGGTTCACCTCGTACGCCAAGGACCCGGGCACCGGAAAGGAGGTCGCCGTCGCGGTGCTGATAGAGGACTCGGGCGCGGAGCGCTCGGAGGTCAGCGGCAACGGACTGGCCGCGCCGGTGGCTCAGCGGATGATGGAGGCGGCGCTCGAGTAGGGGCCGGCCCGTCGCCCCGGGCGGCCCCCGGGACGACGGCGACGGCTGCGGCGCGACGGCGAACGACGGTGCGCAGGGGCTACGGCAGGGCGGGGCGGAGCAGGGCCAGGTCCGCGTCCGAGGCCAGGCCCGCGTGGTAGAGGCGCAGCTCCGTCGCGCCGAGGGAGGCGGCCTTCGCGGCCGCCGCCGCGAACGCCGCGGGTGCGCCGCCCATGCCGGTCACGACCGTGAAGTTCGCGGCGAGCACCGTCCGGTCCGTCGCGTGCGCCGCGAACGGCTCCAGCAGCTGCGGCCCGCCCGCACACGGCACGACCACGCCGTCGGCGACCGACAGGATGTGCGCGGGGTCCACACCGGCGTTCGCGCCGCAGTGGTGGGCCTCGGGGTCCGCGTGCAACAGCACCTGGAAGCCCTCCGGGGCCGCGGCCCGCACCGCAGCGACCGCCGCCTCCTGGAGCGTGCGGGCCGTGCGCGTACGGAACTCCAGTACCGCCTTTGCCAGGTGCCCTTCGAGCGGCCGCACGGGCGCGCCGTGCCCGTGCCAGACCGGTTCCAGCGCGTCGCGCACCGAAGCCGCGAGCCGGCCGGGGTCCACGTCCCGGGTCCGGTACCCCTCCCGGCAGGCCGGGCAGAAGCAGAGGGACATCAGGTACTGCGCCGCGTCGTCGAGAGCGACGCCCGCGATCTTGTCATGGGCGTGCAGATGGGCCGCGCCGTACCAACCGCAGGACTCCAGCTCCGTGCCGCGCGCCCCCGGCCGGACCGCCGCCTCCGCCGCGAGTGACACCAGGTACTCCCGCACCGCGGGCTGTGCGACGCAGGGCGCCCAGGGGTAGCGGTCGCCGTAGGCGTTGACGACCGAGGTGGCCGGGTGCTCGGCGCCCATACGGGAGTTGTGCGCGAGCACGACCCAGCTGTGGACGTCGAGCCCGGCGGCCTCCAGCGCGGCCGCCGCCTCGCCGTAGGCGTCGCCCGGCGCCCACTCCCCCGCCGCGTACGGCCGCAGCTCGCGTCCCGCCCAGCGGGCCGCACCGGGCGGGTAGAGCACCGCGGCGTGCTCGGCGGTGACGATCCGGTGGCGTGGGTGACGCGGCGTCAGGGCGCGTGTGGAGTGGTAGGCGGAGGCGAGGGTGACCTGTCGTACACCGAGGTCCGCGATACGGGCGGCCGCGTCCGGGTCGCCCACGACGTCCCACGGGTACAGGAAGGCGGCGGCCTTCACATGCCCTCCTTCAGCAGCGCCCGGCCCTTCTCGATCAGCGCCGGCGGCGCCTCGATGTGCCGGTCGGCGGGTTCGGTCAGCGGTGGCCGCACACAGCCCACGGCCAGACCTCCGAGCCGTACGCCCGCCTTGACGAGCGACACGGCGTATCGCCGGCCTTCGTCGCGGAGCGCGACGAGCGGCACGAAGAAGCCGTCGAGGAGACGGTTCACCGTCTTGTCGTCGCCGGCGCCGAGCACCCGGTGGAAGGCGAGGGCGATGTCCGGGGCGAAGGCGGCGGCGACGCCCCCTCGTACACGCGCGTGGAAGGCTTCGAGGTCGAGACCGCCGTCAGGCCCGTACGCGGTGACGGGGAAGAACAGTGGTCCCTGGGCCCGGGTGAGCCGGGCTGCGAGCGGAACTGAGGTCACGGGCGCTCCCTGGGGCCGTGCCCCGGACATCGAGCCCGTGCACGATGACGATCGATGTCCACACCTCTGAACTTCGGCCACGTTATGGCAGCCACCTCGCAGGGGTCAAGACGGAAACCCGCATCTCAGGTGCGGAGCCGACCGATGCACAGGACACTTGACGCCGACGGGACCGCTCCTTAGCGTGTCCATGCATGTGAATGCCATCTATGGACCTGAGCATTTCGAGGGGATCCACCCATGCCCGCTGCCCGTTCCGTTCTGCTCACCGGCGCAGCCGGCGGACTCGGCACCCTGATGCGCGCTCTGCTGCCCGCGTACGGCCACGACCTCCGGCTCTTCGACGCCGTCCCCGTCGAGGGCGAGCCGGACGCGATCACCGCCGACCTCGCCGATCGGACCGCCCTGCGCGAGGCCGTACGGGGAGTCGACGCGATCATCCACCTCGCGGGCATCTCGCTGGAGGCATCGTTCGACAAGATCCTCCGCGCCAACATCGAGGGGACGTACAACCTGTACGAGGCCGCACGTGAGGAGGGCGTGCGGCGGGTGGTCTTCGCCTCCAGCAACCACGCCGTCGGCTTCGTCCCGCGTCCGGACGGCGAAGCGCCCATCGCCCCCGGGGACCTGATCCCGGTGGAGACCCGCCACCGGCCCGACACCCTCTACGGCCTCTCCAAGTGCTTCGGCGAGGACCTGGCGCAGCTGTACTGGGACCGGCACGGACTTGAGACCGTGTCCGTCCGTATCGGCTCCTGCTTCACGGAACCCACCTCGGTGCGGATGCTCTCCGTCTGGATGAGCCCCGGCGACGGCGCCCGGCTCTTCCACGCCGCCCTGACCGCCGAGGACGTCGGCCACTCCATCGTCTACGGCTCCTCGGCCAACACCCGGCTGTGGTGGGACCTGACCGGCGCACGGGCGCTCGGCTACGAACCGCAGGACGACTCCGAGCAGTACGCGGCGAAGCTCCTCGCCGAGCACGGCGAACTCGACCCCCGGAACCCGGCCCACGCCCACCTCGGCGGCCACTTCACCACCGACCCGCCGCGGTGGCCGCACTGACGACCCCGCCTCCCGGCCCGCGCGCACCCTCCCCGGCGCACCGCCCTCCGGCGAAAACCACGTGCCGTACGGTCACCCGGCCGCGAAGACGGCGGCCATGGCGAAACCCTTCGGGTTCGGTTGCACACAGCTCGGCGACGGCACGGTCACCATCACCCACCGCGGCCGCACGGCGGGGACGCTGCGCGGCGCACGCGCAAAGAAGTT
Organism: Streptomyces sp. NPDC048389; assembly: GCF_040706335.1. Lineage (NCBI taxonomy): Bacteria > Bacillati > Actinomycetota > Actinomycetes > Kitasatosporales > Streptomycetaceae > Streptomyces > Streptomyces sp. NPDC048389. The sequence continues at coordinate 3,341 of NZ_JBEZKP010000093.1, read as the reverse complement.
CCTCGGAGAGGTCGAGTCGGGGGACGCCCAACTGGTGATGGCACGGTGGACCGGGGCGTACAAATTCGGCAATGAGCGCCTGGCGCGAAATCATCCCCGCAACAGGTGACAAGAGTAAGGGAACGGTAAAGCGGACTCGCTCGTTACCCCAGTCATGACAGCTATGACCCCCGGCTCGAACATCCCTCTGACCACCGCGCGCGTGGCGGTGGACGTCGCCGCTCCGGTGCGGCTCGACGTATCGGGCCTGCTGCTCACCGCCGACGGCAAGGTGCGCTCCGACGACGACTTCATCTTCTACAACCAGCCCCAGGGCCCGGGCGTCACCTACCGCTCCGGCGGCGGCACGGCACCCGACGCGATCCTGATCGACACCGCGGCCGTGCCGCCCGGTATCGAGAGGATCGTCGTGACGGCCAGCCCGGACGCGGCGGGCCGCACCTTCCAGGGCGTCGAGCCCACGGCCACCATCCGCAACAGTGACGACGGCAGTGCGATCGCCACCTTCACCCCGCCGCAGCTCGGCTCCGAGACCGCACTGGTCGTCGTCGAGGTCTATCTGCGCAACGGCGCGTGGAAGGCCCGTGCGGTCGGCCAGGGCTACGCGAACGGCCTGGCGGGCATCGCCACGGACTTCGGTGTCTCCGTCGACGAGGAGCCCGCCGCCGCCCCGGCCGCCCCTCCCGTCACCGCCGCGCCGCCCACCGACCCGCGGACGGTCTCCGCCCCGCCGCCGCCCGCCGCTCCCCCGGCGGCCCCGGCCGCCGCTCCGGCCGCCACGGGCAAGATCAACCTGGACAAGGGCCGGGTGAACCTGCAGAAGAACCAGACGGTCTCCCTGGTCAAGGGCGGCCGTCCGCTGCTCTCCCAGGTCAAGATGGGCCTCGGCTGGGAGCCCGCCTTCCGCGGCAAGGACATCGACCTCGACGCCTCGGTCATCGCCTACGGCCCGAGCCGCAACCACCTGGACAGCTGCTACTTCGGAAAGCTGACCATCCTGGGCGGCTCCATCAAGCACTCGGGCGACAATCTCACCGGCGAGGGGGCGGGCGACGACGAGGTCATCGTCGTGGACCTCGGCCGGCTGCCGGCGGACGCGACGGGCCTGGTCTTCACGGTCAACTCCTTCTCCGGCCAGAAGTTCACCGAGGTCGCCAAGGCGTACTGCCGTCTCATCGACGCCACCACGGGCGAGGAGCTGGTCCGCTTCGACCTCACCGGCGCCGAACCGCAGACCGGTGTGATCATGGCCAAGCTGATCAAGCAGTTCTCCGGCGAGTGGGAGATGACCGCAATGGGCGACTTCGTGAAGTCGCGCACCGTGCGCGGCATGGTCAAGCCCGCCGCACAGGCGCTCTGAAAAGAGGTCCGCCGGGGGCGCCCGTCACGGTTGTGGCGGGCGCCCCCGGCGGAGGGACTGTTCAAACGGGACGTTCTCAGAGTTTGGCCAGTTTGGAAAACGGACTGAGGATGCGGCCCTGCCTGCCGGAGAAGTCGACAAGCACAGCAGCGTTGTCCCCCTCCACAGCGAGGACTCTCCCCAGACCGAACTGGTCGTGGGACACCCTGTCGCCCGCTTCGTAACACTCGATCGGCGGCTCTTCCAGGGACGGACGGTTGAAGGGGCTGGACGGCAGGTGGCGCCGGGAACCGGCTGACTTTGTCATTGCCCTCAGTATGCGCCCCCGGCCCCGCACCACGCCACGCCCTGATGCTTCGCAGTGGATCCGTCAGGGCCGGTTTCCGTGGCGCTTCCACGGCCCGGCGATCGCGACATGACGCACGGTGCCCAAACACTGACCCACAGGATATTGGCCGTCGGCGGCAACACGGCACCGCTGAACTCGCTGGGACCGGGGTCCTCCCCGGCCCCACGTTCAGCGCGTTACGGGCGGTCGGGCACGTACGGCCGCTGCCGACAGCGCGGCCGGCGGGGTCGGGGCGAGCGCGCCGACGGCCCCGGTGAGAGCCATGCCCGCCGGTGAGCGCGGAGTCCTCGGCGCCTTCCTCCCGAAGGGCGCGTCCGGGCGGGGTGCTGTGTGCCACACCTTCCTGGCCGCGTATAAACGGCACGTGAACGCCGCACGACAACGGAAGAGGCCGTCGCTGTCATGAATCTGCCCAGCACCGGACGCCGCGTCCTGATCACCGGAGCGTCCCGGGGACTCGGCCGCGCCGTCGCCCACGCCTTCGCCGTGAACGGCGACCGGGTCGCCGTGCACTACGGCACCCGTGAGGACGACGCCCGCCGCACCCTCGACGCGCTGCCCGGGACGGGACATGTGCTGGTGAGTGGCGACCTCACCGACGCGCCGGGGGCGGCCGGCGTCGCCGACCGGGCCTTCGCCGGCCTCGGGGGCATCGACATCCTCGTCAACAACGCGGCCGTCAACGAGCGGCACCCGCTCGCGGAGACGCCGTACGACGAGTGGGCCGAAATGTGGCAGCGGCACGTCTCCGTGAACCTGCTCGCCACGGCGCATCTCAGCCACCTCGCCGCGCGGCGCATGATCGCGGACGGAAAGAGCGGCCGGATCGTCAACATCGGCTCACGCGGGGCGTTCCGGGGCGAGCCCGACCATCCCGCGTACGGCGCGACGAAGGCGGCGGTCCACGCGCTGGGCCAGTCACTGGCGGTGTCCCTCGCGCCCTATGGCATCGGCGTCGCGTCGGTCGCCCCGGGGTTCTTCGACACGGAACGCGTCGCGGACCGCCTGACCGGCCCCGAGGGCGACGCGATCCGCGCCCAGAGCCCCTTCGGCCGGGTCGCCTCGGCGGACGAGATCGCGTCGGCGGTCCGGTGGCTGGCGTCTCCCGAGGCGGAGTGGTCGTCGGGCACGATCCTGGACCTCAACGGCGCGTCCCACCTCCGCACGTAGCCCTCGGGCGGGCCCCGCGCGTCCGGGCAGGCCCGGTGGACCCGGGTGACGTTGCCGAGCGTGGCCCGGTCCGGTCACCTCCCCGTACGGGGCCCGGCGTGCGTTCCCGGGTGTGGCCCGGTCCGGTCACGTCCCCGTACGGGGCCCGGCGTGCGTTCCCGGGTGTGGCCCGGTCCGTGTCGCTCGGCGTCCGGGCGGGGCCCGGTGGGCCGGGGTGACGTTGCCGGGGCTGGCCCGGTCACGTCCCCGTGCGGGGCCTGGCGGGGCCCGGGGTGCGTTCCCGGGACTTGCCCAGTCCTGTCCGCCTGGCGTCCGGTTGCCGCGCGTCCGGGCGGGACCCGGTGGGCCGGAGTGACGTTGCCGGACTTGGCCCGGTCCTGTCCGCCTGGCGTCCGGGTGCCGCTCCGGTGGTCGTGTCCGGGACTGCTTTCCTCACCGCGCTTCGCGCGAGTTGCGACGCTT
>NZ_JBEZKP010000092.1:0-12333 GCF_040706335.1 Streptomyces sp. NPDC048389 | reverse complement strand
CCCCGGTCCCCTTGCCGATGTCCTTGGCGGCGGCGCCCGACGCGCCAGGGGACTGGCGGGGGGCGCCCCCCAGGTTCGCGCCCCCCCCCCCGGTCGGCGGCGTCCCGGCGGCCCCCCCGCTATCCCGCGGCGGTACGCAGCCGGGGCCGGCGTCCGCCCCGCCCCGGCCCGGCCGCGCGACGGCTGCGACACACACCGTCCGCGCCGCCGGCGGCCCCGGTGCGGCGATCGCCGCACCGACCGCCGTGCGTGACCCCGTGGTCGCCGTACCGGCCGGTGCCTCCGGTGGCGGTACGCCCGGGACGGCGGCGCCGGACACGGCCGCCCCGGTGCGGCCCGGCAACGGCGTCGTGGTGGAGGAGGGGCGATGAGCAGGCGGCCCAGAACCCTGGTGGTGCGGCTCGACAGCGCCGGTGACGTGCTCCTCGCCGGCCCCGCCGTGCGGGCCGTCGCCGCCGGCTCCTCGCACACGGCCCTGCTCTGCGGCCCGCACGGAGTGCACGCGGCGCAGCTGCTGCCCGGGGTGGACGAGGTGCTGGTCCACGACGCGCCGTGGGTCGGCCTCGAACCCGCGCCGGTGTCGTACGAGCAGACCGAGCGGCTGCTCGAGACGCTGCGCGCCGGACGGTACGACCGGGCTCTGGTCCTGGTGTCGTACCACCAGAGCCCGCTGCCGATCGCGCTGCTGCTGAAGCTCGCCGGCGTGGGCTGGACCGCCGCCGACAGCGAGGACTACCCCGGCGCGCTGCTGGACCTGAGGCACTGCCGACAGCCGCACCGCCACGAGGCCCTGGCCGCTCTCGACCTCGCCCTGGACTCGGGCTTCGCCCTGCCGCCCGGCGACGACGGCTCGCTGCGGATCTCCGCACCGCCCGCGACCACGCACCTGACCGGACCCGAGCCGTACGTCGTACTGCACCCGGGCGCCGCCGTCCCCGCCCGCGCCTGGAGCGCCGACCGGGCCGCACGCGCCGCGGCCGCCCTGTCGGCGGCCGGGCACCGGGTCGTGGTGACCGGCGGCCGGGCGGAGAAGGACCTGACCGGCGCGGTGGCGGCCGACCACGCGCTCGACCTCGGCGGTGCGACGGACCTGCACCAGCTGGCCGGTGTCCTGGCCGGCGCGCGGGTCGCCGTGGTCGGCAACACCGGGCCCGGCCATCTGGCCGCCGCCGTCGGCACGCCGGTCGTCTGCCTTTTCGCCCCCGTGGTGCCGGTCGAGCGCTGGCGCCCCTACAACGTGCCGCACGTGCTGCTGGGCGACCAGCACGCACAGTGCGCCGGCAGCAGGGCCCGCAGCTGTCCCGTCCCGGGGCACCCCTGCCTCGACGGCATCGGCAACGCCGAGGTGCTCGCCGCCGTGGCGGCCCTCGGCTCTGATGCGGCCGAGACGTAAGGAGCGAGGAGCGTGACGATGAACATCCTGCTGTGGCATGTGCACGGCTCCTGGACGACGGCGTTCGTGCAGGGCCCGCACACGTATCTCGTCCCGGTCACCCCGGCCCGCGGCCCCGACGGCCTCGGCCGTGCCCGCACCTTCTCCTGGCCCGACGCGGTACGCGAGGTGACGCCGGAGCAGCTGCGCGACACCGCCGTCGACCTGGTCGTCCTGCAGCGGCCGCACGAGGCGGCACTCGCCGAGCGATGGCTCGGCGGCAGGCGCCCCGGCCGCGACGTGCCGGCGGTCTACCTCGAACACAACGCGCCGGACGGCGACGTGCCGGGCACCCGGCACCCCTGCGCGGACCGCGACGACCTCACCCTGGTCCACGTCACGCACTTCAACCGGCTGTTCTGGGACAACGGGTCCACCCGCACGGAGGTCGTCGAGCACGGCATCGTCGACCCCGGCCACCTCTACACCGGCCGGCTGGAGCGCGCGGCGGTCGTGGTCAACGAGCCCGTACGGCGCGGCCGGTACACCGGGACCGACCTGCTGCCCGCACTCGCGCAGGCCGCACCGCTCGACGTCTTCGGCATGGGCACGGAAGGGCTCGCCGAACACCTCGGCCTGCCGGAGGAACGCTGCCGCGCCGCCGATCTGCCCCAGCAGCAGCTGCACGGTGCCATGGCCGAGCGCCGGCTCTATCTGCATCCGGTCCGCTGGACCTCCCTGGGCCTGTCGCTTCTGGAGGCCATGCACCTCGGCATGCCGGTCGTCGCCCTCGCCACCACGGAGGCCGTCGAGGCGGTCCCCGAGGGCACCGGGACCCTGTCGACCCGCCCCGAGGTCCTCGCCGCCGCCGCCCGCCGGTACCTGCACGAACCGGAGGCCGCAGCACAGGACGGCGCCCGAGCCCGCCAGGCGGCGCTGCGGCGCTACGGACTCAAACGCTTCCTCGACGACTGGGAGCGCCTGATGACGGAGGTGTGCTCATGACCGACCGCGATCTCATCGGCACGGAAGCGCTGTCCATCGCGCTCGTGTCCGAGCACGCGAGCCCGCTGGCCGCACTCGGCGGGGTGGACGCGGGCGGCCAGAACGTCCACGTCGCGCGCCTGGCGGGCGCACTCGCCGACCGAGGCCACCGGGTCACCGTCTATACCCGGCGCGACGCGCGGGACCTGCCCGACCTGGTGCCGCTGAGGGCCGGTGTCGACGTCCGCCATGTGCCCGCCGGCCCGCCGGAGGCGATCTTGAAGGACGAACTCCTGCCCCACATGCTCGGCTTCGGCCGCCACCTGGCGCGCGAGTGGCAGAACGGCCCGCCGGACGTGGTGCATTCGCACTTCTGGATGTCGGGTCTCGCCTCGCTGCACGCCGTACGCGAACTGGAACTGCCGCTGGTGCACACGTACCACGCGCTCGGGACCGTGAAGCGGCGCCACCAGCGGCACGCGGACACCAGCCCGCCGGCCCGGATCGCCTGCGAGAAGGAGGTCGGTGTCGGCTGCGACCGGATCATCGCCACCTGTCGCGACGAGGTCGCCGAGCTCACCGCCATGGGCCTGCCGGCCGAGCGGGTGGACGTCGTGCCGTGCGGCGTGGACACCGACGCGTTCACCCCGCACGGGCCGGCCGCCGCGCGCGGCGCGTACCGCCACCGACTCGTCCAGATCGGCCGGGTGGTCCCTCGCAAGGGCGCGGCCGTCTCCGTCACCGCGCTGACCCGGCTGCCCGGCGTCGAACTGCTCGTGGTCGGCGGGCCGTCGGCCGCGAGGCTCGACGACGACCCCGAGGTGCGCCGCCTGCGCGACCTCGCGCACGGCCTCGGCGTCGCCGACCGGGTCCGCTTCACCGGAGCGGTCCCCGGCGGGGATGTCGCACCGCTGCTGCGCAGCGCCGACGTGGTGCTCTGCCCCGGAGACTACGAGCCGTTCGGAATCGTTCCGTTGGAGGCGATGGCCTGCGGCAGGCCCGTCGTCGCCACCGCCGTCGGCGGTCACCTCGACACCGTCGCGGATCCCGCCACCGGGCGGCTCGTGCCGCCCCGTGACCCGGACGCGCTCGCCCGGGCCGTCGCCGGGCTGCTCGCCGATCCGGCGGCGCGGGAGGCATGCGGAGAGGCGGGACGGCGACGGGTGCTCGGCAGGTACGGCTGGACGAAGGTCGCCGCCGCCACCGAGGCCGTGTACTTCGGTGTGCTCGCCGCGAGGCCCGCACCGCAGAGGGCCCCCGGAGGGGCGTGGGTGACCGAGGTGATGTGACCCGCCGGCGAACCGCCGATCGCCAACGAGACCGCGCAGCACCGACGTTCGAAGGAGGTGCGGGAACGCCAGGCGTCCCCGGGACGCGCGGCACGCCCCCGGCCGGCATGAACGAAGCACTTGCAAGCGAGGCCGCGCACCGGCACTGCCGGTCGCTCCAGGAACGAGACACCGTTGGCCGCGTAGGCGGCGGCCGTACCGAAGAAGCCGACGGTCACACCGGCGAGCGCCGCGCCCGCCAGTCGGCCCGCGTTGTGCACCAGTGAGCCGACACCGATCGCGGAGGGCACGTCCTCGGTACGGACGAGCTCGTTGCCGAGCAGGGCGCAGGCCGGGCCGTCGACGGTGGCGATGACGCCCGTCACCGCGGCCAGCGCCATCAGGACGCCGAGGTTCAGCTGGTCCGTCGCCACGAGGAACGCCGTCAGGAAGGCGACGGCGCCGAGCAGCGCCTGGGTCACCGCGGCGGTCAGTTTGCGGGGCCGGCGGTCGACGGCGGCACCGCCCACCAGGCTCATCAGCAGTCCGGGCGCAGCCTGCACCGACATCGACAGTCCGGTCGCTGCGGCCGACCCGGTGATCTGGAGCACCAGCAGGTTCTGCACGGTGAGCTGCATCCAAGTACCGGCGTTGGAAACGAAGTTCGCGACGGACCACCAGCGCATGCTCGGGTACCCGAAGCAGCGCCAAGGAGAGGTGCCGCCCAGGAAGCGACGTGCGAGGCGGCCGGCAGGGGCGGCGGCGGGGGCAGCGGAGGAGGAAGCAGGCACGATGAGATCACTCGGGGTGACGAGCCCCCGAGGGACCCATGTGGCGGAACGCGGTGGAAGCCTGCGACGCCGGCTGCACTGCACGGCCGCTCCACCTTCGATGGCGCTGACCATCGTGGCAGACGGCTCCCGACACGTGCCTCCCCCGGGCGCTGCCGATACCTCGCCGGGTACCCGAACCCTTGTGCCGACTGGGATCGAGCACTCCTGGTGGGCTTGCTCACAGGTACCGCAACCGGCCGGACGGCCCCTGCCCCAAGTGCCGTCCCCAGTTGCGCGGGTCACAGTGAGAACGCACGAAGGCCCCGAAGGAAGGCAGAGCATTGAACGGCGGAGTGCAGGTGGACCTCGACGGCAGGCAGGCCCTGGTGACCGGCGGTGCGCGTGGGCTGGGAGCCTCCATCACCCGCAGACTCGCGGGCGCCGGCGCGTCCGTGCTGGTCGCGGACGTACGCCGGGACCTGGCGGAGGAGCTGTGCGAACAGGTCGCGGCAGACGGAGGCAAAGCGGACTTCGTGGCGATGGACGTACGGGACGCGGACGCGGTCGCCGACGTCTTCCGGGAGCTGGAGGAGGACGGCGGTCACATCGACGTCCTCGTCAACAACGCGGCCGTCGACGTCTCCAAGCCGATCGAGCACCTGACGGCGACGGAGGTGACCCGGGTGGTCACCACCAACCTGCTCGGGCCGATGTTCCTCTGCCTCGAGAGCTACCGCCGGATGGTCGCCCGCGGCGGCGGCCACATCGTCAACATCCTCTCCACCGCCGCGAACCGCACGTGGCCGGAGGCGGGGCCGTACGCCGCCGGCAAGTCCGGTCTGCGCGCGTTCACCCACACGCTCTTCCAGGAGGCACAGCGCGACTGCCCGGGGATCGGTGTCACCGGCGTCATCGCGGGCGGCATGGCCACCCCCTTCATTCTCGAGCGCTTCCCGGACGCCGACCTCGGCATGCTGCAGAGCCCGGACATCGTCGCAGACACGGTCCTCTACGCCCTGTCCGTCCCGGACACCAGCGCCGTCTCCGAGCTGGTCGTCGTGCCGAGGAAGGAGCCCTCATGGCCGTGAGCCCCGCGGGCCCGGGACGGGACGGGCAGGCCCGGGTCGCCGTCGTCACCGGCTCGGACTCCGGCATCGGGCGGGCCACGGCCGTCCGGCTCGCCGCAACCGGTATGGACGTCGGGATCACCTTCCACACGGATCGAGAGGGTGCCGAGGCCACGGCGGAGGAGGTGCGCGCCCACGGGCGGCGTGCGGCCGTCGCCCACATGGACCTCACCGTCCTCCCGGACGCCGCGGACGTCATCGACCGGCTCGCCGGCGAACTGGGCCGGCTCGACGTGCTCGTCAACAACGCGGGCACCGGCACCGCCACCCCCTTTCTCGATCTGGACCTCCGCACGGTCCGTCAGGTCCTCGACGTGGACCTCGTCGGCCCGTTCCTGTGCGGCCAGCGGGCGGCCCGCCGGATGATCGGCCAGGGGGAGGGCGGCCGGATCGTCAACGTCACCTCCGTCCACGAGCACCAGCCGCGGGTCGGCGCCGCGCCGTACTGTGCGGCCAAGGGTGGTCTCGGTCTGCTCACCCAGGTGATGGCGCTCGAGCTCGCCGAACACGGCATCACCGTCAACTCCGTCGCACCGGGGGAGATCGCGACGCCCATGACCGGCCAGGAGGACGAGGACCCCAGGGCCGCGGAGCGCCCCGGCATCCCGATGCGCCGTCCCGGCGACGCGCGGGAGGTCGCCGCGGTGATCGCCTTCCTCGCGGGTCCGGACGCCGGATACGTGACGGGGGCGTCGTGGTCGATCGACGGCGGGATGCTGCGCATGGGGCCCATGGCGGGCTCCCATCTCCAGGACGACTCCTGGCGCCGGCCCTGAGCCTTCTGGCCGAACCGCGTTCTACGACGCCCCGTGAGGACCGCCCCCGCCCCCTCGTGCGGGGGCGGCCTCGTCACGGGGTCTCGCCGTCGTCAGTCGGGGAGCGCGTTGGCGAGGGCAACGCTGCCGTACCAGAGGGCGCTGCGCTTGGGGGTGCGCTGCTGGGACTCGAAGTCCACGCGGACGACGCCGAAGCGCATCCCGTATCCCTCGGCCCACTCGAAGTTGTCGAGCAGCGACCAGAGGAAGTAGCCCCGGACGTCGGCACCCTCTTCGATGGCCCGGTGCACGGCCCGCAGATGCCCCTCGATGTACGCGGCGCGGTCCGCGTCCTCGATCCGGCCGTCGGCCTCGACGGTGTCGTCGAAGGCGGCGCCGTTCTCGGTGATGTACATCTTCAGCCCCGGGTGGTCCCGGTGGATGCGTACGAGCTGGCGGCGCAGACCGTCCTCGTCGATCTCCCAGCCGATACCGGTCCGGGGGAGCCCGCGGTCGATGAAGCGCACGTCCTCCGCCCCGGGCCAGGGGGAGGGCCCGTCCGGCTCGCCGCCTCCGGCGACCCGGTAGGAGGTGTAGTAGTTGACGCCGAGGAAGTCGACCGGCGCGCCGATGATCTTCTCGTCGGCCGTCTCGATGTGGCCGGTGCCGCACACCCGCTCGAAGTGCTCCCGCACGTCCGCCGGGTACGAGCCCTCGACCACCGGGTCCAGGAAGAGGCGGTTCTGCAGCAGGTCGATGCGGTGCGCGGCGTCCAGGTCCGCGGTGCTCCCGGAATCGGCGTCCACCGGATAGAAGTTGAGCGTGATGCCGACTTCCGCGTCCGGTGCCGCCGACGCGCGGATGGCGGGGACCGCGAGACCGTGGCCGAGCAGCAGGTGGTGGGCGGCGCGCAGCGAGCCGGCCGGGTCGACTGCGCCGGGCGCGTGGATGCCGTTGCCGTAGCCCAGGAAGGCCGCGCACCACGGTTCGTTGAGGGTGCCCCAGAACTTCACCCGGTCGCCGAGTGCCTCGCTCACCAGTTGTGCGTACTCGGCGAAGCGGAACGCGGTGTCCCGGCTGCGCCAGCCGCCCCGGTCCTCCAGCGCCTGGGGGAGATCCCAGTGGTAGAGCGTGAGCGCGGGCTGGATGCCCTTCTCCAGCAGGGAGTCGACGAGCCTGCCGTAGAAGTCGAGGCCGCGCGGGTCGGCCGGGCCGCGGCCGTCCGGCTGGATGCGCGGCCAGGCGACGGAGAAGCGGTAACCGCCGACGCCGAGCTCGGACATCAGGGCGACGTCCTGCTCGTACCGCTCGTAGTGGTCGGCGGCCACGTCGCCGTTGTGGCCGTTCGCCACCTTGCCGGGAGTGTGCGAGAACGTGTCCCAGATCGACACTCCACGGCCGTCCCGGCCCGCCGCTCCCTCGATCTGGTACGCGGAGGTCGCCACTCCCCACAGGAATCCAGGGGGGAAGGAGGCTGCGGCCGGCGTGCGCGCGAGCGCTGTGGGGACCGGATCGTTCTCTGCGGTCATCGTCATCCTCTGATCGGTCGATCGCCGGCGGCGGGCCGGGGCCCGCGGCGGCCGGGCAGGTCATGGTGCGGGGCTGCTGAAAGCGCTCCCGCTCCGACGACCGGCAGCTCTGGGGCGGGGCAGGCGGAAGGCCAGAGCCGCGTCAGTCGGAATGGGAGCGCTCCCATGAGATTCCGTCAGTCTGTGCGGGTTGTCAAGGGTCCGGTGTTCTGCCGCGGTCATTGACACGGGCCGCGCGAACCGCTTCATTGGTCCGCGGTGCCGCACCAGTGGTGCTCGACCTGCTCGCCCCCTCGGGTGGCGGCGGGTCCGGGCTGCGGCGAGGTCGCGCCGCTGGTGTGGGAGCGCTCCCGCAGTCGGAGTCGTCCGCCGTCCTGACCCGGTCGGTGGCGGCTCCTTGCTGGGAGCGCTCCCGTTCGCGTCGGCCCCGCCGGCTCCGTATGTATCGGGCTCAGAACCGCCCGCACGCGTCCGCTTCCGTCCCCCCACCCAGGAGGCTCGTACGATGCTCCGCGCCGTCCGCTCCCGCCCGCGCCGCCGTGCCCGCCCCCGTGCGGCCGCCGCCGTGGCCGCCGTGCTCACCGCCACCCTCTTCACCCCTGTCCTGGGTGCCTCGCCCGCTGCGGCCGACAGCGATCCGAGCCCGGTCCGGGTCAACCAGATCGGCTATCTCACCGCGGCCGACAAGATCGCCACCGTGGTGGCCGCCCCCACCTCCCCGCTCGCCTGGCAGCTGCGTGACGCCGCCGCGGGCGCCCTGGTCGCTTCCGGCACGACCCGTGTGTACGGCGACGACCTCGCCTCCGGCGACCACGTGCACCAGGCGGACTTCTCCTCCGTCACCCGCCCCGGCGACTACCGGCTCACCGTCGAGGGGGCCGGTACGAGCGTGCCCTTCGCCATCCGGAACACGGCTCTCTACCCCCGGCTGGGCCACGAGGGCATGCAGTACTTCTACTTCCACCGGATGGGCACGCCCGTGGAAGGCCGGTACCTCCAGAGCGGCGCCCATGCCCACGCCGCGCTCCACCCCGGCGACGCGTCCGTGCCCTGCTACGACAACTGGTGCGGCGGCGAGCGGTTGAACGTGGCCGGCTCCTGGGCCGACGCCGGCGACTTCGGCATCTACCCCGTCAACCACGCCATCTCCGCGTGGACCCTGCTCAACCTCTACGAGCGCGACCCCGCCGCGTACGGAGACGGCAGCCTGTCCCTCCCGGAGCGCGGCAACGGCCGGCCCGACATCCTCGACGAGGTCGAGTACGGCTCGCGCTTCATGTCAGGGATGCTGCCCGCCACCGGACTCGCCTCCCACAAGGTGCACAACCACACCTGGAGCGCCTTCCCCGTCACCGACATCGACGCGGAGAACGCCCTCGCCCGCTCCGCCATGCCACCGTCCACCAACGCCACCTACGCCGTCGCCCGCACCAACGCCCAACTCGCCCGTGTCCTGCGGCAGTACGATCCCGCCCGCGCCGACGAGCTGTGGGCGAGCGCCAGGACCGCATGGCAGCGTGCCGAGGCGCAGCCCGACGTCGACTACGCGACCGACTCGGACGCGGAGGGCGGCGGCGACTACCCCGACGGCAAGAACAGCGACGACCGTTACGCCGCCGCGGCCGAGCTCTATCTCACCGCGCACCAGCGGTCCGACGGCGCGGCCGCCGGCTACCGCTCGGCGGTCACGGGCTCGCCGCACTACGGCCAGGTGGGGCAGTTCGACTGGGCCGAGGTCGCCACCGCGGGGACACTCTCCCTGCTCACCGTCGCGGCCGACCTGCCCGCCGCCGACACCGCGAGGATGCGCGGCAATGTGACGGCGTTCGCCGACTCGGCCGTCACCACCCTGAACGCCGAGGGCTACCCCTCCCTCATCCCCGGTTCCGCGCCGTATCCGTGGGGCTCCAACTCGTTCATCGTCAACCGGATGCTGCTCCTCGGTACCGCCCACGACCTGACCGACGACATCCGGTATCTGAAGGCCATGCACCGCGGCATGGACTATCTGATGGGCACCAACGCCATGCGGCTGTCCTATGTGACCGGCTACGGCGAGTACGCCGAGTCCGATCTGCACGACCGGATCGCCTGGGGCGCGTACCCCGCCACTCCGTACCCGAAGGGCTGGCTCTCCGGCGGCCCCAACAACGAGAACATCAACGACCCGGCCACGCCCACCGGCCGACCGGCCGCGAAGTCCTACGCGGGCCCGGGCACCGCGCCGGAAGCCTGGGGCTCCAAGGAGAACACCGTCAACTGGAACGCGCCGCTCGTGTGGACGGCGACGTATCTGGACCGGACCGCGGATCGGCTGACGGCCGGTGAACCGCAGCCCGGCGCCCAGCTGCTCTCCCAGGGCAGGCCCGCGTGGGCGTCCTCGTCGGAGAACGGCGGGCTCACCCCGCAGCTCGCCGTCGACGGCCGTGACGACACCCGCTGGAGCAGTGCCTTCCGGGACGACCAGTGGATCAACGTCGACCTGGGGACATCCCGTTCCGTCTCCCGCGTGGTGCTCAAGTGGGAGGCGGCGTACGCCCGATCATTCCGGCTCCAGATCTCCGACGACCCCGGCTTCGGGACCTGGACCGATCTGTACGCCACCTCCGGCGGTACGGGCGGCACCCGGTCGCTCGACGTCGCCGGCCAGGGCCGCTACGTCCGCCTGCTCGGCGAGACCCGCGCCACCCCGTACGGCATCTCGCTCCACGAGTTCCAGGTCTACGGGCGCTGACGATCCGCCTCGTTCCGGGGCCTCGGCCCCGGAACGAGGCGGCGGCCTCCCGGCACGCCGGAAGGCCGCCGCCGACGGACGCGCCGGCGTGAGAGTCAGCAGACCCGGATGCCGTCGGCCTTGTCGTTGTCGGCGCTGCCGACGTAGGAGTCCTTCGACGGAGCGGTGGAGGACCAGAGCTGAGACCAGGAGCTGCCGGTCCAGTTGTAGACCCTGGTGACGGTTCCGCGGGACTGGTTGTTGTGCCAGGACGACGTCTTGTCGATGAAGTTCCAGCTGGAGAGGTTGACGAAGCCGCAGTCCGACCAGGTCAGTCGACGGCCGTCGTAGTTCGCGTGCTCGTAGAGACAGGTCCACAGGTAGTCGCAGTTGGCCGTACCGAGCGTCCCGACGGGCTCGTCGACGGCGCGGGCCTGCTTCTCGCCCGGGAGCGGGAACGTCATGATCGCCTTACCGTCGTGCCAGGAGACCTGGTTGACGCCGATCTGCTTGCCCCCGGGGTGACGGCCATCTGCTCGTCTATCTGCTTCTGCAGACCGGCAACCTCACTCCGGTCCAGGCCGGCCAGCTCCGCCTCTGCCGCGATCGTGCCGTCGAGCGTGGTCGCGGCAGAGGTGGAGCCGGTTACTCCGAGGACGCTGAGCGCGCCCGCAGAAAGAGTGACCGCCAGCTTCGCCTCGGTGGTCGTCCCGGCTCTGCGCGGGTCGGGTTTGGTTGACGTGGAGGCAGCAGAAGGTGGGTACGGCCAGGACGACGGTCTGAAGTGCAAGGTGCTGCCTCAGTGGGCGGCGCAGGACGTCGTCGGGCACCCGCTGAACCTGGCGAAGAAGGAGTACGCCACCTTGTGGCGGCTGCTGGAGGCGGTGATGGGGCCGGGCTGGACGCACCGGGACGGGCGGGTGACGCCTGCCGGGCTGATCGGTACGCGTACCGGTCGGGGTGCGGCGACGGACCGGCTGGCGCTGCTGTTGCTGGTGCTGGAGGCGCGGGAGACCGGTCGGGTGCGGCAGTGCGGCGGGACGGTGGACACCAAGCGCGGCCGGGCGGCGGCGACGGTGGCCCGGCTGCTTCGGCGTCGGCGGGGGAGCGGGTGCTGGAGCGCCTGGAGGACCGGGAGCTGGTGCTGCGGGTACGGCTGAAGACGGGCTCGGGCATGCCGAATCGGTCGCGGCTGATGGTGCCGGCGGTCGCCGCCGCGCACGGCCGCACGGTCGCCGACGACGTCCAGGAGGGCCGTGCGGAGGTCCTGGAGCCCGATTTTTCAGACCCCGACGTGACGGCAGGGCCTAGTGAGGCCCTGGAGGCGGAGGCGGAACTGCAGGTCAGCGGCACGTCTGTGACGGATGAGCCGGATGTTGCAGACCCCGATGTTGCGGCAGCCCTTCACACTGACCACCCTCACCTGGTTACTCCCATCGTTGATCTCTCGCTCTCAGGGGGCTTTTCCGGCGAAGGCCGTGGGGGTCAGGGCCGTCGGCCGGAGCGCGCGTGCGTGCGCGAGGCCCAGGCCGTCGACAGCGAGACCGGCATCGCCGGTTCCGGAAGCTCGGTGGCCGGGGTTGGCCCGCTTCGCGGTGAAAAGCCGAAGAAGTCACCAGTCGAGGAGCAGGAGCAGGCGGGCGCCGTCGCTGCTGGTGCCGGTGCCCGGCTGACGGTCATGGGTGGTCGAAAGACGTAGCAGCGGGGCAGGTCGAAGCCAACACCGTTGCGTTTACGTCCTTGAGCGGTTCGCAAGTCCGTGTTCGAAGAACGTGACGGTGGTGTGGAGGGTGTAGTTCTGGCTGGTCGTGG
>NZ_JBEZKP010000091.1:0-12462 GCF_040706335.1 Streptomyces sp. NPDC048389 | reverse complement strand
CTCGAAGGCGCGCTGGACCTCCGCGAACGCGTCCTCGGTCAGCCCTGCCTGGGGGTATTGCTGCACAGTCATCCGTCCTTCACGCGCGGGGAGAGCGGGACCGTCTCGGCAGACGGCTTCAACCTGTGATGATGCGGCCGTCACTCGGGCCCCACTCGAATGCCGGTCATGTTCCGCTCGCAAGGGAATGTAGAGCTCCGGGCGGGGTGACCTCGATAGAAATCCTCTGGCAGGATCGGCGCCATGCGATTCCGCGCAATGCCTGTTCTCCTCGAGAATCGAGCTTTCCCTCGCGGGAATGGGAGGGGATTTTTCGGACGGAAGGTGGCCACATGTTCTCCGATATAGCCGAATTCCGCGACTGGTACGCCGGGCGTCGTCGCGCCCACGGCTACCGGGTAGATCGGGTCCCGCTCGACTCCCTCGACGGTTGGCGCACCGACCCCGAATCCGGCAACCTCGTGCACCGGAGCGGGCGGTTCTTCAGCGTCGAGGGGCTGGACGTCGCGGACTCCGGCCGGGAGGTGGACGCATGGCAGCAGCCGATCATCGTCCAGCCCGAGCAGGGTGTCCTCGGCATCCTGGTGAAGGAGTTCGCGGGCGTCCCACACTTTCTGCTCCAGGTGAAGATGGAGCCGGGCAACGTCAACGGCCTCCAACTGTCCCCGACCGTGCAGGCGACCCGGTCCAACTTCACCGGGGCGCACGGCGGCAGATCGGTGCCGTACCTGGAGTACTTCGCCGCCCCCCGCTCCGGCCGGATCCTGTCCGACGTGCTCCAGTCCGAGCAGGCGTCCTGGTTCCTGGCCAAGCGCAACCGGAACATGATCGTCCAGGTGAATGGGGACATCCCGCTGCTGGAGGACTTCTGCTGGCTGGACTTCGAGCAGATCGCTGAGCTGCTGCGCGAGCCGAACCTGGTCAACATGGATACCCGCACGGTGCTGGCCGGCGCGGCGTCCTGGCGAGACCGAGGCGCCGATCTGGTCGCGGACACCTTTCGGGGCGCGCTGGCCCGGTCCTGGGCTCCCGGCACCGTCGCCCTGCACGACACCACGGAGCTGCTCAGCTGGTTCACCGAGGCCAAGAACGTCTGCACCCTGACGCGCGAGCAGATTCCGCTGACCAAGGTCGACGGGTGGAGCCGGCGCGCCGGGGCCATCGTCCATGACCGGGATCAGCACTTCGCCGTCATCGGGGTGTCCGTCGACACCGACAGCCGCGAGGTCGCGCACTGGCAGCAGCCCATGTTCGAGCCGCGCAGCCAGGGCGTCATCGCTTTTCTGGTCCGCCGGATCGAGGGCGTACTGCACGTACTGATGCAGGCCCGTACCGAGACGGGCGCCTTCGACGGCGTGGAGATGGCCCCCACCGTGCAATGTCAGCCGGACAGTTACCCGGGCTTGCCCGAAGCGCGCCGACCCCGGTTCCTGTCGGAGGTGTTGGACGCGCCCGCGGAGAACATCCGTTTCGACCGAATCCACTCGGAGGAGGGCGGCCGCTTCTACCACGCGCAGAACCGCTACCTGCTGGTGGAGGTCGGGGACAGCTTCCCCCTGCGGGTCCCCGACGACTACGCCTGGATCACCCTGCGCCAGCTCACCGACTTCGTGCGGTACGGCAACCACCTGAACGTCGAGGCCCGGAGCCTGCTGACGTTCGCGGGCTTCTACAAGGAGGACGACACGTGACCACCCATGTCTGGGACTACCTCGCCGAGTACGGGGAGGAGCGTGAGGACATCCTCGACGCCGTGCAACAGGTCTTCGCCAGCGGCCGGCTGGTGCTGGGCGAGAGCGTGCGCGGCTTCGAGGACGAGTTCGCCGGCTACCACGGCCTGCCGCACTGCGTCGGCGTGGACAACGGCACCAACGCGGTGCAGCTGGCTCTGGAGTCCCTCGGCGTGGGGCGCGGTGACGAGGTGATCACGGTGTCGAACACCGCCGCCCCGACCGTCGTCGCCATCGACGCCGTCGGTGCCGTCCCGGTCTTCGTGGACGTCCGCGCCGAGGACTACCTGATGGACACCGACCAGGTGGCGGCGGCGATCACTCCGCGCACCAAGGCGCTGCTGCCGGTGCACCTGTACGGCCAGTGCGTGGACATGGAGCCGTTGCGGCGCCTGGCCCGCGCGCATGGGCTGGCGATCGTGGAGGACTGCGCGCAGGCCCACGGCGCCCGCCACCACGGCGCGCCCGCCGGGACGATGGGCGACGCCGCGGCGTTCTCGTTCTACCCCACCAAGGTGTTGGGGGCGTACGGAGACGGCGGCGCTGTCCTGACCGGCTCCGCCGACACCGACCGTGCGCTGCGCCGACTGCGCTACTACGGCATGGAGGAGGTGTACTACGTCGAGCGGACCCCCGGGCACAACAGTCGGCTGGACGAGGTCCAGGCCGAGATCCTGCGCCGGAAGCTGACCAGGCTCGACGCCTACGTGGCCGGCCGTCGCCGGGTGGCCCGTCGCTATGCGGATGGGCTCTCGGGCCTGTGCGGGCCGGACGGGCTGACCCTGCCGGCCACGGCCGCGGGCAATGAACACGTCTACTACGTGTACGTGGTACGTCACCCGCGCCGCGACGAGATCATTCTCGCTCTCAAGGAGCGCTACGACATCTCGCTCAACATCAGCTACCCGTGGCCCGTTCACACGATGCGCGGCTTCGCCCACCTCGGCGTGGAGGCCGGCTCGCTGCCGGTCACCGAGCGGCTGGCCGGGGAGATCTTCTCTCTGCCCATGTACCCGTCGTTGTCGGAGGCCGTGCAGGACAAGGTCATCGACGCCATCCACGAGGTCCTGCGGGCCCTCTAGGGAGTGTCCGCAAAGTAGCGTCCGCCCGATCGAAAGGCCCACACCATGCCGTCCAGCACGGACACCCACATCTACCACCGCGCCGACGTCTACCACGACTTCTACCGGGGCCGCGGCAAGGACTACCGCGCCGAGTCGGCCGTCGTGCGCGAGCTCGTCGAGCAGCGCGCCGCGGTGGCCCCGGCCGCCGGATCGCTGCTGGACGTCGCCTGCGGCACCGGCTCCCACCTGGCCGAGCTGAGCGTCTTCTTCGCCGAGGTGGCCGGTGTGGACCTGTCCGCCCCCATGCTCGCCGTCGCCGCCCGTACCAACCCCGGTGTGCCCCTGACCGAGGGGGACATGCGTGACTTCCGGCTCGGCCGTACCTTCTCCGTCGTCACCTGCATGTTCAGCTCGGTCGGCTACCTGGACTCCACCGGCGGCCTGGACGCGACGGTGGCGAACCTGGCCGGGCACCTGGCGCCGGGCGGTGTCCTCGTCGTCGAACCCTGGTGGTTCCCGGAGGACTTCCTGCCCGGCTGGGTCGGCGCCGACGTGGTCGAGGTCGGCGGGCGGAAGATCGCCCGGGTCTCCCACACGGTCCGTGCCGGGCGGACCAGCCGGATGGAGGTGCACTACACGGTCGCGGCGTCCGACACGGGTGTCGAGCACTTCACGGACACGCACGTCATGACCCTGTTCGAGCGGGCGGAGTACGAGGATGCCTTCCGCCGGGCGGGCCTGGAGCCCGAGTACCTGCGCCATGAGCTGTACGGTCCGGGGCTGTTCGTTGCCACCCGCCCCGGCGGTGCCGTGTGAAGGTCCGCGAACTGGGCATCGACGGCGCGTACGCGTTCGAGCCCGAGGTCTTCCATGACGAGCGCGGCTCGTTCCGCTCCCCGTACCAGGAGGCCGTGTACGGTGCGGCGCTGGGCCGACCGCTGTTCCCGGTCGTCCAGGTGAGCACCA
This sequence comes from Streptomyces sp. NPDC048389, assembly GCF_040706335.1. Lineage (NCBI taxonomy): Bacteria > Bacillati > Actinomycetota > Actinomycetes > Kitasatosporales > Streptomycetaceae > Streptomyces > Streptomyces sp. NPDC048389. The sequence continues at coordinate 8,702 of NZ_JBEZKP010000091.1, read as the reverse complement.
GCAGCTCGCGCCGCCGGGCGGTGCGCGGGGTGCACTTCACCGCCACGCCCGGCTCCATGGCCAAGTACGTGCTGTGCACGGGTGGGCGGGCCCTCGACGTGGTGGTCGACGTCCGGCTCGGCTCGCCCACCTTCGGGCGCAGCGAGCGGGTGGAACTCTCCCCCGAGGCGGGCACCGCGCTCTACCTGCCGCCGGGCGTGGGGCACCTGTTCACCGCGCTGGAGGACGACACGGTGATGGTGTACCTGCTGTCGGCGGCTTACCGGGCGGACAAGGAGCGGGCGGTGAACCCGCTCGACCCCGAGCTGGGTCTGGAGCTTCCGGGCGGCCACGCACGGGTGCTCTCCGAGCGCGACCGGTCGGCGCCGACGCTGGCCGAGGCACGCGACCGGGGGCTGCTGCCACGGTACGCGGACTGTACGGCGGCCGGAGCGGACGGGGGCGGACGGTGAGCGCGCCGCGCCAGGTCGTCGTGCTCGGCGCCTCCGGGTTCCTCGGTTCGGCTGTGGTTCGCGCGCTGGCAGCCGACCCCGGTGTCCGGGTGCGAGCGGTGTCGAGACGGCCGGTCGTGGTCCCGGAGTCGTTCGCCGGGCGGGTGGAGGTGTGCACCGCCGACCTCACCGAACGGGGCGCCCTGGCCCGGGCGGTGGCCGGTGCGGACGCCGTGCTGCCGTTCATGGCGCGGATCCGCGGCGCGTCTGGGTGGCGGCTGTCCGAGGACGACACAGAGGCGGAACGGGTCAACGTGGGCCTGCTCGGGGACCTGGTGGCGCTGCTCGCCGAGCGGGCACCGGTCGCCGAGGACCCGCCCGCGATCGTCTTCCCGGGCAGCAACACCCAGGTGGGGCGGGTCACCGCCGAGCTGATCGACGGATCCGAGCCGGACCGGCCCACGGGAGTTTACGACCGGCAGAAGCACGCCGCCGAGACAGCGTTGAAGCGGGCCGCGGCGGCGGGCCTGGCACGGGCGGTGAGCCTGCGGCTGCCGCCCGTGTACGGGCCGGGTTCCCCTACCGCCGAGGACCGCGGGGTGGTGTCCACCATGATCCGGCGGGCGCTGGCGGGACAGCCGCTGACGATGTGGCACGACGGTACGGTCCGCCGCGACCTGCTGTACGTGGAGGATGCCGCTCGAGCGTTTACGACGGCCCTGGCCCACGCCGACGCGCTGTCCGGCCGGCACTACCTGGTCGGGACCGGGCAGGCACGGCCGCTGGGCGAGGTGTTCGAGGCGGTGGCGCGTGCCGTGTCCCGGTACACGGGGACGCCCGCGGTCCCGGTGCTGTCGGTGGAACCGCCCCCACACGCCGACCCGACCGACTTCCGCAGCCTGGCGGTGGATCCGTCGGCCTTCTCGGCCACGACGGGCTGGCGGGCGCTGGCCGTCCGGAACGGTGCGCTGGACGAGGCACTGGACCGGACGGTGGCCGCCGTGGCCGCCGCTCAGGAGGCCGGGGCCACGTCCCGGTTGTGACCTGCGGAAGGGCCCCGCCCGGACCGGGCGGGGCTACCCGGCGTGGCGTTCCTTGTCAGGCCCGCAGCGACTCCAGTACGGACACCATCCGGTGCGGGGAGGGCTGGGCGGCGATCTCCGCGCTGATCTCCGCCGCTCGCTCCCGGGGTCCGGGGGCGGTCAGCAGCTCGGTCGCGGCGCGCGCGATGCGGGCCCCGGACTGCTCCCCCTCGGCCAGCACCACGGCCGCCCCGCGTTCCTCGATGCGGCGGCACGGCTCCAGCATCTTCGGGATCGTCGGCACCAGCAGTTGGGGCACACCCGCGTGCAGGGCGGTCAGGGCGGTCTGCCCGCCGCCGTGGTGGACGATGAGGTCGCAGGTCTCGAGGAGCGTGTCCAGTGCGAACCAGCCGGCCCGTACTCCGGGGACCTCGACGGCCAGCGCGTCGGCCACGTCCTGCGGGGCGGCGACGACCAGTTCCCCGTCGAGGCATTCCACTGTCCGGGCCAGCTCGACCAGTTCGGCCACCCCGTCCGCCCCGGAGACCCGACTGCCCGCGGTGACGCACACCCGGGGCCGGCCCGTCCGGCGCAGCATCCACGGCTCCAACGGCCTGCGCAGGTTGGCGGGGACGAAACGCATCGAATGGCGTGGGCCCGGGGCCAGGTGGGCGGCGCGCAGGCTGGGCGGGCAGATGTCCACCCACAGCGCGGGCACGGGCAGCCCGTCCAGCCCCGCCGCTTCGAGTTCGGTCGCCAGCTCGGTGGCGGCGCCGTTGTCCATCCCGGGCGGTTCGCCCAGGTCCCAGGTGTGCCGCACCCACGGCACCCCCAGCTCGTGGGCGAGGAGGGGCGCCGCGTAGCAGAGAGATCCGCCGACGACCAGGTCCGGGGCCCAGTCGGCAGCCAGGGACCGCAGCCGGGGCAGGGTCGCGGCGGCCAGTCGCCCGAAGCCCTCCCCGTTGAAGTGGATCCGCTCCTGCGGGCCGGAGGGGATGGACAGCGACGCCCCGGCCCGGTCCTCCAGCATGAACCGGCGCATGGCCCCGTCGGTGACGGGCAGGACGGGCAGGCCGATGCCCGTGACGTACGGGGCCATGTCCTCGGGGGACGCGACGAGGACGTCGTGCCCGGCGAGGCCGGCCGCCGAGGCGAGCGGGGCGAGCGCGAAGACGGTCGCTGGGCTCCCGCCGGTGACAAAGAGGATCTTCATCGTACAGAGGGTGCACCGCGGCGCTCGAGAACCGCTGGACCGGCGCACGGCCTCCCTGAGCGGACATCGAGCGCCTTTTGAGCAGAGGTTGACCGCCCTTGCTTATCAAGAGTGTCGGCCGGGTCTCCCCGGCCTTACCGAGTCACCTCTTCGAGAAGGAAACCGATTCGATGTCCCGGCATGTCGTGATAACCGGTATGGGGGTACGCGCACCGGGAGGAAGCGGCACGGAGGAGTTCTGGTCGCTGCTGGCCGCGGGTCGTACCGCGACCCGCCGGATCAGCTTCTTCGAGCCCACCACCTTCCGCTCCCAGCTCGCGGGCGAGTGCGACTTCGACGCGGGAGCCGAAGGGCTCACCCCGCGGGAGACCCGCAGGATGGATCGGGCGACACAGTTCGCCGTGGTCTGCGCCCGCGACGCGGTGTCGGACAGCCGCCTCGACTTCGGGGCGCTCGACCCGTCCCGGACGGGCGTGAGCCTGGGCAGTGCCGTCGCCGCCGCCACCAGCCTGGAGAACGAGTACCTGGTGCTCTCCGACGCGGGCCGGCAGTGGGAGGTCGACCCGCGCTATCTGTCGCCGCACATGTACGACTACCTGACGCCCGGGGTGATGGCCGCCGAGGTGGCGTGGACGGTGGGCGCGGAGGGGCCGGTGGCCCTGGTGTCCAACGGCTGCACCTCGGGGCTCGACGCCGTCGGCAACGCCGTTCAGTTGATCGCCGACGGCACCGTCGACGTGATGCTCGCCGGGGCATCCGACACCCCTATCACCCCGGTCGTGGCGGCCAGCTTCGACGCCATCAAGGCCACCACGAACCGCAACGACGACCCCGCGCACGCCTCCCGGCCCTTCGACGCTTCCCGCAACGGCTTCGTCCTGGCCGAGGGTGCGGCGGTGTTCGTTCTGGAGGAGCTGGAGGGGGCACGGGCCCGCGGCGCGACGATCTACGCCGAGGTCAGCGGGTACGCCACGCGCCTCAACGCCTACCACATGACTGGGTTGAAGACCGACGGCCGGGAGCTGGCCGAGGCCATCCGGATGGCGCTGGACCAATCCCGGCTGAACGCGGACGCGATCGACTACGTCAACGCGCACGGTTCGGGCACCGTGCAGAACGACCGGCACGAGACGGCCGCGTTCAAGCGCGCCCTGGGCAACCACGCGTACCGCACGCCGATCAGCTCGATCAAGTCCATGGTGGGTCACTCCCTGGGGGCCATCGGCTCGGTCGAGATCGCCGCGTGCGCGCTCGCCATGAAGCACAACGTGGTGCCGCCCACGGCCAACCTGCACCGGGCCGACCCCGAATGCGACCTCGACTACGTGCCGCTGACCGCCCGCGAGCAGCGGGTGGACACCGTGCTGACCGTGGGCAGCGGGTTCGGAGGCTTTCAGAGCGCGATGCTGCTGCGGCGGCCGGAAGGAGCGTCATGACGAGCACGGTGTTCACGGGGCTGGGAGTCGTCGCCCCCAACGGTCTGGGGACCGAGGAGTTCTGGTCCGCGACGGTGAAGGGCCGCAGCGGCATCGCGGAGATCACCGCTTTCGACGCCGCCGGCTACCCGGCCCGGCAGGCAGGCGAGGTGAGGGACTTTGATCCGGCCGCGCACCTGCCGAATCGGCTGCTTCCGCAGACCGACCGCTCGACCCGGTTCGCGCTGACCGCCGCCGGGCTGGCACTGGCCGACGGCGGCGTGGACCCCGCCGCGCTCGTCGACTACGACATGGGCGTGATGACCGGCAACGCGTTCGGCGGTTTCGAGTTCACGCACCGCGAGTTCGCGAAGCTGTGGTCGAAGGGACCGCAGTTCGTCAGCGTGTACGAGTCGTTCGCCTGGTTCTACGCCGTGAACACCGGTCAGATCTCCATCCGCCACCAGCTGCGCGGCCCGGGCAAGGCCCTCGTCGCCGAGCAGGCGAGTGGGCTGGACGCCGTCGGCCACGCCCGGCGAGCGCTCCTGCGGGGCGAGGCGAAGCTGGTCGTCACCGGAGGTGCGGATTCGGCCCTGGACCCGTGGGGTTGGTCCGCGCAGTGGTCCGGCGGCCGGGTCACCACCGGCGAATACCGGCCGTTCGACCCGACGGCGAGCGGACACGTGCCCGGCGAGGGGGCGGCGATCCTGGTCCTGGAGGACGCTGCGGCGGCCCGCAGGCGCGGTGCGCCGCGGATCCACGGCGAACTCGCCGGGCATGCCTCCACTTTCGATCCGCCGCCAGGCTCCCCGCGGCCACCGGCGCTGCGCCGTGCGATCGAGCTGGCGTTGGCCCAGGCGGGCGTGGCGCCGTCCGAGGTGGACGTCGTCTTCGCGGACTCGGCGGGCCGGCCCGTGGCCGACTGGCAGGAGGCCGAGGCGCTGCGCGGAGTGTTCGGCGAACGGGGCGTCCCGGTCACGGCCCCCAAGGCGCTGACCGGGCGGCTGCAGTCCGCGGGCGGACCGCTGGATGTGGTGGCCGCGCTGCTGTCGCTGCGCGACGGGGTGATCCCGCCGACCGCGAACACGGACGAGACGCCTGAGGAGTACGGCATCGACCTGGTCCGCAAGTCCCCGCGGGAGGCACGGCTGGCGACGGCCCTGGTCCTCGCGCGGGGTGTGTCGGGCTTCAACTCGGCCGCAGTCGTGCGGGCGTACGACCACTGACGGAAGCAAAAAGAAAAAGGTGAAGAAGGAACGATGAGCGACGACATCACCACCATGACGCTGGACGACCTGCGTCGGATCCTGTCGGAGTCTGCGGGCAGCGAAGGCGGCCAGCTCGACGGGAACATCCTCGACACCTCGTTCACGGAGCTGGGCTACGACTCGCTGGCCCTGCTGGAGACCACGGCTGTCGTCCAGCGCGAATACGGGGTGGAGGTCCCGGACAAGGTGGCCACCCCGCGCGAGCTGCTGGACTCCGTCAACGGCGCCCTCTCCTCGGCGGGCTGAGCCATGCGTCGGCACACCCGCCACACGCTGACCTCCACCGCCCCGCCGGAGGCGCTGTACGCCCTCGCCTCCGACGTCGGCCGGTGGCCGGCCCTGTTCGCGCCCAGCGTCGCCGCGTACTACCTGGAGCGCGGCGAACTCACCGAACGTTTCCGATTGTGGGCGTCGGTGGGCGGGGAGGTGAAGACCTGGGTCTCGCGGCGTGCGCTGGACCCGTTGAACCTCCGGATCCGCTTCGACCAGGAAGAGAGCGCGCCGCCCATCGCCTCAATGGGCGGCGAGTGGATCTTCGAGGCGCGGGAGGACGGCGGCACGGACATCGTGCTGCTGCACGACTTCACGGCGGTCGGCGACGCCCCGGACCTGGTGGAGTGGATCAACGCCGTGCTGGACCGGAACAGCCCGGTGGAGCTGGCCGCGCTCGCCAGAGCCGCCGAGCTCGCCGCGGACCACGGGGCGGAGGTCGGCGATCTGCTGTTCTCCTTCAGCGACACCGTCACCCTGGACTGCACCGCCGAGCAGGCGTACGCGTTCGTGCACCGCGCGGACCTGTGGCCCGAGCGGCTGCCGCACGTGCGGCGCGTGGAGCTGACGGAGGATGCCGCCGGGGTGCAGGAGCTGGAGATGGACACCGTCACCGCCGACGGCTCGGCGCACAGCACCCGTTCGCTGCGGCTCTGTCGGCCGGGCGAGCGGATCGCCTACAAGCAGCTGGTCCCGCCGCGGCTGCTGCTCGGGCACAGCGGTGTCTGGGAGTTCACCGGATCCGGGACGGGGACGGAGGCTCGGGTCACCGCCGAGCACACCGTCCTGATCGACCCTGCCGCCGTACCGGAGGTGCTGGGCGCGGAAGCCACGCTGGCCGACGCGCGCCGGCACCTGCGCGAGGCGCTCGGCAGGAACAGCCGTACCACGCTAAACCTGGCGGCGGCCCACACCTCCGCCTGACCGCTCGACGACACGACTTCGGCCTCCAGAACCCTGCCGGTTCTGGAGGCCGAAGTCGTGGAGTTGACCCGTCAGGCGGAGCGGCGCCAGAAGACGCTGTACTCGTCGATGGCCTCGACCTCGTCCGTGATGCCGTGCTTCTCGCGGAACTCGACCACTGCCTTGCGGCAGGCCGGGATGAAGTAGTCGTCGATGACGACGAACCCGCCGGTGGAGAGCTTCGGGTAGAGGTTGTCGAGCGCGTCCAGGGTGGACTCGTACAGGTCGCCGTCGAGCCGCAGGACCGCGAGGCGCTCCACGGGGGCGGTCGGCAGCGTGTCCTTGAACCAGCCCGGCAGGAAGCGGACCTGGTCGTCGAGGAGCCCGTACCGGCGGAAGTTCTCCCGCACGGTGTCGGCGGAGACACCGAGTACGTGATTGGAGCGGTGCAGGGCCATCTCCTTGTCCATGGGGTGGCCCTCCTCTCCGGTGTCCGGGATGCCCTCGAAGGAGTCGGCGAGCCAGACGGTGCGGTCGGTGATCCCGTGGGCCTTGAGGTAGCCGCGGGCGAGGATGCACACGCCTCCGCGCCAAACACCGGTCTCGATGAAGTCGCCGGGCACCCCGTCGGCGACGACCCGGTCGAGGAGGGCGCGGATGTTGCGGATGCGCTTGAGGCCGACCATGGTGTGCGCGACGCTGGGCCAGTCGCTGCCCGTTTCGCGGTTCTCGGGGCGGAACTCCTGCTCGGGGAACCACTCGTTGGGGATCGGGGCGTCCTCGTAGACGAGGTTGGTGACGACCTTCTCCAGGAGGTCCAGGTACAGCTCTGTCGTGTTCTCCACGGGGAGTGTGTGTCCTTCCGGGTATGCCGGTGCGGTACGTGCGGTGCGGGGTCTCAGTAGTTGCCGAGGCCGCCGCAGACGTTGAGGGCCTGCGCGGTGACGGCAGCGGCTCCCGGGCCGACGAGGTAGTCGACCATCGCGCCGACCTCCTCGGGCAGCACGTAGCGGCCGACCGGAACCCGGGCGCTGACCCGGGCGTGGGCCTCGTCGACGGTGACGTCCCACAGGCCGGCGTACGTCTCGCGCACGCGCGCGGCCATCGGGGTCTCGACGAAGCCCGGGCAGACGGCGTTGACGGTGACGCCGGTGCGGGCCAGCTCCAGGCCCAGGGACTTGGAGAAGCCGACGACGCCGTGCTTGGAGGCGGAGTACGGGGCGCCGTGCAGGACGCCCTGCTTGCCTCCGGTGGAGGCGATGTTGATGATCCGGCCCCAGCCCTGCTCCAGCATGCCCCCGTGGTTGAGGACGTCCTTCGTCATCAGGAACACGCTGTTCAGGTTGGTGTTGATGACGTCGAGCCAGAGCTCGTCGGGAACCTCGCGGGTCACGCCGCCGCCGGAGCGGCCCGCGTTGTTGACGAGGATCCCCACGGGCCCGAACCGCCCGGTCGCGGCCCGGACGAACGCGCTGATGCCCTCGCGGGAGGTCACGTCCAGGCTCCGGCCGTCGACGTCCAGCCCCTCGGCCCGCAGGGCGGCGACGGTCTCGGCCACCCGGTCGGCGGTGCGGGCACCGAGGAAGACCCGGTGGCCAGCGCGGGCCAGCCGTGTGGCGATCTCGAGGCCGATCCCGCTGGTGGCTCCGGTGACAAGTGCAGTGCGTGCGTCGGCGGTGGCGCCGGCCATGTTTCCTCCCGATGGGTCGGCTGGGAGACGCCAAGCTGGCAGTGCTGGCTCAAAGTGCTCTCCACGTGCCCTGGAGAACCGCTAGGGCGGGCGTCCACCGGCCGGTTCCGTGGCCGGCCGGTCTCCCACGCCGCCCGTGCGGGGACCCCCTCGACGCAGCGGTGCACGGCCTCCACGAGGTGGTGAGCCCGGCCGTTCATCCGGCCTATGGTGCGCGAGCCGGCGTTCTGGACGTACGCGAAGGCCAGTTCGCGGTCCGGGTCGGCGAAGACGAATGTGCCGTTGGCGCCGTCGAAGCCGAGGGCACGGGGGCCGAGGCCGGCGGAGGCGGGGAAGACCGGGCTGTCGGTCTGCATGAAGCCGAGGCCCCAGGTGCTGGGCAGCAGCACCACCCGGCAGGTGCCGTTGGAGTGGGGGCGGGCCATTTCGGCGGTGCGGTCGGGGCCGATGAGGCGGATGCCGTCGACCTCGCCGACGAGGGCGGCGAGGA
>NZ_JBEZKP010000090.1:0-12480 GCF_040706335.1 Streptomyces sp. NPDC048389 | reverse complement strand
TTCATCGTGGACACCGCCCGCCGACCAGCGCGAGCACGGAAGGACGCCCGCACACCAGACCCGTGACCTGCAACTTCACGATGCACACCGCTCAGCGGTGGCAGGCACCGCACCCAGGGCCGCGCCGAAGGCCGACGCAACAGGACGGAAACCGGCTACGCCAACTGCACAGGACTGGACTGTGTGACGTGCAGTGCGGGGACGCCTTGGCGGTACGGCTCACCGAGCCGCTGCGGCCTCTGCGGCCTTCGACGCCCACGTTTCCAACTCCGCCCGGGCCGCCCGCAGCAAGTCGCCGGACGGAACCGCCGCGCCATCCGTGACCAGCGCATAATGCGCTCCGGCGGGGGCCGTGAGCAGGAGGCGGCGGCTGCCCGTGCCGCCGGGTTCGGGGGACGCGGCGACCGGTACGCCCTCGTCGTACGCCGGCAGGCCGTGGACGGTGCCCAGGTCGGAGACGACGGTCGTGGATGCCGGGTCGAACGATGCCGGGAGGTGGAGCTCCGTCGGGGCCGGGGAGCCGTCCGAGTGCCACAGCAGGACTCCGTAGCGCCCCGGGCCGACCAGCTCCGACAGGCGTGGCATGGACGACGGGACCGGGTTCCAGGTGAGGGTGGTGGAGCCGTCGCGGGAGCGGTCCTCGTAGGTGAAGGCGAGCAGCCGGCCGGCGGTGGCGCCGGGGTAGAGACGGTCGAGGAGGCGGTCGTCCTGGCGCAGTACGGGGGTGCCCGACGCGTCCAGGCGGACGGCCGACAGGTCCTCGTCGTTCCAGGCGTCGCCTTCCGTGAGGATCTTGCCGGGGTTGCCGTTCATGAGCTCGCGGTGGCGGCCGTTGTAGATGTCCCACTGCCATTGGGTGCCGGAGAGAACGGGTCCGGAGTCCTGCGGGCGCGACCACCAAGTACCACCCGGGAGACGTGAGTCGAGGGCCTGGTACATCGCCTTCATGACCGTCGGTGCCTTGTCGGCGACCATTCCGGCCAGCGGGTGGCCGAACTCGCTGACGATGCCCGCCGTGCCCGCGCCTGCCGCGCGGTCGCGGACTGCGGAGAAGTCGCCCGTGTACTGGCCGTTCTCCGCCTTGCCCCACATGAAGACGCCGGAGATCGCCTTCTGGTCGTAGAAGTGGGTGTTGAAGACGTAGCGCGGGCCGAGGCCGGAGCCGGCGTCGAGGAAGCCGCCTTCCTGCCGCTGGAAATCGAGGTTGGCGTTCCAGAAGAGGTTCGGCTCGACGAACGCGGGCTTGTCGCGCCAGCCGGCGGCGTCCATGCGGGCGCGGAACCTCTCGTAGAAGGGCCAGAGCAGGTCCCGTTCCCAGGCGCGGCTGCTCTGGCCGGGGTCGTAGGTCCCCGCGTGCGGTTCGTTGTACGGGTCGAAGCCGATGACGCCGTCGAACTCCGCCGGAGTGAGGTGCTCGGCGAGGTACGCCATGGTCGTCCCCGCGGTGGCGAGGAAGGCGTCCTGGACGCCGCCCGCGTTGTGCCAGAAGTCGTACGTCGCCTGTGTCACGGCCTTGTTCTGGGTGATGTTCTGGCCCCAGAAGAGGCAGATGCCGCAGGATTCACGCGGATATCCTCCGGCTTCCACGGCCCACCGGGGCGCGCCGTCGCCGGTGGGCCAGCTGTCCTCGTGGAAGAGGTGGCGGGAGTACAGGTCCTGGTGGAAGTCCGGGTAGACGCGGATACCGGCCCGCAGGAACGCCCGCATCTGGCCGGTGACGGCGGCGAGGTACCGCTCGTCGACCTGTCCGCGTACCGGTTCCGCGTAGGCCCAGGAGAGCAGGAAGCGGGCGGTGTTGGCGCCGCCGAGCGCACGCATGGCGGAGGCGGACTTCTCGGCGTCGGCGACGGAGGCGAAAGGCAGGCCGTCGTTCTCGGCGAGCTTCGTCTCGCCGGACACGTTGTAGCCGCGCAGCACGACCTCGCGGCCGAGCCCGTCGGTGAAGCGGCCGTCCTCGACGGTGAAGTCGGCGGCGGCCTGTTCGTCGAACCAGAGTGAGCCGGGCGGCAGCCGCCCGGCGCGGTCCGAAGACGCCGTACCGGCGACGGTGACGGCGCCGACGGACGGGGGCGTGTCCGCGGCGGACGGACGCGCGCCGGCGGCGGACGGTGCGCCGGCGGCGCTGAGCGAGGCACCGGCCAGGGCGAGGGCACAGGCCAGTGCCGGCAGACCGGGCAGACGTGCGTCGCGTCGCTTCTTCGCCATGACAGCGGACAGTGACTGACGTAGCGTCAGAAGTCAACGCATCTCACGTCCGTCATCAGAACGCGGAGCATGGTGAGCACCGTTCGGGGAGGACACCGGGACCGGCACGGGCTTCGGGTCCACACCGGTCCGCACACGGCCGGGGGCGGCGGACCCGAAGGCGGCGGTCCCGGGTACGGACCGGCGGCGCGACCGTGTCGGCGCCGGCGGAGACCCCGTGGGGCCCGGGGGGATCCCTGAGCAGAGATCCGTTCATGACCGTCCGTTTCCGACGGACGGCCTCGACCGGGCCGGTGCTGAGCCGATCGCTACGACACGCGTGAGCAGATTGCCATGATCCCGACACAGTGGCGGTTCACGGTTTCGGTGCCGGGAGATGCGCGTCCCCCCACCGCCGGGCTCCGGGCCCCGCCACCGGAACGGGAGCCGGAACGGCCGCCGGACGCCAATAACGTGCCGATCGCATCACCACGGCTGGGACGACGACACCGACCCGAACCTGAGACAATCCCTGCCGTGGACGACGATCAGGTGGTGTCCTTGCCGGGCGGAGCGGCGGACCCGGCGCCATGCGCGGAGCACCCCCGCACGCCTGCCTGGCCGCGGTGGCAGGACACGTACCCCGCCACCGCGCCCGGCGGACACCCGTACGTACTTGCCGCGCTGCGGATGACGGTCCCCGGCGGGCGGCACTGGCAGCAGCACCGACTGGTCGAGGACGACAACCTGCCGTCCAGACTCGGGCCCCTGTTCAGTACCGTGCCGGTCAGCCACTCGCTGCTTCAGGAGCCGCACGGTGGCCAGCACTGCCGCTTCAGCACCGACGGCCCACGCCTGTGGCGGGACGATGATCCGAACCACTGGCCGAACACGCTCTATCGGCAGCTCGCCGAACAGGACGGTCCGCGGGCCGGATTGGGCGAAGTGACCGTGACGATACGTCTGCAGTCCAGAGACGGTCTCATCACCCGGCAGGTCACTCGCACCATCAGCGAATGCAACGTGCGGGCGGACGCCCGACTGCTGCTCGCCCAGGTCCCGAACCGGCTGACCGGCGACAGCGCCTGACCGTCCGGGAGCGCGGGTACGAACGCGGGAACGACCGCGGGAACACGGGAACTCGGGAACGGGGAGCCCGCCCGCCCGGCAGCCCGCCCGCCCGGGGGCCATACCGTCCAGGAGTCCGGCCTCCTTGGGAGCCCGGGGCCGCGCTGTCCCGCCGGCAGTCGGAGGGCGGGAGCCGCTCACTCCCGCAGGCGGTCGTACGTGCCCGCGCATCGCGCGGGTACCGGCCGGTGGCACCCGGTCGCGCCGCGCCATCACGCACTGCACGGCCCCACTCGCCACCGACGCCCGTCTCCCCGTCTCCGGCATCCGGCATCCGGCACCCCGCTGCCGACCCGAACCGGCATCCCTCGCGCCCCCGGACGCCCGCCCCGGGACCGCGGCACGCGCTCGCCGGCCCGGACCGGCTGCGGGGACGGCGGCCGAAGGGCGATGATCGCGGCACGGTAGATTCCGGGCATGGTGGACGACTGGCGGACGGACCGGATCGGGAGCGCTCTGCGGGGTGAGAACCCGACGGTGCTTCGGCGCTTGGACGCCGCCTTCGCGGTGATCGGGGACGTGCAGTTCCTTCCGGGCTATTGCGTGCTGCTGGCGGACGATCCGGGGGCGGAAAGGCTCTCGGACCTCCCGCGCCCCAAGCGGCTTTCGTTCCTGGCCGACATGGACCGTCTCGGAGAGGCGGTCGAGCGTGCCTGCCGCACGACGGACGCCGCCTTCCGGCGCGTCAATCTGGAGATCCTCGGCAATACCGACGGATTCCTGCACGCGCACGCATGGCCCCGATTCGCGTGGGAGCCCGCCGAACTGGTGCACCTGCCGGTGTGGTTCCATCCGCGCGACAGATGGAGCGACGATCGGTTCGCCCTGGGGCCGCGACACGACCCTCTGCGCGAGGCGATCAGCGGCGAGCTGGACCGGTTGCGCGCAAGCGCGTCGCCCCGGTGAGCGGCGAACGCGACCATGGCGCTCCCGGCTTGGAGGGTCAGGCGGTCCGGCCGGGCCGGGCACGGCTCTTCGCGCCGCCCGATGCCGTGCCACAAGCAGCCCGGGTCGCAGCTGCGCCCGGCACCGCTGCCCCATCGGGGGCGGCGGCGCCTCGGCGAGCTGCCGTCAGAAGAAGACCCCGCAGCGCAGCAGCGCGTTCGCGTACGGCCGGGCCTCGCCCGTCCGGACCACCAGGTGGGCTGCCGTGGCGAGGGCCTTCAGTTCCTCGTGCGGGATGAACTCCACGCCCGGCAGGCGCTCCTCCATCAACCGGGCCGCCGGGGTGTTCGCCTCGCGGATCTCGCTCGCTGCCGTCGCCCCCTCGACGACCAGTTCGTCGAGGAGGCCGTCCAGCACGTCGGCGAACGACGGGACACCGGCGCGGAAGGCCAGGTCCACGACGCGCGGGCCGGACGGGATCGGCATGCCCGCGTCGCAGACGAGGACGCCGTCGCCGTGCCCCAACTCGGCCGGCGCGCCCGCGAGATGGCGGTTGAGGATGCCGGACTTCTTCACAGGGAGCCGGCCTCCTCCGCCGTCGGGAAGGCTTCCTGCGCGCCCTTGCGGGTCACCGCCGCCGCACCCACGCGGACGGCGTAGACGGCGGCCTGGGACAGGGATTCCCCGAGGCCGAGCCGCCAGGCGAGGGCTGCCGTGAAGGCGTCTCCGGCACCGGTGGTGTCGACCGCTTCGACCTTCGGGCTCGCCACGTGGTCGAGACCGCCGGCCTCGCCGTCCGCGACGAGTGCGCCCTGGGCACCGAGGGTGATCACGACGGAGCGCGGGCCGAGGGCGAGCAGGGCGCGCGCCCATTCCTCGGGCGTCGCCCCCGCCTCCTCCGCCCCGAGAATGAAGCACGCCTCGTGCTCGTTGACGACCAGCGGGTCGCAGACGGCGAGCACGTCTGCGGGCAGTGGTGCCGGCGGGGAAGGGTTGAGGACGAGGCGGGCGCCGGGCGGCAGTGTGCGGGCCACCTCCGCGACCGTGTCGAGCGGGATCTCCAGTTGGAGGGAGACCACTCGGGCCCGGCCCAGCAGCTCATCCGCCGCGCGGATGTCGGCGGGCGTGAGCCGCGCGTTGGCGCCCGGCGAGACGACGATGCTGTTGTCGCCCGACGGGTCGACGGTGATCAGCGCGACACCCGTGGGCGCCCCGCCGACGCGTACGCCCCCGGTGTCGACACCGGCCGCCCGCTGCGAGTCGAGCAGCAGCCGCCCGTGGGCGTCGTCGCCGACCCTGGCCAGCAGGGCGGTGCGCGCGCCGAGGCGGGCGGCGGCCACCGCCTGGTTGGCGCCCTTGCCGCCGGGGTGGACGGTCAGGTCGGTACCGAGGACGGTCTCCCCCGCGGCGGGGCGGCGTTCGACGCCGACGACGAGGTCGGCGTTCGCGGAGCCGACGACCAGCAGGTCGTAGTCACCGATGTCGTCCATGTCATACATACGGGATACGCCTTCCTGGGACGTCACGAGAAGTCGGCGACGTTCTCTGCTGTGACCACCTTGACCGGCACTTTCACCGTGCTCTCGACCTTCTTGCCCTGCGCGGCCATGACGGCGTTGCGCACGGCGATCCTCCCCAGTTCGGCCGGCTGCTGGGCGATCGACGCGTAGAGCGTGCCCGCCTCCACGGCCTTCAGGCCGTCGGGGGTGCCGTCGAAGCCGACGACGTACACCGACTTCCCGGCCCGGCTGCCCAGGGCCTTGACCGCACCGAGCGCCATCTCGTCGTTCTCCGCGAAGACCCCGTCGATGCCGCGGTTGGCCTGCAGCAGGTTCGTCATCACGTCGAGGCCCTTGGTCCGGTCGAAGTCCGCGGGCTGCTTGGCGAGGACCTGGATGCCGGGGTACTCCTCAAGACCCTCGGCGAAGCCCGCGCCGCGCTCGCGGCTGGCGGAGGTGCCGGCCGTACCCTGCAGGATCACGATCCGGCCCTTGCCGCCGAGCTTCTCGGCCAGCGTCTTCGCGGCGAGCCTGCCGCCGGCGACGTTGTCGGACGCCACCAGAGCCGCGGTCTGGGCGTTGTTGACGCCGCGGTCGGCTGCGATGACCGGGATGTCGGCCTTGTTGGCACCGCGTACGGCCGGTCCGACCGCGTCGGAGTCGACCGGGTTGACGATGACGGATTTCATTCCGGAGCTGGTGAAGTTCTGGAGCTGGTTGGCCTGCTGGGAGGCGTCGTTCTGCGCGTCGGTCACGGTGAGCTCGATACCGGCGGCCTTCGCCTCCGCCTGCGCGCCGTCCTTCATCTGCACGAAGAACGGGTTGTTCAGCGTGGACAGCGACATGCCGATGCGGGTGGTGGTGGACGACGAACCGGGGTTGAGGAGCGAGACCGCGCCGACCACGGCCGCGACGATCGCCGCGGCGACGGCGAACTTCGCCGCGCCCTTCTTCTTCGCTCCCGGGCCCCCGGTCCCGGCCGCGGCCGCGCCGCCCCCGGCTGCCCCCGCGCGGCGGCGCAGCGTGTCCAGCAGTACGGCGAGGGCGATGACGACGCCGATGACGACCTGCTGCCAGAAGGCGGACACCGAAAGGAGGTTGAGGCCGTTGCGGAGGACGGCGAGGATCAGCGCGCCGATCAGGGTGCCGGACGCCTTGCCCACGCCGCCCGCGAGGCTGGCTCCGCCGATGACGACGGCGGCGATGGCGTCGAGCTCGTAGCCCTGCGCGGCCTGCGGTTGCGCGGAGGCGAGCCGGGAGGCGAGGACGATGCCGGCGACGGCGGCGAAGAGGCCGGACAGTGCGTAGACGACCATCTTCTGCCGCCTGACGCGCAGGCCGGACAGCCGGGCGGCCTCCTCGTTGCCGCCGATGGCGTACATGGCGCGGCCGATGTGAGTGCGGCCCAGGATCACGGCGGTGACCAGGCCCATCGCGATCATCACGAGCACGGGGACGGGCAGCCAGCCGCCGAGGGTGTCACCGAGCGAGGAGACGGACTCGGGGAAGGCGATGGGGCTGCCCTGCGAGATGACGAGGGACAGCCCCCGGCCGATCGACAGCATGGCGAGCGTCGCGATGAACGGCGGGAGTTTGCCGTACGAGACGAGCGCACCGTTGACGAGTCCGCAGGCGATGCCCGTCGCGACGGCGAGGATCACGGCGAGCCACACGGGCACGCCTTCGCTCGTCGCCGTCCAGGCGAGGACGGTGGCACTGAGCGCGGCGACGGAACCGACGGACAGGTCGATACCCGCGGTGACGATGACGAAGGTGACACCGAAGGCGAGGATCGCGGTGACGGCGGCCTGTACACCGACGTTGAGCAGGTTCTGGGTGGTCAGGAAGTCGCCGGAGAGCAGCGACATGGCGACGAGCAGCACGACGAGCGCGGTGAGTGCGCCGTTGTCGAGGAGGATGCGGCGCAGGGCAGAACCCGCCGGGGCGCCGCTCGTGCCCGTGTCGTTCACATGCGTGTCAGTGGCCACGGGGGCCCTCCTCTTCGTTCACTGCGGTGTTCGTCGCGGGGCTCGCGGTGACGGCGAGGGCCATGACCGCGTCCTGGGTGGCTTCCTGTGCGTCGAGTTCGCCGGCGATCCGGCCCTGGGCCATGACCAGGACGCGGTCGCTCATGCCGAGGACCTCCGGCAGGTCGCTGGAGATCATCAGGACGGCGTGCCCGGAGGCGGTCAGCTCGTTGACGAGCTGGTAGATCTCGACCTTGGCGCCGACGTCGATCCCGCGGGTCGGTTCGTCCAGGATCAGCACCCGCGTGTCGGCGAGCAGCCACTTGCCGATGACGACCTTCTGCTGATTGCCGCCGGACAGGGTCCGTACGTGCTGGCCGAGCCCCGCCATCCGTATGCCGAGTTGTTCGGCGATCCGCGCGGCGGCGGTGCGCTGTCCCTTGAGGTCCACGAGCCCGGCGCGGGTCGCGGAGCGCAGCGTGACCAGGCCCAGGTTCTCCTGCACGGACGCGTCGAGGACCAGGCCCTGGCCCTTGCGGTCCTCGGGTACGAGGCCGAGGCCGGCGCCCATCGCCGCGGTGACGTCGTGCGTGGGCAGCGTCCGGCCGAGGACGTTGACCGTGCCGGTGTCGTACGGGTCGGCGCCGAAGACGGCGCGGGCGACCTCGGTGCGACCGGCGCCCACGAGACCGGCTAGGCCGACGACCTCTCCGGCCCGCACTTCGAAGCTGACGTCGTGGAAGACGCCGTCGCGGGTCAGTCCGCGCACGGAGAGCAACGGCTCACCGGTCTCGGGGCGTTCTCTGGGGTACTGCTGCTCGATGGAGCGGCCGACCATGAGCCGTACGAGCTCGTCCTCGGGGGTCGTGGCGGGCACCTGGTCGACGGAGCGGCCGTCGCGCAGGACGGTGACTCGGTCGCCGAGGGCGGCGATCTCGTCGAGGTGGTGGGTGATGAAGACGATGCCGACGCCGTCCTCGCGGAGCTGACGCACGATGGTGAAGAGCTTGTCGACCTCCTCGGAGGTCAGGACGGCGGTCGGCTCGTCCATGATGAGGACGCGGGCGTCCAGGCTGAGGGCCTTGGCGATCTCCACCATCTGGAGGCGGGCGATGCCGAGTTCGCGTACGCGTGCCCGTGGTGAGACCTGCACACCGACGCGCGCGAGCAGTTCGGCCGCGTCGGCCTCCATCTTCTTCCGGTCGATCAGGCCGAAGCGCCGGGGCTGGCGGCCGAGGAAGATGTTCTCGGCGACCGTCAGATCGGGCACCAGGTTGAACTCCTGGTAGATGGTGGCGATGCCGAGGCGTTCGGCGTCCTGCGCGCCGTGGATGCGGACCTCGCGCCCCTCGGCGAGGATGCGCCCGCTGTCGGGGCGGTAGGCGCCGGAGAGCATCTTGATGAGGGTGCTCTTGCCGGCTCCGTTCTCACCGAGGAGGACGTGCACCTCGCCGCGGCGCAGGTCGAAGTCGACCGAGTCGAGGGCGACCACGCCGGGGAAGGTCTTGCGGATCCCTTCGATGCGCAGCAACTCGTCCTGGCTGCTCACAGGTTGCTCCTCTGCCGGGAGGGGATGGAAGGCGTCTCGCCGCAGGAGCGGCGTACGACGAGGCGGGCGGGCAGTGTCACCGACTGCGGGGGCCTGCCCTCGATCAGGTCGACCAGTGCCCGTACGGCGGCTCTGGCCAGGTCGGCGACCGGCTGCGCGATGGCCGTGACCGGCGGATCGGTGTGCACGAACCACGGGATGTCGTCGAACGCGGCGAGGGCGATGTCCTGCGGGACGCGCAGTCCGCGGGCGCGCAGCGCGTCGAGGGCACCGAGGGCCATCAGGTTGTCGGCGGCGAAGACGACATCGGGCGGTTCGGGGAGCGCGAGGAACTCCTCGGTGACGCGGCGGCCGCTGGCGGCCTGGAAGTCGCCCTGCCCGATGTACGCGTCGGGCAGGGGCAGCCCGTACTCCCGCAGCGCCGAACGGAACGCCTCGACACGTTCGTGGCCGGTGGTGACGGCCGCCGGGCCGGCGATGATGGCGAGCCTGCGGTGGCCGAGGCCGTGCAGATGGGCGACGAGGTCGCGGATCGCCTGCCGGCCGTCGGCGCGGACGACGGGGACGTCGACGCCGGGGATCCAGCGGTCGACGAACACCATGGGCGTCCCGCCGCCCGCCGCTTCCACCATCAGCGGGGAACGGCCGTCGGCGGGTGACACGAGCAGGCCGTCGATCCGTCGTTCGAGGAGCGTGCGGACGTGGTGGTCCTGGAGGTCGGGCTCCTCGTTCGCATTGCCGATGATGACGCTGTAGCCGAGGGTGCGGGCCTCTTCCTCGACGAATCGGGCCAGCTCGGTGAAGTACGGGTTGAGGACGTCGCTGATGACGAGTCCGATGGTGCGGGTCTGGTCCGTGCGCAGCGACCGGGCGACCGCGTTGGGCCGGTAGCCGAGCGCTTCGACGGCGGCGAGGACGCGGGCCCTGGCGTCGGGGCTGACGGACGGGTGGTTGTTGAGCGCCCGCGAGACCGTGGCGACGGACAGGCCCGCCGCGGCGGCGACGTCCTTGATGCCGGCCATGTCCGGACCACCTCCTTGTGGTTTCCATGAGCCTGCGCACCATGGGCGGATGAACCCATGGAAACGTTTACACGAGGAGATGGAAACGTTTACACGGCGTAAAGCGCAAGACCCCCGCAGCGGGCGAGATCAGATCGTGACGAGGGTGCCCCGAGCAACGGGCCCAGTACCAACCGCGCGGTCCGCAGGCGGGGTTCGTACCGGGCGAGGTGGCCCGCGATCCGGCCCATGGCCACCTCGAACGCTTCCCGCCATCGGGCGGGATCCATGCTGTGACCTGCGGCCACCGTCTCGTCGTTTGTCCACACAACTCACGATGATCAACGGTGGCCGCACCCGTTTCCGCACGGGCCCCACCGTGGCTGGGGCCCCTACCTGGCCCGTTTGACCACCGCAACGCTCAACAGCACAGGCCGACGGGCCTACGGTGCCGACAGGGCCGTGCGCTCGGCTTTCTCCAGCCAGTCGGTGTACCAGCGGGCGAACGTCACCGGCGTACCGTCGTCGTCGAGGAGAGGGGCGAGGTCTACGTCGTCCACCCGGCAGTCGGACCAGATCGTGCCGCGGTGGCTGCCGCTGATAAGCAGCCATTCTCTCTGGGCGCAGCCCAGGTGGGAGATCACGATGGCGCCAGCGGTGCGCTCCGGGGCAAACATGACGACCTCCCACCGCTCGTCCCACGCCTCGACGGCATCGTCGAAGTCCTCGATGTCATCGAAGTCCTCTTCCACGGGGCGTTGGGCAAGAAGGTCGTCGAGCAGCTTCGGGTCCGGGCCCTGGTCGGGAAACGGCTCGGCAAGCCTCGACAGGTCGGCCAGGTCCGCGCCGTCGCCTTCCCAACGCCAGCGGCCCTGCACGCGCCGAACCGGGAACAGGCCGTACGCGGGGCCCGCGCCGCCCGCGCCGACGTGGAGCAGGAAGGACCGGTACTCCTCTGGCAGCCGCACGCCCGCCTGAGCCTCGAGTTCGGCAAGCTCGCCCTGGGTAAGCGGGTCCTCCACGATCCACCTGTGCCCCAATGCCCCGAACACCTTGCTGCCGGAAGGCCCTGCACCCGCCGCCTCGACCCGCTGACGCACGCCGACCCACCACTGATCACTCATGCGCAGACCGTACGGGCAGCCACCGACACCTGGGTCGCGAGGCCCACTGCTGCGGTCCCGACGGGCCAAGAACGGCTCGACGTCCCAGGCCCCTCGGCACGCACGCACATCGGCCGGCCGAGACCCCCGGGCCCCCAACCAGCGCACTCAGTGACACTCACCAGCAAGATCACGATCTACAACTGGAGTAATAGCTGAGTAGCAGCGGTAGAAAGCGAGTTCGCCGGTGCGCCGGTTGCGGCGGACGAGCAACTGGTGGTGGCCGGGCCGGTCATCGGTGATGTCGGCCAGGGCCCAGTCGTAGAAGCGGTGGCCCTTGACTCCAGCGCCGGCGGAGAGCTTCTGCCAGGCCCGCTTGGGCAGCTTCTTGACCAGGGCGCCGGCGCGGAACTTGCCCGCGCGGGTGGTGATCTGGTGGTCGCGGGCGACGGCGAGTACGTAGCCGATCTCTCGTCTCTCCAGCTCGCCTCGCAGGTGCGGGTTGCCTCCGTAGACCTCGTCGCCGGCCACCCAGGAAGCGGGGACACCCGCGTCCAGGGCGCGGCCGATCATGCGGGCGGCGAGGGCGGGTTTCGTCGTGAAGCCGACGGTGTCGGGTATCCCGGCGGCCCGGCAGCGGGCGGTGTCCTCGGTCCAGGAGCACGGGACATACAGCTCCCGGTCGATCGCCGCGTGGCCGAGCGGGGTGGAGTAGGCGAGGTAGACGGCGACCTGGCTGTTCTCAATGCGTCCGGCGGTACCGGTGTACTGGCGCTGCACGCCCACCATGCGGATACCC
Organism: Streptomyces sp. NPDC048389; assembly: GCF_040706335.1. Classification (NCBI taxonomy): domain Bacteria; kingdom Bacillati; phylum Actinomycetota; class Actinomycetes; order Kitasatosporales; family Streptomycetaceae; genus Streptomyces; species Streptomyces sp. NPDC048389. The sequence continues at coordinate 365 of NZ_JBEZKP010000090.1, read as the reverse complement.
TTCTTCAGGTCGCCGGTCCCACTTGGCCCTCGACAGCAGGTGCTGCAGACCGTACGGGTTCGCGTCCCCGGCATGTTCAGCGAGCGTCCAGCAGTTCTTGCGCGGCAGGTCCGACAACAGCCCCAGCACGAACGCCCGGGCCCGGCGCCGGGGTTCCACCCGGCCAAACCGTCCCGCGATACGGCCCATCAGGACCTCGAACGCTTCCTGCCAGCGGCGGGCAGGATCTATCCTGTGACCTGCGGCCACCGTCTGATCTTCTGTCTTCACCAACACCGTTGCGTTTACGTCCTTGAGCGGTTCGCAAGTCCGTGTTCGAAGAACGTGACGGTGGTGTGGAGGGTGTAGTTCTGGCTGGTCGTGGG
>NZ_JBEZKP010000089.1:0-12949 GCF_040706335.1 Streptomyces sp. NPDC048389 | reverse complement strand
TCTTGCCGGGAGTCATACGCCCCCGACCAGCACGAGCACCCCGAAGCCCATGCACACCAGCCCCGTGACCTGCAACTTCACGATGCACACAACTCGCTGGAGAGCGGCCGAGCTTCTTGGCGTCGATATGGACCAGTTCGACGGGGCGGGCGCGCTCGTAGCGGCGTATGGGCTTGCCGGTGGCACGGTGGCACGGTGGCACGGTCGCAGGAGGCCAGGGCGGGCAGGTGATGACGGGCCAGGTTCCGGTGGGTGGTGGTGGCCGCGATGCGGGCACAAACCGGTGACGAAGCGGCATCGGGGACCGATCTTGGAGCATCAGTCGCTAATATCCCCGCATGTCCGATAGTGCCGCGCAGCGCAGACTGCGAAACGACCCCCGCACCGCCGCGGCCGCTGCCGGTGAGTCCCTTTCCAACGCGCAAGCGCAGCTGCTGCTGGAGGTGCTCGGGCCCGACGAGGTGGCGCAGGCCGTCTACCGAAACGCCTGGGGCTATGCCGTGCTCACCGGCAACGGCCTCATCCTGCTCCGAAATCTCTTCACGCCGAAGGCGACCCGTGTGCCGGATCCCTTGCTGATCCTGCGTCGCGCCTACGGCATGTTCCACGCCGTCGACATCCTCGTCGACGGCGCACCGCACAAGCTCCACGGCTCCAAAGTCGACCCCGGGGGAGAACTACTCCAGGCCAGAGGTGAACTCCTGTCTCCCGATTCCCCCTTGCGCCCCGGTCGAGGGAGGCGAACCTCCACTTGGGTGCGCCGCCACCCGGTCCTGGTGTCCACGGGCGCGGCCGTGCTGTTCTTCGCCGGCCTGGGTACGGGCTCCGGAGAGGACGAGAGCGTTGCGCAGATTCGCGCGGAGTCGGCTGTGGCCGTCGCCGATTTCAGCGGGACTGCGCTCTCCGCAGCCGTCGCGGAGACAAGCGCGCACCCGTGGCTGAGGGTGTCGGCAGCCGACGCTTCCTCCGCCCACCGGCCGCTGAAGACGAAGGAGCAGGGCTGGCACGTCTGCTTCCAGAGTCCCTCCCACGACGAGAGGGTCCGCCCATCAGCGACGGCACTGACGCTGTACGCCGTCCCGGAGCGGGAAGAGTGCCCGACGCGTCTGCACGGTGCGCGCCGGGTCATGATGCCGGACCTCGTTGGCGAACGACTCGAAGAGGCATCGCGCACCCTGGCCGAACTCGGTCTCGATCGCACCTTCCTTTTCCACGCGCACACGGGCAAGCGCCTGGATGAATCCTCACGGGATCTGTCCGACTGGACGGTGTGCCGGCAGCAGCCGGCGGCTGACACCGAGGTTTCGGACAGCACGCAGGTCGATCAGTGGCTGATCGGTCCCGGCGATCCCTGTACCGAACCCAGCCCGAGGCCCAAGCCGAAGCCCAAGCCCAAACCGAAGCCGCGTCCCGAGCCGTCCCACGTGACCACCTCAGGAGGCGGCAGCACCGGGGGCACCACTGGCGGCAGTAGCAGTGGTGCCAGTACGAGTGGTGGCTCCTCCAGCAGCGGTTCGACCTCCGGCGGTTCCTCCAGTACCTCGGGAGGCAGCACCGGAGGCCAGTCCGGCATTCAGTTCGGGCAGTTCTGCTCGCCCGAGGGCGCCATCGCGACGACTTTCGACGGACGGCCCGCGAAGTGCTTCATGGGCAAGGACGGCAAGGCTCGGTGGGGCTACAACTCCGGATGACTCCATGGCGGCTCAGCCGGGAGCCCCAACGCCCGGCCGAGCGGTCAGGAGGCAAAGGCCCGAAGCACGTTGGCGAAGGTGGTCAGCTCGTCAAGGAATCCATGCGGCAGCGGCTTCTCGTCGAAGCGGGCGACCCGGTGAGGATGTCCTTCGCTCGCTGCAGGGGACCGATGAACTGCTCCCCGGGCGCACGTTCGGCCACTTCCGGGCTCCGGGTTGAGGTCTGCGCCCTCGGCCATCGACTGCTTCGTCTGCTCGCCGTGGAGCAGCTTCAGGTAGTCGCGGAACCTGAGGCATGCTCACGACGCCGGCCGGCTCAAGAAGTGCGCACGTAGCAGGTGTAGTCGCCGGTCAGCGAGGTCTCCGTCCTGCCCGCCCCGTGGGAGACGCCCACCGAAGACGACCCGTGGATCATGTACTTGCCCGGGCTGCGGCTGCCGCGCACCCACCCTGCGGGCGCGTCGGCGCAGGCCGCGTCGCACAGCTCCGACGCGTACTTCCGTCCGTCCTCGATCTCCTTCTGGCCGGGGAACGTCCGGTCCACCGAGACCTGGGCGAACACCCGGATGTCGTGTGGTGTCGCGCAGTCGACGGGGCGTACGACGGCCGGGCCGGTCATCCCCGTGTCGAGGGCGGCGCACCGGCCGCCCTTCAAGGTGCCGAGCGGACCAGCACCCTCGCGGCGTCCTCGACGCCCTTGGCCGGCTTCTCGTGCTGCAGCGGTTTTCCGAAGGCGCTGAGCCGGTATGACGCATGCAGGCCCGTGACACCGGGGAACCGGGCGGACCTGCCCTGCCCCGTCCGCGGGTTCGAATCCCGCCGGTTCCGCAGCCGACGGGGCGCGCGCCGCGCCTGACGTGCCCGCTCCGTACTCCAGTTGCGCCCGGCCCGCTCCCGGCTCGCCGGGGTGGACCCGTCGTGGCGGCAGCGGCAACCTTTCCTCGCCCGGCGACGACTGGCGGAGAAGCAAGGGCACCCGAACATGGCACCCGAACATCGCTTCCTCACCCCCCCAGGAGTGCACGTGCGAAAAGGACAAGGCGGGCGCCGCAGGCGCTTGAGCCGTATGCCCGGGCTCGTAGGACTCGCCGCATCCGTAGTGGTCGGATGCCTGACGGCCGGCAGCGTCGCGGTGGCGGCGAACGGTACCGGTGGGAGCGCGGCGCCGTTCGCGCCCCGTCCCGCGGCCGCGCTCGACGCCGCCGCCGCGAGCGCCGCCGTTCAGGCCGAGAAGGACCTGAACCGCGGGCTGGTCAGTGTCCACGACGGCGCCGACAACCTCGTCAGCTGGCGGCTGCTGGCCACCGACCCGGCCGACGTCGCGTTCAATGTCTATCGCGGCAGCACCAAGGTCAACGCGGCGCCGATCACCGGCTCGACCAACTTCAGGCACCACAACGCGCCCGCCCACGCCGACTACCGGGTGAAGGCGGTCGTGGGCGGGCAGGAGCAGGGATTCTCCGAGCACGCCGTCCAGTTCCGCGGCGGCTATCTGGACGTGCCCGTCTCACGACCGCCGGGCGGCTCCGGCTTCACTTACGCAGCCAACGACGCCTCCGTCGGTGACCTCGACGGCGACGGCGACCTCGACATCGTCCTGAAGTGGGATCCCTCCAACTCCAAGGACAACTCGCAGTCGGGCGCCACCGGAAACACCGTCGTCGACGGCTACACGCTCCAGGGCGACCGCCTGTGGCGCATCGACCTCGGCCGCAACATCCGCTCCGGTGCGCACTACACGCAGTTCCAGGTCTTCGACTACGACGGTGACGGCAGGGCCGAGGTGGCGATGAAGACGGCCGACGGCACCCGGGACGGCAGAGGCACGGTGATCGGCGACCCCGGAGCCGACCACCGTAACGGCGAAGGCAGGATCCTGAGCGGCCCCGAGTACCTCACGATGTTCAGCGGTTCCACCGGCGCCGCGCTGTCCACCGTGGACTACGTGCCGGCGCGCGGCAACGTCTGCAACTGGGGGGACTGCTACGGCAACCGGGTCGACCGGTTCCTGGCCGGCACCGCCTATCTGAACGGCAGCACCCCGTCCCTCGTCATGGCCCGCGGCTACTACACCCGCACCGTCATCGCCGCATGGGACTTCAGGAACGGACAGCTCACCCGCCGGTGGACCTTCGACACCGACAGCTCGACCAACGTCGGCAAGGGGTACGACGGACAGGGCAGCCACAGCCTCTCGATCGGCGACGTGGACGGCGACGGCCGGGACGAGATCGTCTACGGTGCGATGGCCGTCGACGACAACGGCCACGGACTGTGGACCACCCGCACCGGCCACGGCGACGCGCAGCACCTTGCGGACCTCGACCCCGGTGACCCGGGCCTCGAGTACTTCAAGGTGTCGGAGTCGAGCAGCCGGCCCTCCTCGCTCTACATCGATCCGGCCAACGGCAGCGTCCGCTGGAGGACCGGGTCCGGCGGCGACAACGGCCGCGGCGTCGCCGGTGACATCTGGGCCGGCAACGCCGGTGCGGAGATGTGGTCGGCAGCCGACGCGTCCATCCGCGACACGAACGGCGCCGTCCGGGGCCGCAAGCCGTCGTCCGCGAACTTCCTCGCCTGGTGGGACGGGGACACGACCCGCGAACTGCTGGACGGCACTCGCATCGACAAGTACGGCCCCGGTGGCGACACCCGGCTGCTGACCGGCTCCGACGTGCACTCCAACAACGGCACCAAGGCCACCCCGTCGCTGTCGGGCGACATCCTCGGAGACTGGCGCGAGGAGGTCATCTGGCCGAGGAGTGACGACAACGCCCTGCGGATCTACTCCACGCCCATCGAGACGGAACGGCGGTTCGTGACGCTGCTGCAGGACCGGATGTACCGCACGGGCCTGGCCTGGCAGAACACCGCGTACAACCAGCCGCCGCACCCGAGCTTCTTCCTCGGCGGCGGTGCCCGCTGACCTGAGCACGGCTGCTGCCCACGGTTCCACGTGCGGTCGCGGGGCGACCGTGGGCAGGGGGCGGCGGTGACAGCCGGGGCCCGTCAGACGCCGGTGACCGCCTCGGTGCCTACGGCGTCGACCAGTGCGGCCAGCGCCTTCGCCAGCGCGCCGAGGCCGGGGCCCGCGGCGCCGCCGGGCTCGGTCATGTAGACGTCCCGGCGTATCTCGATCATCAGCGCACTGACGCGCCGGTCCGCGCCGTAGTGCTTCAACGGCACGTACGCGCCCGCGAACGGGCTGTCCAGGCCCGTCCCGCCGAAGCCCGCGAACGCCTGCCGCGCGGCGGTCATCAACTGCGGCGGAGTGTGAAAGGAGTCCGTGCCCAGGCAGATCGGCGGCCGTGGGCCGTCGCCGTGCAGCTCGTACGGAAGCCGCTCGGTCGGATACGAGTGCACGTCGATGACGACGGCATGCCCCACGGCCTCGAGACGCTCGTCCACGGCCGCGGTCATCGCCGCCGCGTAGGGGTGGAAGTACCGGTCGATCAGCGGCCCGCCGTCGAAGCCGGCGGCTCGCAGGTCCTCGCGGTGGGTCGTCCGCGTGTACACCGCGCCCATGCCGACGGTGAGCATCTCCTCCCGCTCGTCGGGGAAGCGCTCCGGGTCGACCACCAGCCGGGACAGCCGGTTGACGAACCGCCAGGGCGTCACGGCCGCGGACGCCGCGGCCTCCGTGGCGATCTCGGCCGTGTGCGCGTCGGTGATGTGGTCCAACTCCAGCTCGAGCGCGGCGTCGTCGAGCACGATGCCGCCGCGGACGTCGGCGGGGACGGCGCGCGAGGAGTGCGGGACATGGAGGACGACGGGGGAGCCTGGGGCACCGGGAAGGAGCCGGAAGGATGCCGAAGTGTCGGTCACGTGTGACTCCTTGCTACGTCTGGCTGCGTCTGGAACGAGCCGGCAGGCACGCCTCCCCGCCGGCGGTCGGCCCGCACCGTGCGGTGCGAATGCCCCGGACAAGACTCTAACGGGAGGGACCGACAGCCGATCCGGACCGGCTCTTCGGATCACGGCACGTTCATGATTCTGGATGGAAATCAAGTACGTGTCTCTTGACGGTCGCTGAGGGAGAGTCCCAGGTTTCGATGAAAGCGCTTACTCCCAGTCCTGCCCGGTGCGGTCCGCAAGTCCCGCCGGACGCTTCGTGTGCTCGAACCAGCCGTTTCGTGTGCTCGATCCAGCCGCATTGTCACGCCCGGACCGCTCGCACGTCAGCCCCGCGTAGTTGCTCGACCCTCATGTACCGGCCCTCCGGGGCCGGCCGAGCCGACCCACCTGGAGACGAACGATGCAATCATGGGGTAGCGACGGGGGATGCGGTATGTCGTTCGAGGAGGAGTGGGCCTGCCTGAAAGCGGACGCGTTGGCACGCCGGTCCGCTGCCACGCGACTCAATCAGGTGGCGGACCCGGGTGGCGGCCCGCAGACCATGCCCGGCGGGGGCCTCGAGCGCCAACACCGCCTCCATCAACGGCAGTGCGAACTGCTCGTCGAGATCGCCGGGTTCCTGCACGAAGGAAGACCCGACGGCGACATCAGCACCATGGCGAGGGAACCCAGGGCGCACAGCGAGGTCGCCGCGCAGGTGAATCGCTTCAGCAGCTTCGCGAACGACCAGTTCCTGGACGCCGTAGCACTCTTTGCGGCGCTCTCCACGAAGCTGAGGGCAGCCGGTGGCGACTTCGTGCAGGTGGACGACGACAAGGCCGCTCGTTTCCTCGAGGTGATACTCAAGGGCGACTACATCGCACCGGAGGCACGGTGAGCGGAACCAGCTGTCGCAAGGACGTCGAGTTCCTGGAGGAGTGCAACCCGGCTCTTGTCGAGCGCAATGCCGACGAGTACAAGCGCCTGCGGGACATGCTCGTGGAGGTCGACACCCCGGCCGAGCGGGCAGAGAAGAAGACGCACCGGGGGACCGGCTCGTGGACAATCTCGACAACGCACGGGAAGCGCTGCGCTGATGAACGACCGGAAACAGCGGTCGACCACCGCCGAGGACCAGGGATGCCTTCGGTGGGTGCTCGGTGTGCCGCTGGTGATCCTGTACCTCATCTCGGGGTGGTTCTGCTGGACCGCGCTCACCATCCGGCCCTCGGGGCCGTGGGACGACGACGCCCGCGCCGGAATCGTCCTGTCCTGCGTGATGGCCATCGCCGCCGCAGGGGTCGCCCTGCTGATCATCCTCATGCCGTCGGCGCGGCGTGCGTTGAGCCGCTGGTGGCTCGCACCGCCACTGGTCCTGTCCCTGGTGGCGGCCGTGCGGTGGGCCGTGACGGGCTGAGGTCCTGAGCGCGTCGGCCGCCCGAGGTTCGTCGGCCGTGCGGATGAACGGGGGGTGATGTCCCCTCCGACCGATACGGGTGCGTCGCCCAGCCCTTGCGGGACACCTCCGCCATCCCGGCCGGGCCCTCGTCGGCACTTCCATGGGCGGACCCGGCTCGGTTCCTTGGTGCGAGTGAGCCGTGTCCGACGCCGTGGCCCCCTGCCGCCCAACCCATCCGCGGCTCTACCCGACGGACACCTGCTCGCTGCGCAGATGACCGATGTGGCGCCGCAGGGCGTCCGTGCTGTGGAAGACGCGGTAGTCACCCGCCTCCAGAGCCGTCTGCTCCTCCGCCGTGGTGTCGGGTGCGAGCACGACGGGGGCGCCAACCTCCTCCTGGAGTCCTTGGGGCCAGTAGGCGGCGGCAATCGTGATGGCAGCTCCCGACCGCGGATCACTCACCTCGCTGTCCAGGTCGGGTGCGGCGAGACCCGCGTCCGCGATCTCGGAAAGGAGTTCCCGAAGCCCCGGGATCTCCTCGTCCTCGGTGTCGGCCACGGTGACGGCTCGCTGCGAGGGAATCAACTCGGACGTCGTCGCGAGCTCGACCGGGGACGGGCCGTCATGGAGGGCCTTCAGGAAGGAGTCGGCAGCGGAGGCCAGGAGCTCACGGCGCGCCGCCAGGAACTCCGGATAGCGCTCCACCCGCCACAGCTCCCGGTCCATCGGGATCCACTGGGTGGCGAGCGCCCCCGGCACACGGGCCTCGACCTCCTCGAGGTACTCGGCCGGCTTCTTGGCGCCGATCCGCAGGTTGGTGTCCTGGGTGAGGAAACAGAAGTTCGCGACGGCGTTGACCTCGGCCCGACTGCAACCGTGCTCGTAGAGCCGGGCCTTGGGGAAGATGTGATGCACCTGCAGCGAGCTGAGCTTTCCGAGCATGCCGTCCTTCAAGGGCACTCCGCTGACGAAGTCCTGGGCCCCGTACACCCGCGTGAGCAGGTACAGCAGGGGGTAGAAGCGCGATCCCATGCTGGAGCCGATGAAGTCGTCGGGACGGATCCCGAGGTGACCGCCCCGCCAGCGGCGCAGGACCTCGATCAGCTGGTCGACACCGCCGTCGTCCAGGGCCTGCAGATCCTGGTTGAGGGCGGTCTCCGTGGCACCCGTGTGGCGGCCCCACAGGAAGCTGTGCACATACCAGTGGAAGAGCCGGTCGCGCGTCATCGCGTCCGGGAAGCGGCCCCCGTGGTGGTGGAGCAACCGGCTCATGACGGGAAAGGCGGCGCGTCCGTTGAGAACCCGGCCGTGGTCAAGGCCCAGACGCCCGCCGAGGGCGTTGAGCAGGTACGAGACGGAGTCGATCGTCCCGCTCAGACCCTCCTTGAAGTCGGCGACGTCGACGTCCGCCAGCTTGGAGAACTGCGCCTCTCCGGTGAGGACGGCGTTGACGTTGCGCAGCAGCCAGTCGAGTTTGAACTCGAAGCCCGCGTCGGACCAGCTGTTCAACGCCTGGTTCATCGTGGGGCGCGCCGCCGGCCATGCGGCGCAGATGGCGGCAAGCGCCAGGTCGCCCTTGGAGAGCTTTGTGCCCCCGGAGTTGACCCGGTTGAAGATCTCCACGACCACGTCGATCGTCTTGTCCTCGCCGGTGACCTCTTCGATGTGGACCGTGCGGTCCTTGATCTGGGTGATGCGGTTGAGCCGCTCGATGTAGACGGCCTGCAGTTCCGCGTCGCCTTCTGCCAGCCTGGTGACGGTGAGCAGATGACTGCCGAGCCCGCCCTGGCAGAGGGCCGTCACATCGACCCAGACCGGGTTGTCCTTCATCTTCGCCGGAGCGTAGAACTCGAAGGCTTCGGTCTGCAGGTTGAAGTGCAGCCCGGAGAGGGTGGACGTGTTGCCCTCGAAGAAGCGGGGCGGCCGGCCGCGGGTGACGCCGTACAGGGTCGTCACCCGCTGCTGGCCGTCCAGCAGGAGGTGGATGCTGCCGTCCTTGCCCGAGACACCGCCGCGGGTCTCGGCCGACTCGGCCTTGGTGCTCCACGTCAGGAAGCCACCGATCGGGTAACCGCGGTACAGCGACTGGAAGAAGCCGCGGACCTGGTCACGGGTCCACACGTACCCGCGCTGGAACTCCGGAAGGGCGATGTCGCCCGCATCCACCTTGTCGAGAACCTGTGAGATGCGCATGTTGCCGCCTGACTGTCGGGGCCCGGCGGACTCTCCCCCCACCAGGACTGTCCTGTTCGCTGCGATCCGGCAGTCTGCCGGTCATGCCGGTCTTGCGGCAAATTGCGGGTGCTCAGCCCAAGGCGCCCGCCTCGGTGAGGAAGGAACTCGGCTGTCCGGTCCACGACACGTGCAGACTGTCCCGCGCCCGCGTGCACGCCACGAACAGCAGGCACCGCTCCGACATCATGTCCGTCTCGTGCTGGAGCCGGTCGGCCTCGGCCGGGGGACGGCCTTGGCGAACGGCAGTGCACCCTCGTTGACGCCGGCGACGGCCACGCACCGGAACTCGAGCCCCTTGAACGAGTGCATCGTCCCCACTCGAACGCTCTCCGCCGCGTCGGACGTCCGACTTCAACAGCGCGGTCGCGATACCCGCTTTCTTCAGCCGTGCCACCGCCTTCGCGCACGTCCTGTTGAAGCGTGCCGCGACACCGATCTCCCCGGCCGCGACTCCTGCCTCCGTCCAGGCCCGCACCTGCTCCACGAGCGCGTCCAGCTTTGTTTCCTCGGACGCCGCCCCGTACACGGTAGGGCCGCTGCCGTGCAGGGCGGACCGGTAGCCGAGCAGTGTCTCGTGGCGGTCCCCGTCCTCCAGCTGGGCGATCGGACGGCCGACGAGCAGCGCGGTCGACCAGCGCAGGATCTCCTGCGTACTGCGGTAGTTCTTGCGCAGCTTCACCGAGCGGCCGGTCACCTTGATGCCCAGCGACTTCCTGGACACCTTCGAGTCGTAGATCCGCTGGTGCGGGTCGCCGGCGACGAACAGGTCGTCAGGGCGCTGCGGAACGGCGGCCCTCAGCAGCCGCCACTGCGCCGGATGCAGGTCCTGGGCCTCGTCCACCACGATGTGCCGGTACATCGGCCCGTTCGCCTCCAGCAGCCGCGCCGCCTCCGCGCACGTCTGCAGCCAGGTACGGGACTGGTCCTCGTCCGGGTCCGCCAGGAACCGCTCGACCGTCCGCCACACCAGCGGGCGCTGCCCGGCGGCGAGCCGGCTGCCGCGCCCGCGCCGGTCGGCCGCCTCGTACGCGGCCAGGCTCGTGACGTCCTGGGCCAGGATGACGTGCCGGTACTCCTGTCGAGCCTGGCCGACGCACGGCGGCGCTGCGCTTGGGGCCCTCGTCGTCGGCGTCGGGACCGGCAGCAGCGGCGCCGGTGAGGCGGAGGCGGGAACGGATGCCGGGTCCGGCGCGGCGGCGCCGAGGAGCGCCGCAACGGTCACCGAGGCCGCGCAGGCGGCGCCCGCGCCGACCGTGACCGAGACGGTCACCGCGAAGCCGAAGCCACCCAGGAAGGCCGAGACGCCTGGCGTGGCGACCTCGTTCGCCGGCGAGGGCGAGTATCCGGTCGGTGCGGACATCCCCGACGCGTCGGCAACTGCTCGACCTGCTTGCCGAACAGCGGGAGGTCACCGCGAGGAAGCTTGCCGAACGGCTCCCCGTGTCCCGGCAGGCGGTCGTCAAGCACCTCGCCGTCCTGGACGCCGCCGGGCTGGTCTCCGGCAGCCGGGTCGGACGTGAGGTGCTGTACGCGGTGCGGCCCGCGGCGCTGAACGTGACGGCACGCTGGATGGACGCACTCGCGACCGAGTGGGACCGGCGGCTGGCGGACATCAAACGTGTCGCCGAGGCGGCGGAACGGGCGGCGGGCGGCCACGAGGGGTCGCAGGGCCAGGGCCAGGGCCAGTTCTCCCGGCCGGGCCGAGTCATGGCCCCGCCCAGGTCCGGGTCGTGCCCCGGAGCAAGTCCGGACTCGCGAGTGCGGCTCGTGGCCCGGCTGCAGAGCCGTGAGTGCGAGCGATGAGTTCCGACGGGGCCGCAGGTCTGTACTCGTGACCGCGAAGACCTGAGGAGATGTCCCATGGCCGAGATCGAGACCCGCACGCTGGACGTCGCCGGCGCCACGCTCCAGTACGACATCCGGCGCGAAGCCAAGAACGACACCCGGAGCGACACCACGAGCGGCCCGACCGGCGGCGGGGCCGGTCAGCCCGTCCTGTTCCTGGTCGGCTCGCCGATGGACGCCGCCGGGTTCGCCACGCTGGCCGCGCATTTCACGGACCGTAGCGTCGTCACCTGCGATCCGCGGGGAACCGGGCGCAGCGTCCGTACGGACGCTGCGCCGGAAGTCGGTCCCGAGGAGCATGCCGACGATCTGCGGCGCGTGATCGAGGCGCTCGGGGAAGGCCCGGTGGACATGTTCGCCAGCAGTGGTGGCGCGGTCAACGCGCTCGCCCTGGTGCCGCTCCACCCGGAGCTGCTGCGGACACTCGTCGTGCACGAGCCGCCGACGGCACAGGTCCTGCCGGACCGCGAGGCGGCGCTGGCGGCCTGTGAGGACATCCACGCGACGTACCTCCGTGACGGGATGGGACCGGCGATGGCGAAGTTCATCGCCCTGTCCAGCCGGCAGGGACCTCTGCCCGACAACCGGGCTGACGACCCGGCCCCCGACCCCGCCGCCTTCGGGCTGCCGACCGAGGACGACGGCTCCCGCGACGACCCGCTGCTGGGCCAGAACATGCGCGGCTGCACCGGCTACCTGCCGGACTTCGACGCTCTGCGTGCCGCCTCCACACGCATCGTCGTGGCGGCGGGCAAGGAGTCCGAGGGTGAACTCGCCGCCCGCGCCGCGGCGGAGGTCGCCGCCCGGCTCGGTGTCGAGCTGACCGTCTTTCCGAGCCATCACGGGGGTTTCCTGGGTCCTTCTCCCGGAACACCGGCCCTCCGGCATCCCCCTTGCACACGGGCGTGTCGTCGAGGAGCACCTCAGCGTCCTGCACCTGAGTGGCGGTGAAAGAGGCGACGTGGGTGGTGTCGGGCACCCAGATGTCCTTGGTGCGGCCGAAGCCCACACCCTTCAGTGCCTCTCCCACAACCGGGGCCGAAGACGTCGGACGCAATGGCCGGATGCCGTACACGGGCGCGGAGAGCTTCGCCAGGACCAGATCCCTGTCCTGATGGGGCACCAGGTCAACTATCTGCCGCTCCTCACCCGCGGTCGCCATGAGGTCGGTGCGGTCGATGACGGCGGTCGACTTCACCTTCGGCGCCCCGGCGGGCAGTGTGGTCGGCTGCGACAGGTCCTCGGCGAAACAGCTCGAGGCCGTGATCACCCACTGGTTGTTCAACCCTGGGTATTCAGCGGAACAGGCCAATCTGACTGATCGACAGCGAAGGGCTACCACGTGGCCGAGTTGACCGACCTGAACCGCCGGGACGGCTGGATCGAAGGACTGCGGCTGATCGTCCGCCGGGTCAAGCCGTCCGGCCGGTACCTGAAGGACCTGACCGCGTTCGAGGAGAAGACCGGCTTCACATACTCGATCGTCGCGACGAACATCTCCAAGATGACCCGCATCCGCGGCTCGCACCAGATCCAGTGGCTGGACGCCCTGCACCGCCATCACGCCGTCGTCGAGGACCACGTCCGGACGAACAAGGCGATGGGTCTGCACAGCCTTCCCTCGAAGTCCTGGCAGGTCAGCGTGGCGCGGATGCTCACCTGCAACCTCGCCGCCGATCTGCACGCCGGCTGCGGCCGCTGACCCTGCACGGCGTCGACGACCTCGCCGACGCCGAACACCGGCACCATGCGCTTGCGCCGCCTCTACCACCTGCCCGCCCGGCTGGCCGAGCACGCCCGCCGCCGGTGGCTACGGATCCAGCACTCCTGGCCCTGGGCCGCAGCGTTCACCACCTCCTAATGACGTTGTCAACTCGCAGAAGCAGCGGAGAGTCCATGGTCGTAGCACCGTCCGTCACGGATCAGGGCCCACAGGACGTTGACT
>NZ_JBEZKP010000088.1:0-14384 GCF_040706335.1 Streptomyces sp. NPDC048389 | reverse complement strand
GCGCGCCGCGGGCGTGGTGCCCGCGGCGCGCCGCGACGTACCGGTGTGATCGGAGAGGGGGTGTTACTCGGTCACCTCGTGGTCGTGCCCGTCGTGCAGGCCGCCGCCGCTGCCCGCGTCACCGTCCGTCGGGACGGTCGTGACGGGCTTGCGCAGGGAGCTGATGTCGTGTGCGTAGGTGCCGACGGCGTTGGCGATGATGCCGATGTTGACGGCGAACGCCTCCATGTTGATGTTGCTGAGGTCGTCGCCCGCCGCGTGGTAGTTCACGTCGTACGCGACGCCCGCCTCGCCGCCGAACTTCAGCGCCTGCGCCTCGGTCTTGATGCCCTCGGCGCCGGTGAAGGTGCCGCCGGACGGGATGCCGACCTCGATGAACGGCCCGTAGTCGGAGCGGCCCGTGAAGTCGGTGCCCTCGTGCGGGGTGCCCCGCTTGTCGAGGTACTCGTTGATGTCGCGCTCGAGCTGCGCGGAGCCGGCCGGGCCCTCGCCCGCGCCGACGCCGTCCGAGTCGTCGCCGTCGTAGACGAAGATCCCGTAGTTCGGCGACGCGATCATGTCGAAGTTGAGGTAGAGCTTGACCTCCTTCTTGCCCAGGCTGCTGAGGTTCGCGACGTAGTGCTCGGAGCCGAGCAGGCCGTTCTCCTCCGCCGACCACCAGGCGAAGCGCACCTTGTTGGTGGGCGACTTCTCCCGCTTGGCGAGTTCCTGTGCCACCTCGAGGAGGCCGGCGGAACCGGAGCCGTTGTCGTTGATGCCGGGGCCCGCGGTCACGGAGTCGAGGTGCGCGCCGAGCATCACCGTGTTGGCGGCGTTGCCCCGGCGGGTCTCCGCGATCACGTTGTTGGTGCTGCGCTCCTCCTGAAGCTCGCGGATCTCGAAGGAGACGTTCAGGGGGCCCTTCGCGACCTCCGCGGCGAGCTTCTCGCCCTCCGCCTGGGTGATGCCGCCGGTCGGGATCTTCGCGGACGCCTGGTCGCCCAGGGTCCCGGAGAGGGTGCCCTCGGTGTTGTTGTAGACGATCGCGCCGACCGCGCCGGCGCCGGCCGCGGCGGCCTGCTTGGCGGCGAAGGTGCAGCCACCGCGCTTGATCAGCGCGATCTTGCCGGTGAAGGTGTCCGACGCGTAGTCGTCCGCCTCGCAGCCGGTCGTGTCGTCCACCGGCACGGTGGCCACGTCGGCCTTGATGCCGCCCACCGGGGTGGACTTGGTGTACGTCATGGCCGCGATGTCGATGTCGCGGGGCGTCGGTGAGACCACGGAGAGCTTCTCGGCCAGGGTCTCTGTGTAGACGAAGCTGAAGCGCTGGTACGAGACGTCGTATCCGTACTTCTTCATCTGCTGGTACACGTACGCGGCCGACGCGTCGTGGCCGAGCGATCCGGCGGCGCGGTGGCCGCCCGTGCTGTCCGCTATCTGCTGGAACTTCTCGAGGTGCTCGTACGCGTCGTCCGCGGACGACTTCTGGACCAGCTTCCGTGCCAGCTTCGACGCGTCCTTCGCGGCCCGGTCGCCCGGGTCCGGACGTGCGGCGGACGGGGAGGCGGATGCCAGCAGGAGCGGGGTCGCGAGTGCGGCTGCGGCCATGGTGGCCACGGCTCTGCGATGGGTTGCCTTCACAGAGGTCCTTCCCGAGGTTTACGAGGGTTGAAGGGAAGTTAGCGATCTCTGCGGCCGCTGGGAACACCTGTGCCGCAACTCATGGCGCATTTCGCCCCATTGGCACGCGGAAGCCCTCCATCCACATGAACACGCTGTTCATCAAGGCTTCTTGGGCGGCTTCGCGGCCTTGGTCGACTTCGCCCCGCCGGCGGCTTTCGTCGCCTTCAGGGTCCGCGCGGTCTGCGCGGCCTTGGCCGCCTTCGCGGCGGCCTTCTTCTCCTGCTTGTACGCCCGGACCCTGGCCAGCGACTCCGGCCCGGTGATGTCGGCCGCCGACCGGTAGGAGTCCTCCTCGCCGTAGGCACCGGCGGCCTCCCGCCAGCCCTCGGGTTGTACGCCGTACTGCTTGCCCAGCAGTGCCAGGAAGATCTGCGCCTTCTGCTCGCCGAAGCCCGGCAGCGCCTTCAGCCTCGCCAGCAGTTCCGCCCCGCTCCGCGCGTCCGACCAGACGGCGCTCGCGTCGCCGTCGTACTCGTCGACGATGGACCGGCACAGCTCCTGCACCCGTTTGGCCATCGACGCCGGATAGCGGTGGACCGCCGGCTTCTCCGTCAGCAGTTCCGTGAAGGCGTCCGGGTCGTACGCGGCGATCTCGGCGGCGTCGAGATCGTCGGTCGCCAGGCGCTGCGTCAGGGTGTACGGGCCGGTGAACGCCCACTCCATGGGGATCTGCTGGTCGAGGAGCATCCCGATCAGGGCGGCAAGGGGACTGCGGCCGAGCAGTTCGTCGGCCTCCGGTTGCTGGGCGAGGTGGATCGTGGCTCTCATGCCCCGATGATCACCCGGTGGCAGGTGCGCCGCCAGTGAAGGAGCGGCGTGTGCACGGCGGACGTGGCCTTTCCGGGGTACGCGACGCCCCGGGCTTCCCCCGGGAGCGCCGTGCACGGCGAGAAGGCGGCCCGCCCGCGACAGCCCCCGGCCGGCGCCGCCCGCCGTGTGTCACCCACGCGGGCGGCGGACGTGCGACGCCGGCCCCGGGAGCATGTCCCGGGGCCGGCGTGCGTCATGCGGGGATCAGTTGGCGTCGACGAGGTGGTGGGCCGGCACCTTCACGGTGCGGGCGCCGGGCGTGCCGCCCAGCACGACCTTGCGGAGCGCGCTGTTGTTGTTGAGATTGGTCTCCTTCAGCCGCTTCTCCGGGTTGGCCAGCACCTGGATGTAGTAGGTGCCGTTGGGCAGGTCGGTGATGTCGAAGGACTGGCCGGGCAGGTCCTGGGTGTACGTGTCGCCGGAGCCCACGTCCAGCACCTCACGGACGGAGATCGAGTTCTCCCGGCCGCACGCGGTGGACAGGTCGGTGTTCTGCGGATGCCAGTTGGCGTTCTTCACCGTGTAGTCGACGGCGTCCGTGTTGGCCAGGCAGAAGGCTTCCTTGCCGCTGCGCACCGCTTCCTTCCGATCGGCCTTCAGGAGGCGGTAGCTGGCGAAGTCGGTGAAGTGCCAGTGCTCGTGTCCCGGCCGGGGGTCCCATTCCATGGTGCCGGTCGGCGTGTAGCCGACCTGCTTGCCCTTGGCGTCGTAGAAGTACTGATAGGCGTCCATCAGCTTCTTGCCGGGGGACCGGAAACCGTCCACGACCAGCTGCGCGGGGCCGGCGTTCCACACGTTGGCGCTGAAGGCCAGATAGTCCTTGCCGGGGACGTCGTCCCCGCCGTCGCTGATCTGGATGCCGTAGGCGGGCAGCGAGCGCAGGTCCGGCTTCGGCACGTTCGGCACGGACGCCTTGCCCGTGGGCCGCTTCGCGTTGGGCGACTGCGCCGGCGCCTGCCGGGAACCGTCGGTCTGTCCGGGCTCGTCCGCCGCCTGTGCGGCGGCCCTGAGGCCGGCCATCTTCACCGCCCACGGCACGGCGGGCGGGGCGGACGGGTGGGGGCCGTGACCCACGTTGAACGCGGGGCCCGCACCACTCGTGGGTGCCGCGGGCGCGGCCGTACGCATCGCGTCGTGACCGCTGTGACCACTGTGACCCTTGTGGCTGCCGGCGACGGAGTGGCCCGTCCCGTGACCTTCATGGCCTCCGGCGGCCGACGCCCGTGCGCTGCCCTCCTCCCAGCTGCGCTCGCGTACGGTCACCTTGATCGTCTGCGGCTTGTCCGCCATGCCGAACAGGTCGCGGTAGCGCTTCGTCACGGACACCTTGGCGGTGTACTTGCCGGCCTTGAGGACGACCGGGTCGGAGTAGTAGCCCGAGTACGTGTTGGATGCCCAGCCCTTCTCGACTCCCCACACCGAGCCGAGTGTGAAGGGGTTCACCGGACAGCTCTCCGGATACTTCGACTTGGCCGGGGCGTCGGGGCGTACCCGGCCGGAGGCGTTGTTCGGGCAGAACGACTCGTCCTTGGTCAGCACGGTCTTGCCGGCCGAGTCGGTGATCGTGACTCGCATGAAGCCGGGCAGCCCGGAGAAGTCCTTCACCAGTCCGGTCGGCAGGGTCTTCGTCAGGACTGCCTTGCCCTGGCGGATGACCTGGGTGGCGACGACCGGGTCCTTGTAGGACTTGCGAGTCACCTTGAGCTCGAGCGGGCCGTTCTCCGCGGTGAGGTAGGTCCCGAGGTCCAGATAGATCCCGGGATCCTCCTTCCACGAGTCGAGAGTCACCGACGTGGAGGCGGCGATCAGACTGAACTTCGGCTTGGTCTGCTTGGTCTGCTTGGTCCGCGCCTTCTCGGCGTCGGGAGCGGCGGCGACGACGCCGGCGGTGACAGCGAGCGCCGCTCCGGCGGCGAACACGGAACGCCACAGGCGGGCATGGTGGGATCTGGTCATGAATCCTCGTTGTCCAAAGTGCCTGATGGGACGGTGGATCAACAGCCCGCACACACAACCGGCCGCCCTGGTCCGAACGAGGCGGCCCCCCGTAGCGAAACTGTCTCCCGCCTGTGAGAGGCCGTGAAGGGCACTATGGGTTGTCCGGCGCCTTACGAGGGGCACATGGTTGACCGGAAACCGTCCCTCTTTCGCGGATCCGGCCGTCCTGCTCCCGATCCCGCCCGCGGGCACCGAGCGTGTGCTATTCCCCGCAGGTGCGCTCGGCCCGCACCGGCCCGTTCGAGCACGTACGGATCCAGGACGTTGCGGAGCCCCGGCGTAGATCTCGGCGTCGACAGCCGTGAGGTCGCCGCCGAGTCGGGCCGTGCCGGTGGCCTCAGGCAGCAGGCGGGCGACCTGCTGATGCGCCGGAGCGCGGGCGGTCCCGGCATGCCGTGCGAGATGTCGTGAACGTCGGACATGAACGAGACCGCAAGGGAGACCAGGGTATGCCGAGAAACCCGGCCGCTTGAGCGGTCCGGGGTTCTCGATTCGCCTGTTCCTGCGACTGCGGGGGATACGAGATTCGAACTCGTGAGGGGTTGCCCCCAACGCCCTTTTCACATGTTCGTCTGGGGGTTCCGGGCGGGACGGGGGCGTCCTGACCTGCGGCGGAGCGTCCGACGTGGCCTCGTCTGGACAGGGCCGGACGGGGGTGAATGAGACCCAAAGTGAGACCACCCGGGCGGCTCTAGCGGTGCAGCGTCGGGGGTGCGGCCGGGACGATTTGCCTGCCGCGAGACTCCCCGGCGCCCTCGAGCACCTTGCGCCAGTCCGTGTGTGCAAGCCACGCCTTGCCCATGAGATGCGAGGTTCAGACGACGAGGTCTGCCCAGCTGCGGCAGCGGTGGACCTCGATCGCGTAAGCGTTGGCGTTGGGCGCCGGGTCACAGACGGCGTGATGAACACGCCAGGGAGCTGGTTCTGGGTACGAGAGGAGGCTTGAAAAGGAGCAGGTCTGCAGCCTGTCTGTCGCTGGTTCGGCCTCCAGCTGCTTCCATGCGTGGGACGTTGATCGCGTGCTGGTCAACCTCGGCCATGTCGACCCAAAGGCTTCCCTCACTGTCGGCGACGGCGTGCTTGCATTCGTCGCAGATGGCGATCAGTTCATGCGCCATGTTTCGTCCTTGAGGTCCATGCCATCGACGGCGTCCGCACACGAGAACCATGCCTGCTAAAGGGGTCTCGGCCCACGATCCGACGGTGCTCGCGATCGACTTCTACGCTGCCGGCGCCTGGGCGCCACAGCGGCGCTGGTGCCGTTGACCAGTCTGGCACCTCGGGACGCAGAGCCTGGACGGCCTCCTCACCCATTCCGTGGTTCGCGCCACCACAAGAGCAGTCGCACGGCGTCCCCGGTGATGCTCCTGCGCAGCTCATCGAGCCGCAGAACGGCGTGCCGTCCTCGGCAGGATGCTCTCGGCAGAGCCTGGGTGGGCATGAGGTCTGCAGGTACCAGTCGAGGCACGCTATGCCGCCGGTGAGCTCGCGGTCGAGGACAGCGAGCATGACGGGAGCCATGTCGTCGAGTGTCGTGAGTGCGCTCCAGTAGGACACGGGCGCGGCGTTCCCGACGATGAAGTCCCGGTATCCAGATCCGAAGGTGCGTGCCGTGGAATGGTCGCTCACGGCACACATGTCGGTGCTGAGGCCGAGCGGGCGGTAGTCGCCGATCGCTAGGGAATCGTCGGACAGATGAGCCCAACGACTGCCGACCAGCCTGCACGCGAATCTGCCGCCTCGAATCTCCTCCCACTCGCGGATCATGCCGAGGAGGACGGTCCTCGTAGCCCGGCCGTCCGTAAGTCGTCGCTGGTTGCTGGGTGCCTTGACCAGGGCGCGAGTGACCGAGTCCTCGGCCTGCTGGGCTTGCCCTTTCTGGCAATTGGTTCTGTTGCGCGACGAGTTCAACTGGCTCCTCCCGGCGCCACGTAGGTTGTTGGATCGCACCGGAGACTTCAGTCGACGCGGCTGTAACTTGGCTGCTGAGGTCTTCGTGCGGCGGCCAAGATCACTGCCATCACCGCAAGACTTCAGTCCGCTGAGGCTCACGTCCGAACCCCCTCATAGCGGCTCCACGCCTCCTCAAGGGCATCCAATGCACCTTCGCAGGCGTTCATGGAGTCGAGATACTCGTTGTAGAGCTCGAACGACTCGGGTTCGCCCCCGGGCCATTCGGCGTCGTCCCGTACGTCGCGGGCGAGGTCGCCGATGGGTGACTGTTCGTCGACGTGGCGCATGAGCCAGGCTCGAAAATCGCTCGGTTCATTGGACATGTGTACCCCCAGGGCTTCGTGATGCCGACCTCTGTGACCGGAATCCCTTGCTCAACGCCTATCACGCACCGAAGTGTTCGGTGCGGCAACTGGAGTACCGAATGAGATCTTTCGTGCGTGACTGAAGTCTTTCGCGCAGGCCGAAATACGTAGTGGCGCACCGCGGGTCCCCACCGAACTTAGGCGGATGCTACGCGGGACCCACGACCTTGCCGACTGCGCGGCCGATGCGTTCACGGATTTCGTTTGCCGACACGTACGAGAGGGCCTGATCCAAGCACTCGGCAGTGGCAGCGAACTGGACCGCCTGCTGACGCAGGTGGGCGTCGAGGAAGGGTGCGACTGCGCCCGTGGCGCTGCGCAGAGCCTCTCGTGTGTAGAGCACGGTGAGGGCGAACGCCCAGCACGCATGGAGGAATCCGAAGACGGGACGGTCAGTGCCTCGCCAGGGCGAGAAGAAGGTGACGTCCGTGGGGAGGCGCACGTCGTGTGCTGCGAGGGCGTCGTTGAGCCAGTTGTGGGCGGCCTCGTGGATCAGGTCGCGGGCCAGGACCTGGGGGTGGGCGGTGTAGTCGGTGAAGACAGTGCCCGGGAGGCGGGTGATGGCCCAGCTGTGGAGGGTCTCGTCGAGTCGGCGACGGTTGAGCAGGCAGATGACGGGGGCGTGCTGGGCGAGCAGGGTCCCGAAGCCGTGCTCGGTCGCGGAGGCGGTGGCGGCACGAACGAGGCCAAGGGCCTCGGGTGTGGCGGGGCTGGTGTCGGGGCCGACGAGGTAGTACGCGGTTTCGGAAATCTCCGAGCGGAGCAGGTCCGTGGTGCGCGGATTGAGCACGATGTGCGGGCCGGTCGACAGGTGGGTCAGGTCTCCTACCGTCGTACGGCGGTACCAGTCGAGGCGGTCCGCGTCCCGGGCGCGCGCCGCGTGTTCGGCGCCTTCGAGCAGATGGTGGGCCACGGCGTAGTCGAGGGCGGACGAGCCGAGGCGGTTGGCGAGTACGGAGGTGATACGGCTGGTCCGTAGGCGCTGATGGTCAGCGATGCCACCGAGGGCGACCAGGGCTTCCGGGGAGAGAGCGCTCATCTGGGGCTCCAGGGGTGGAACGGGGCCGGACCGGGTCGGGTCCGGCCCCGTGGCGGGTCAGGACTCGGTGGTGGGCTCAGCGGTGGCGGGCTGCACCGTGGTGGCCAGCCAGGTCTCGGTGGCCGCGTTGGAGGTGTGCGCGGTGGTGCGCACGGGGCCGCTGTCGCGCAGGGATGCGACTGCCTCCAGGAACTCGTCGAATGTCTTGTCTTCTGCCACTGCTCGCTCTCTCCTCTGGTCGGGGCCGTGGGGTGTGGCTGCGGGGCGGGCCGCGGGGGCCAGTCATGGCGGGGAAGCCTCCTACTCGGAGACGAAGAGCGTGAGGAACTTGCGAACGCGGCCGGCGAGGACGGGTTCGGTGCCGTGGACGAGCTGACTGCCGAAGACCACGAGCGTGCCGGGAGCGAGTGCGACGCTCCATCGGGTGCGGGGCATGGTGCGGAACCAGGGGGAGGACATGTCCGTCCCTTCCTGTGCGAAGCGCATTCCCTGGGCGTAACCCGATCCGACCGGCGCCTCGTCGGCGGTCCAGACGGCGTCGCTGCCCGTGGTCTCCACGTAGAACGCGCCGCCGGTGTCGTCAATGTCCGTGAGCGTGACCGTCGCGGCGGCGATCTGGCGGGGACGGGCGAGGGGATCGGGAGCGATGCCATCGGCATGCGGGGAGATGTACTGACCGGGGCCGTATTCGAGATAGATCCACGGCCGGTGGCCGGTGACCGACGGCAGGGTGCGCGTGATAGTGGCCATGTGGAGCTTCAGGGCCTGGTCGAGGAGGGCGGTCGCCTCGGACGGGATGTCGGTCATCTCGATCCGGCCGGCCGGCTCGTAGACGTCCTGCGCCTCGGCGGCTGAGTGACCGGGGACCTCATGGATGGTGGTACGGCGAGCTGTGCCGTACCGGTCGCGCCCGAGGGAGCCGAGTGTGTCGTCCATGACGAGGTTGAGTCGCTCGATCTCGTCTGGCTTGAGGAAGCCCTCCACAGTACGAGTGGACAGAGTCTCGGCGATGTGGATCACTGGTCGCCTCCGCACGCGCAGGGGGTGGACGGCGGGGCGGAGGCGGCTTCAGCCAGGGCCACTGTGAGTACGTGCACCGCCTGGGCGAGGTCCTCGAAGTACTCGGCCGACGTGGTGCCGACAGCGGGCACGAGAGAGAGGTCGAGGGTCGGATACACCCGGCCGGTGGTGCGGCAGGCGAGTTCGCCGCGACCGAGGACCAGCGAACACGCGCCCGGCAGGAAGGACTCGGCTCGGCTGGCGGCACGGCACAGGCGTGCAGCTGTACGCGCGTACTCGGCGCGGTCGCGCGGCAGGATGCCGACTGAGAGGAACCGGGGCTCGGCTCCGGGGAGGTCTGCGTAGGCGTGACCCTGGCAGCTGTCATAGGTGACGGCCTTCCAGCCTGAGGTGAGCGAGTCGACGACCGGGCGGATGCCGGACTCGATGCCCTCGTACCACTGGGGATGGTGGGGGTCGAGATCGTCTGCCTCGTGCACGCCGGGCAGACCGACCGTGTTGATGTTCCCGTCGGCGCTGACCTGGAGACGCGCGGGCGTGCGGGGCACGGTGGGGTCGTCCCATTGGGCCAGGAAGGCGGCGACGTGGTGCATGTCGTTGGGGCGGACGGGACGCCAGCGCAGCCGGGAACAGGAGGCAGGGGGTGGGAGGTCCGGCTGAGCGAGCAGGGCGGCGACGCCGTCGATCAGACGCTTGCGGTGGTCGCAGTACGCGTCTTCGTCGCCTGCGGCGGCGAAGCGGAGGCGGACCGCCGGGCAGCCCGCGCCGCAGGTGTCGCGGTAGTCGCAGGTCGTGCACTCCGTGACCAGGGAGCGTGCCTGCCGGAGCAGGGGAGAGCCGCCCTGGGCGCCGGCCACGTCCGCCTCAGCGTGTACGTCACCGAGCGCGGCGAGGCGGGCCTGCGGCCAGGGCAGCTCGTCACAGCTTCCCAGGCGGTCATCGGGATAGAGGGTGAGGACGTGGTCGCACTTCAAGTGGGAGAAGTGGCAAGAACGAGTCTGCAGACCCTTCAGGCGGCGGATGACGGAGACGACGGGTTCCAGCTTGACGCGGCGGAACAGGCCGTCGGCGACCCAGTGGTGGGCGGCCTCCAACACGAAGTCGGCGTACTGACGAGGCGTGACGGCCCAGGCCGGGCCGGTGGGGCCGATGGCCCGTCGCTGGAGTGCCCGACTGGTCGGCGCACGGGATCCGACCACCGTGGTCGACCGGGTGACCGCCGCGTCGAAACACGGCACCAGGCTGACCGTCGTCACGGCGGGAAAGGAGGCGAGGTGCTCCATGACCTCGGAGGCCCGGCCGAGGACGTACGGGGTGACGGCGCAGATGACGCCGACACGGCGTTCCCGACGGCCGAGGAGTTCCAGGGCTTCGACCACTCGGGGGTACGTGGGGCGGCCGTCGTACCCGACGCGCCACGAGTTCCCCAGGGCGTCCCCGTCGAGGGAGAGGCCGATCTCCAGCTCCGGGCAGTGCCGCTCGAACAGGTCCAGCCACGCGTCGTCGAGCTGGAGGCCGTTGGTCTGGAGGCTCACGCGGATGACGTTCGGCTGTGCGGCGAGCGCGTCCAGGATCTCCGCGATCCGTTCCCGGCCGGCGGTCAGGGGCTCCCCGCCGTGGAGTTCGATGCTGAGCGGGCGCCCGGAGAAGATCGAACCGAGGCGGTGGACCTGTGCCGCGTTGATCCGGGCGCCGCCCGGTGACTCCTTGCGCTTCTCGAAGCAGTACAGGCAGTCGATGTCGCAGGTCTCCCCGCGGAGCTTGAGGATGACGGAGACCGCGGTGTCCGGACCGGTGCTCGACAGCGGGGCGTAGAGACTCTCCAGGTCGGTCGGGGCGGTGCGGGTGACGGGCATCAGAGGGACTCCCGAGGAGGAGAGGCGCGGTCTACGCGCCATCGGTGGAGACCGTGGACAGCCACCCGAGAAGCTGTCCGCCGGTGATGGGGATGTGGACATCGCCGCGGCGAAGGAACCACCCGTCGGCGTACCGCTGGGGCAGCCAGCCGGCATCGGGGGCAACCAGGTTGGGAGGCTCCTGCACCGGGTCGTCGACGGGCCAGCAGCCCAGGAGCGCTCTGGCCACGCGTCGCTGAACCGGACGGAACCACTCCCACGTTTCCGCGCGGGCCGGGTCGATCGACGGACTGAACTAGCGCCGGCAAGCAGCGGTAGCCACTTGTCGCCCAGGACCGGATGACCAGCCGCCGCGCACTCGAGCGCGGTGAGGCAGGTCTCCAGTTTCCGGCACACGACGCTGGCTGATTCGGCGAGGCCGTCCTCGACGAGGCCGGTCAGGTCCTCGGCCAGACTCGCAGCGACCTCGGCCTGGTCGGCGACCGCCCAGCGTCGGTAGCCCTGGCGCTCCCCGGGATCGAGCACCGGATCCCAGCGTCCGGAGTCGTACGAGAGAGCGGTGCGCAGACACATGAGGTCGCCCATCGAGGCGCGTACCCGGCGGAACGATCCGAGGTCGTCGCGGCGCACGTCGAAGGAGCGGAGCAGGTGACGGAGTTCCTCGGCCCGCTGCGGCGCCGTCGCCTGGAGGTCGACACGGACACCGTCCACGATGCGCGACTCCCACGCCGGAGGGGCGCCGTCCACGATGCCACGCAGGTCGATATCGCTCGCCGCGTGGGCGAATCCGCAGGCGAGGGCTCCCTCCAGCCAGACCTCACGAGCCTCGCCGGACGCGAGCAGCGCCTGGGCGACTCTGTCGGCGATTTCCCGGCGCAGTCGTGATGACGGGTTCACCGGGGGCCTCCCTTGATCAGGATCTTGTCGTCAGCGGTGATCTCCCTGAGGAGATCTATGGCCCATATGTCGAGCGCGCCGCGCACATCGGCACGCTGGGCTCCTATGTGAGGTGAGGCCAGGAGGTTGAGCGGCGTCGTGGAGCCGGTGAGGAGCGGCAGATGCTTCCGCTCGACCGGGTCGAGGGCGAGGCCCGAGAGTCTCCCGTCCGCCAGCGCCCGCAGGCAGGCGGCGACGTCGAGGGTCTCCAGCCGCCCTGCGCAGATGAGGAGAGGCCGCTGCGGAGCGACGCGTGCGAGGAAGTCCTCGCCGATGAGCTGTTCGGTCGTGGGGCGCAGCGGTAGAGCGATCACGTGTACCTGCGACCGCTCCATGAGCGCTGTCTGCGACAGCTCCCGCAGACCGGGAGGGTTCGACGGCCACGCGGCGAAGGCTGTGCGGCCCACATAGGGGGCGAGGGCCCAGTCGGCGGCCAGCCCCACCGGGCCCGCGCCCCAGATACCTGCGGCCAGGGTGCCGAGTGACGCACCCATGCACGCCTGCTTCTCGTGCTGGCCGAGCAGCAGCGCGTTCTGCCCCAAGGGGATCCGCCTGGCTAGGGCGAGGGCAGCGGCGAGGACCCACTCGCCCACGGCTCCCGCGCCGGCTTCGGCGTTGCGGTGCAAAGTGATGCCACGGTGCCGGAGGGCGCACATGTCGATGTGGTCGATGCCGGAGCCGGTCCGTACGACGTGCCGCAGGTGAGGGAGCGCGTCGAACTCCCTCTCGCCGAGACGGACGCCGGAACGCAGGACGAGCACGGCCGTGTCGGCGGGCAGAGGCGAGTCCAGGTCCGGCAACTCGTGTACGAGGACATCGGGCAGGGCGCGGCGGATCGCGCTCGCGTCCGCCGCACGGCGTAACACCAGGACAGCGCTCATCCGAGGATCTCCGGCTTCTCGTACCGGCCGAAGGCGAGATCGCCCTCGCCGACGACGACGGTCACGGGCGACGGCGCGCCGAAGTACACGTCGCAGGCGCGCTTCACCCCCGGGAGCCCGTCCCAGGCCCGCGGGTTGGCCGCCGTGTCCGCGTAGTCGTCGACGAGCAACACGCCGGTCGGCACCAGGCGGGTGACGCAGTGCGTGAGTCCCGTGAGGGTCGAGTCGTAGAAGTCGCCGTCCAGGTAGGCGAACGCGATCTCGTCGGGCAGCTCCTTGGGAAGGGTCTCGTCGAACCATCCCGGATGGATGACCGGTGCCGGCCTGCCCCAGGCCGCGTGTGTGGCGCGCACGTCGTCCGGGGACGACTGGAGCTCGCCCGCCGCCAGATGGTCCGAGTCCTCGGCGCCGGGCGCGGGCATGCCCTGGAAGGAGTCGTAGACGTGGATCTCGCGGTCGCGATCGCCCAGCGAGTCGAGCACTCTACGGATCCACAGGGCCATCGCGCCCCTGTAGCAGCCGAGTTCCACCACGGCTCCCGGCAGACCGCGAGCGGTCAAGTCGGCGAGCTCGTCGGCGATCACGCGGAGCCGGTCGGCACAGACCGTCCCGGAGTGCTCCCGCAGCAGCCACTCCCGCAGATCCTTCAACGTCGGATCCATGAAGGTCACCACCTGTCCACGAAGGGGTCGGCGAGCTCCCCGCTCAACGCCGCCGACAGCGGGCGGTTGATCCGGGGCAGCAGGTACACGTCGCCCAGACGTTCCAGCGGAACCCACTCGAAGCCCACCTGGATGGGGTCCGGCGGTTCCGGCATGTGCGGCTCGGCGTCGTCCACCTGCTCGGCGAGGAAGTTGAACTGAACCTTCTGTACGTGTCCGAACTCGCCCTGCCACGACTCGGGGACGTACTCGACGACGCACAGCAGACGCCGGGCCACGACCTGGAGACCGGTCTCCTGTGCGACCTTGCGGTTCATGGCCCGGCGCAGGTCCTCGCCGACCTGGGCTTTGCCGCCCGGGAGGTTGTAGTGGAACCCGGCCTCGTCGTCGTACGACAGCAGCAGGACGGCGCCGTCGCGCACGATCGCCGCTTTCACGGAGACACTGATCCGAGGCAGTTCGGGTGTCAGACGCACGACAGCGCCTCCGGTTCGCCGACGCGCATCAGGTCGCCGACCTCCGCGAGGGACCCCGCGACGGTGGAGCGGAAACTCCCTCCGCGCCGGAACTGACGAGCGGCGGCGCGCATACCCGCGAGGGCGGCACGGCTGAGCTGGTTCGCGTAGATGCAGAGGCGGAAGCCGGCCTCGCCGAGTTCGGCGGCGCTCAGGTCGGGGAACGCCGTGGGCACGCTGACCAGCGGCACGCCGTGACTCCACGCACGTCCGATGGCCCGCGCCTGATCACCGGTCGCGTCCTTGGAATGGATGAGTACCGCATCCGCTCCGGCCTCGGCGTACGCCTCGGCGCGGGCGATCGCCGTGGCCATGTCCTCGCCGGCGATCAGGGCCTCGGTGCGGGCCACGACCACGAGGCCGTCACCGGCGACCTTCCCTATGCGCCCCACCTGCTCGCACAACAGGTCCCGGTCGGCGAGGCTCTGGGCCCGGTGGGCCGCGAAGCTGTTGCACTTCGGGTACGCGCTGTCCTCGACACACACCGCTGCGGCTCCGGCGCGCATCAGGTCGTACGCGAACCGCTCCGCCGTGCGCACCGAACCGCCCGCGTTGTCGATGTCCACGATGATGGGAAGATCAGCGACACGGCCCAGTGAGTTGTGTGCATCGTGAAGTTGCAGGTCACGGGGCTGGTGTGCATGGGCTTCGGGGTGCTCGTGCTGGTCGGGGGCGTATGACTCCCGG
>NZ_JBEZKP010000087.1:0-16278 GCF_040706335.1 Streptomyces sp. NPDC048389 | reverse complement strand
GATCATGGAACAGAACCGTGGACAGACCATCGGGACCGACACCGGAACCCGCAGGTCACAGCGCAGCCAGTGGCCAGCGGCGAAGGAAACCTACAGGACCGCTGTTGTCCTTGGAACTGTCGTGCCGGTAGCGTCCATGGCCATGGAAACGCAGGGCGGCATCACCGTGCGGCGGGCGCTCGAGCTGCCCGGACTCCGCAGCGGACTCCCGGAGGTACTGGCCGGGGCCGACCGGCTGGAGCGCACCGTCCGCTGGGTGCACGCCGGCGAGGTGCCGAACATCGCCTCGCTTCTCAAGGGCGGCGAGCTGCTCCTGACGACCGGCCTCGGGCTGGGCACCCGCCCGGCCGAGCAGCGTGCCTTCGTGCACCGGCTCGCCGAACGCGGCATCGCGGCGCTCGTCGTCGAGCTCGGGCCCCGGTTCGCCCGGCTGCCGGCCTCGATCGTGGAGGCTGCCCGGGCGGCCGGGCTGCCGCTGGTGCAACTGCACCGCGAGGTGCCGTTCGTGACGGTGACGGAAGAAGTCCACACCGAGATCGTCAACGGCCACTACGCGCTGCTGCAGCAGGCGGAGGAGGTCCACCGCCGCTGCACCGGCGCCCTCCTCGGCGGGGGCGGCGTGCCCGAGGTGCTCGGCATCCTGGCGTCCTTCACCGGCGACCCGGTGTTCCTCGAGACGCCCGGCGGACAGCTGCTGTACGCCGCCGACCTGCCGGGCGCCGAGTCCGCGCCGGCCGACCCCCTCCAGGTGTGGGAGGGCCTGCGCGGCGGCCGCCACGACGGGCCGCCCGCGAACGCCGTCCTCGTCGACGTGCCCGGCGGCAGTCGCGGGGCGGGTGCGGTCCGCGCCCGGCTGGTCCTCCTGGCCGTCTCCTCCCCGCTGCTGCCCGTGCACCGGATGGCGGCGGAGCGGGCGGCGGGCATCCTCGCCGTGGTCCTCATGCAGGCCCGCCAGGAGGAGGAGCTCGCGGCCCGCGGACGCGGCGACTTCCTCACCGACCTGGCGGAGGGCCGCATCGCTCCCGAGGCCGCGCCCGCCCAGGCCCGC
Source organism: Streptomyces sp. NPDC048389 (assembly GCF_040706335.1). Lineage (NCBI taxonomy): Bacteria > Bacillati > Actinomycetota > Actinomycetes > Kitasatosporales > Streptomycetaceae > Streptomyces > Streptomyces sp. NPDC048389. The sequence goes on along the minus strand of NZ_JBEZKP010000087.1, from coordinate 15,230 downwards.
GTCCTCGGCTTCAAGCCGGGCACCGGGCCACTGCTGCCGGTCGTCATGCGGCTGGCGGCCGAACTGACGCCTACCGGCAATTGGGCGGTGCTCGCCCGCGCCGTGTCCGAGGAGCTCGCGTCGCTCGGGGTGCCCGTGCTGCTCGGCGTACGGCCGGTGGAGGGCCGGGTGCCGCTCCTCGTCGGACTGCGCGCCGAGTCCGACCGGATCTCCGCCGCCGACCGGGTCGCGGACGCGCTGCGTGCCGGTGTGGCACGGGCCGGGCTCGACCGCGCGGGCACGCACCCGCCGGTCGTCGTGGTCGCCGCCGCGGGCGGCTGGGCCGCGGCCGGCGCGGCCCTGCGGCACGCGTCGGAGACGGCGACCGCGGCGCAGGGCCTGGACGACCGGCCCTGGTACGACGCGCGCCGCCTCGACATCGACCTGCTGCTGTGGCGGCTGCGCGAACACCCGGACCTGGCGGCGTTCGTCGACCGCGCGATCGGGCCGCTGCGGGCTCATGACGCGGCGTCAAGACCGCCGCTGCTACCGACGCTCGAGACATATCTGGCGCACGCGGGCCGCAAGGCGGAGACCGCGCGGGAGCTGCATCTGAACCGCCAGACGCTGTACAACCGCCTGGCGCGGATCGGAGAGCTGCTGGGCACGGATCTCGAGGACCCGGAGACGGTCCTGGCGCTCAGCGTGGCGCTGCGGGCCCGCCGCCACACCCGCTGACGCGGGCGCCGACCGGGCAGGACGCGTCCGCACCGCGGGGCGGGTCCCGGCTCGGGTACCGGAAGCCTGCCCCGTGAGTGCGGTCCCGGCGCGGGGTGGGCAAGCTGTGGCCCTGCGCCCGCTCGGCGGGTGGTGCTCCTTGGCGCTGTCCCGGGGCCGGCAGCGCCCTCCGCGCAGCGTCTCGGGACTTCGGCGCCGGGCCCGTACGCGCCGCGCTGCGGCGGGCTGTCCCCTCCCCGCCTCTTCCCGAACCGCTCCGCCCGGACCCGCCACCGCGCTCCGCGCGGTGTTTCCGGAGCTCCGCCCCGGCCCCCGGGCGCCTGCACGGTCCCTGGCCCCGTTCCCGCACCCCCGGCACGGCCCGGACTCCGCCCGGGGCCCATACCGCACTGCGCCCGGTGGTCGCAAGCTCCCCCTACGACCTGACGCCCGTGGGAGGGCCCCAGGACCCGGCAACTCCAGCCCCGCCGGCGATTCTTCCGTTCCAGTGGCCGCAACACCCCAATTCAGGGGGCGCGAAGGTGCGGGGGCGGAGCCCCGACAAGACCGGCAGCTCCAGCCCCGCCGACACTTGAGGCACGGGGGCGCGGGGGCGGAGCCCCGACAGACTGGCACGCCAGTCCCGCAGGCGCGGCGAGGCACGGGGGCGCGAAGGTGCGAAGGTGCAGGGGCGGAGCCCCCGTAAGGCGGGGCCGGGCGGAGCCCGGTTTCGGGGAGGGACGGGGGCGGCGCAGCGGTCACGCCCGCGCCGTCAGCTCGTCGTACACGCTCAAAACCTGCGCCACCGTGTCGTCCTCCGTCGGCCACGTCCCCGCCTGTGCCCGCCCCGCCGCCGACAGCCACGCCCGCCTCGCCGGGTCCGCCAGCAGGCGGGTCACCGACGCCGACAGTGCGACGGAGTCCCCGTACGGCACCAGTTCCGCCGCGTCGCCCACCAGCTCCGGCACACCGCCGACCGCCGTCGCGACCAGTGGCACGCCCAGCCGCAGCGCCTCCTGGGCGAGCAGGGAGCGAGCCTCCCAACGGGACGGAAGGACGGCCACGTCCGCCGCAGCCAGCAGTGCGGGGACGTCGTCACGGCAACCCAGCAGCCGGACCAGGAGTTCCTCGTCGGTGATGCGCTGCCGGAGCGCCTCCCGTGCCGGCCCCTCGCCGGCGATCATCAGCAGTGGCGCCGGGTCCAGGCCGCTCCAGGCCCGGGCGGCGTCGAGCAGTGTGCCGTAGCCCCGGTGCGGTTCGAGCGCGCCGACGGCGAGCAGCAACGGGCGCTCGACCACTCCGAGTTCGGCGCGGAGTTTGCCGCCGCCGGCCGGGGCGCGTGGTGCGGGCGGGGCCGTCACCGGCGCGAGCCTGGCGTCCCGCGCGCCGCTCGCCCTGGCCCGGTAGACCAGTTCGGAGCACGTGCCGAGGACGACCGTGGCCGACCGCGCGGCCCTGCGCTCCAGCAGCCCCAGGACCACCGCCCGAGCGCCGCCCGCGTCGTGAGCCCTCGTGTGCCAGGTGACGACGAGCGGGACGCGGGCCCGCCGGGCGGCGCCGAGGGCCTGCGAGGCGCGTACGGCGGCGTGCAGCCCGTGCGCGTGCACCACGTCCGCCCCGGCGCACGCCGCCCGCAATGCGGCGATGGTCGCCGAGTCGTTCCGCCGGGCGACCGGCGCGAAGGCTGCGCCGGCGCCCGGGAAGTCGTAGACGTGGCCGACCTCGGCGGGGGCGCACACCGTCACCCGCACGCCCCGTGCCGCCAACCCAGAGGCCAGCGACCTGACGTGCGCGCTGCTGCCCGCACTGCCGCCGCCCAGCACCTGGACCGTACGCAGCTGTGTCACGCGCCAAGGATGCCAGCCCGTACGGACGTTCCGGCACCGTCCGGGTGTCGTGCCTGTGTACGGGACCGGGCCCGGCTGACCGGGATCACTCACATGGGTGAACCCGGCCGTGGAGGGCGGTGGACCTACCCGTCCGCGCGTGCCGTCGCGAGCAGCTCCTCCGCGTGGGCGCGGGCCGTCTCCGAGTTCTCCTGGCCGGCCAGCATGCGGGACAGCTCCCGCACCCGGTCCTCACCTTCGAGGACGGTCACGCCGCTCCGGGTGACCGTCCCGTCGTTGGTCTTCTCGACCAGCAGTTGACGGTCCGCGAACGCCGCGACCTGCGGCAGATGCGTCACCACGACGACCTGCGCCGACTTGGCCAGCTTGGCGAGCCGGCGACCGATCTCGACGGCGGCCTTGCCGCCGACGCCCGCGTCCACCTCGTCGAAGAGGTACGTCGGCACGGGGTCGGTCCCCGCGAAGACGACCTCCACGGCGAGCATGACCCGGGACAGCTCGCCGCCCGAGGCTCCCTTGGCGATCGGCCGCGGCGGGGCCCCGGGGTGCGGGGCGAGCAGCAGCTCGACCTCGTCGGCGCCGTGCGGCCCGTACGCCACCGGCCGTCCGCCGACCTCGACACCCTCTGGATCCTCGGTCTGGCGGATCGCGAACGACACCCGGGCGTGCGGCATCGCCAGCGAGGCCAGCTCCTCGGTCACCGCCTCGGCGAAGCGTGCCGCGGCCTCTGTGCGGGCGTCCGTCAACGCCTGTGCCAGGCCGGACAGTTCGTCGCGCAGCGCGTCCCGCTCGGCGGTGAGACCACCGATCCGGTCGTCGTCGCCGTCGAGCTCGGTGAGCCGGGCGGCACCCTGCTCCGCCCAGGCGAGCACGGCGGCGATGTCCTCGCCGTACTTGCGGGTCAGCTGTGTCAGCGCGGCCCGGCGCTCCTCCACGGCGGCGAGCCGCAGCGGGTCGGCGTCGAGATTGTCGGCGTATCCGGCGAGCTCGCCGGCCACGTCCCCGAGCAGGATGGAGATCTCGCCGATCCGCTCGGCGAGGGCCGCCAGCGCCGGATCGTGGGCGCGTACGGCGTCCAGTGCCCGTCCCGCGCCGGCGACGAGCGTGGTGGCGTCGACGGTCTCCGGGTCTTCCGGGTTGCCCGCGAGCGCGGCGTGCGCGACGGAGGCGGCGGACGCGAGCGCCTCCGCGTGGCCCAGCCGCTCCGCCTCCGCGGCGAGCTCCACGTCCTCCCCGGCACGCGGCTCCACGGCGGCGACCTCGCCCAGTCCGAAGCGCAGCAGATCCGCCTCCCGGGCGCGTTCGCGGGCCCGCGCGGTCAGTTCGTCCAGTTCGACGCTGACGGCACGCAGCCGCCGGTAGGCGGCCGCGTACTCGGCGTGCGGCCCGGAGACGGCGGCGCCCGCGTACCGGTCGAGGGCCTCCCGCTGCCGGGCGGGTCTGAGCAGGCCCTGCTGGTCGGTCTGACCGTGCACGGCGACGAGCTCGTCGGCGAGTTCGGCCAGTATGCCCACCGGCACGGAGCGCCCGCCGAGATGCGCGCGCGAGCGGCCCTCGGCGGAAACGGTCCGGCTGATGAGCAGTGTGCCGTCGTCGAGCTCGGCCCCGGCCTCCTCCGCGCGGAGCGCGGCCGGGGCGTCGGGGGACACACTGATCCGCCCCTCGACGACGGCCGACTTCGCGCCGATCCGCACCAGCGCGGGGTCGGCGCGCCCGCCGAGCAGCAGCCCCAGGCTGGTGACGACCATCGTCTTGCCGGCGCCCGTCTCGCCCGTCACCGCCGTGAAACCGGGCGACAGCTCGACCACCGCGTCGTCGATGACCCCGAGTGACCGTATCCGCATCTCCTCCAACACGGACACGACCATACGAGGTCCGGCGCCCGGTGTGCGAAGGACCCCGGCGTCCGATTCACTCTCCGGGGCAATCCGCGGCCCGGGCACCCGCCCGTACGGCCCCCGTGTCGCCTAGTGGGGTGCGCCGCGCCAGCCGGAGACCGGGAGGGCGAACTTGGCCACGAGCCGGTCCGTGAACGACGCGTGATGCAGCCGGGCCAGGCGTACCGGCACGGCGCCCCGCCGCACCTCCACACGGGCCGCGTGCGGCAGTTCGACGGTGCGGCGTCCGTCGCACCACAGCACTCCGTGCGGGGTGTGCGGCTGCACCTCGACCGCCAGCACCGACTTCGGCGAGGTCACCAACGGCTTGGCGAACAGCGCGTGCGCGCTGATCGGCACCATGAGCAGCGCCTCCACCTCGGGCCAGACCACCGGCCCGCCGGCCGAGAAGGCGTACGCCGTCGAACCGGTCGGGGTCGCGCACACGATGCCGTCGCAGCCGAAGCCGGTGGCCGGCCGCCCGTCGATCTCGAGGACGACCTCGAGCATCCGCTCGGGCGAGACCTTCTGCACGGCGGCCTCGTTCAGTGCCCAGTCCCGGTGCACGATGTCGCCGTTGGTGCGGACGACGACGTCGATGGTCATGCGCTCCTCGACCTCGTAGGCGCGTGTCACCACCCGGTCGACGACCTTGTCGAGGTCGTCACGCTCGGCCTCGGCGAGGAACCCGACGCGCCCGAGGTTGACGCCGAGCATCGGCACACCGGACGCGCGGGCGAACTCGGCACCGCGCAGCAGCGTCCCGTCGCCACCGAGGACGATCAGCAGCTCGCAGCCGTCGAGGACCTCGGGGATCGCGTCGGCAACGGTCTCGACCGCGGACGGCAGCGGCAGGTCGACCGCCTCCGCCGCCAGCACGCGTACGCCGATGCCGCTGCGCAGCAGCCCTTGCACGACGAGCTCGGCGCTGCGGATCGCCGCGGGCCGGCCCGTGTGGGCGAGCAGGAAGACGGTACGTCTCGACGTACTGCCGCCTGTGCCCGGTGTCGTTCCTGATGTCGTGGTCAACGAGGTCCCTCCGCCACTGCACGGTCGACGTCCGCCGGATCGAGCTCGGGCGCACCGGCCCTGAGCCACAGAAAGTATTCGACGTTGCCGGAGGGCCCCGGTAGGGGGCTGGCGGTGACACCGCGCACACCGAGGCCGAGCCCGGCCGCCCGGTGCGCGACGGCCCGCACGGCTTCGGCCCGCAGTTCGGGACTGCGCACCACTCCCCCGCTGCCGAGGCGCTCCTTGCCGACCTCGAACTGCGGCTTGACCATGAGCACGAGGTCCGCGTCGGGCGCGCTGCAGCTCACCAGCGCGGGCAGCACGAGCCCGAGCGGGATGAAGGACAGATCCCCCACCACAAGGTCCACCGGCACTCCGTCGATCGTCTCCAACGTCATTTCCCGTACGTTGGTACGGTCCTTGACGGTGACGCGTTCATCGCTCTGCAGGGACCAGGCGAGTTGCCCGTAGCCGACGTCCACGGCGACGACGTGCGCGGCGCCGGCGCGCAGCAGCACATCGGTGAAGCCTCCGGTCGACGCGCCGGCGTCCAGCGCCCGCCGGCCCTCCACCTGAAGTCCCAGAGGCGCGAAGGCGGCGAGCGCGCCCGCCAGCTTGTGGCCGCCGCGCGACACGTAGTCGGGGTCGCTGTCGTCGGCCGTGACGACGATCGCGGCACTCGTCTCGACCTGGGTGGCGGGCTTGGTCGCCGTGTTGCGGCCGACGGTCACCCGTCCCGCGGCGATCAGTTGGCTGGCGTGCTCGCGCGAGCGCGCGAGTTTCCGGCGCACCAGCTCTGCGTCGAGACGGCGGCGGGCGACTCCTGCCACGTGCGGTTCAGCTCCTGTGGTCGTGCGATTCCGGCCGGGGCCCCGGGCGGGTGTCCAGCGCGGTCAGCGCGTCCCTGAGCCCCCGGTGTACATCCTCGTACACCCCGAGGTGTCCGTCCGCGGCAAGGTGGTCGACGTCGGCCAGCCGCTCGAGCAGCGCGTCGACGGCGGCGTCACCGGTGGGGACCCGCGGTACGCCGAGCGGCGCGGGGGCGGCCGGGTCGGCGGGCGCGGCGGCGGGCTCCGGTTCCGGCATCGAGTCGCTCATGCCCAGACGCTACCGCGTAGCCCTGCGGTACCGTCGCTGCCGATGGCCACCATGCAGGAGTGCCGTGGAGCGCTCGACAAACTCTCGGACAACCTGGCGAACGCGGACCGTGACGTGCGGGGCGCAGCCGCGCTGGACCGTTCCCTCAGCTGCCACATCACGGACCTGGACGTCACGTTCTCCGGACGGCTGGAGAACGGCCGGATCGACGTGACCGACACCACACCGGGGCCACCGCGGGACAAGGCCCAGATCCGGTTGGTGATGGCCGGGGACGACCTGGTGGCGATGGTGGACGGATCGCTGAACTTCGCGAAGGCGTGGGCGTCGGGGCGGGTCCGCCTGGAGGCGGGGTTCCGCGACCTGCTGCGCCTGCGCACCCTGCTCTGACCCTCTGGACGGCCCAGCGAGGCTGCCTTGCAGCCCGGCCGGCCGTTTGAGGTTGGCCGTTTGAGGCCGGCGTTCGAGGCCCCGTGCGAATCCGGGGACGGGGCCCGTGGGCGTGCCCCGGTTCCGGGAAACGGTGGGAGGGGGATCAGCCTCGCGCAGCGGCTCCCGGCCCGGCCGGGGGCGGCCCGGCCCGCGCCCCCGCGTCACCCCGCCCGCACCCCGCTCCCCCTCCGCGTCGCCGGGATCACCAGCGGCGTCCCCGACTCCGGGTCCTCGATGATCCGGCTCTGCACTCCGAAGACCTGCTCCACGAGCTCCGCCGTGACCACCTCCGTCGGCGAGCCCTCCGCCACCACCCTGCCGTCGCGCAGTGCCACGAGGTGTGTGGCGTAGCGCGCGGCCTGGTTGAGGTCGTGCAGGACCGCGACCAGCGTGCGGCCCTGCGCCTCGTGGAGTTCGGCGCACAGGTCGAGCACCTCCAGCTGGTGCTGGATGTCCAGATACGTCGTCGGCTCGTCGAGCAGCAACAGCGGTGTCTGCTGCGCGAGGGCCATCGCGATCCATACCCGCTGACGCTGCCCGCCGGACAGTTCGTCGACGTAGCGGTCCGCCAGCTCGCCGACCCGCGTCGCGGCCATCGACTCCTCGACGATGCGCTCGTCGTCCGGCGACCACTGGCGCAGCAGCCCCTGGTGCGGGTAGCGCCCGCGCGCCACCAGGTCGGCGACCGTGATCCCGTCCGGGGCGATCGACGACTGCGGCAGCAGTCCCAGCGTCTTCGCGACCTTCTTCGCCGGGAGCGAGTGGATGGCCTGCCCGTCCAGCAGCACCTGCCCCCGCGTCGGCCTGAGCATCCGCGAGAGTGCACGCAGCAGCGTCGACTTGCCGCACGCGTTGGGGCCGACGATCACGGTGAAGGAGTTGTCGGGTATCTCGACCGACAGATCCTCCGCGATGACCCGCCGGTCGTAGCCGAGGGTGACCGATTCCGCCGTGAGGCGTTGGCGGCGGTGCTGCATCGTCGTCGTGCTCCTTGGGTTCTCTGCGAGGTGCGGGTCGTGCGGTGCGGCGGCCGCCTCCGGTGTCATATCCGGCCCGCCCTGCGTTCGGTGACGAGCAGCCAGAGCAGGTAACCGCCGCCGAGTACCGCGGTGACGACGCCGACCGGCAGCAGGCGGTCGCCGAAGGCGTTGGTGGCGACCCAGTCCGCGACGAGGAGCAGGGCCGCGCCCATGACAGCGGCTGCGGCCAGGTTGGGTCCCGGTGAGCGGGTGAGCCGGCGCGCCAGCTGCGGCGCGCTGAGCGCCACGAAGGCGATAGGGCCGGCCGCGGCGGTGGCGCCCGCCATGAACAGCACGCCGGAGCCCATGAGCACGACTCGGGTGCGTTCGACCGGCACGCCCAGCGCGTACGCCGCGTCGTCGCCCATCTCCAGCATCCGCAGCGGCCGTCCGTGCGCGAACACGAGCGGCATGAGAACCGCGCACATGCCGGCCAGCGGCCACACCTGCACCCAGTCGCGTCCGTCGAGCGACCCGGTCATCCAGAGCGTGGCCCGGGTGGCGTCCACCAGGTTCGCCTTGGTGATCAGGAAGTGGATCAGCGCGGTGAGCACGGCGGCGACGCCGATACCGACGAGCACCAGCCGGAAGCCCTGCACCCCGCGCTTCCACGCGAGGGTGTAGACGGCGACACCGGTGATCAGCCCGCCCGCGATCGCGCCTCCCGCCACGGCGAGCGAGCCGCCGCCGAAGAGCACGATCACGGTGAGCGCGCCGACCGTCGATCCCTGCGAGAAGCCGATGACGTCGGGGCTGCCGAGCGGATTGCGGGACAACGACTGGAAGACGGCACCACTGAGCGCGAGCGACGCGCCGACGAGCAGCGCCACGAGCACCCGCGGCAGTCGGACGTCCCGGACGATGAACTCCTGCGCGGCCGTACCGTCTCCGAGGAGCGTGGCGACCACGTCGCCGAAGGACATCGGGAAGTCGCCGCTGCCGATGAGGACGACCGCGACGGACGCCGCGGCGGCGGCGAGCAGCAGGACGACTCCGGCCGCGCGGGAGTCGACGCGTACGGAGAGCCCGCCGGGCGTGCGCACTGCTTTCACGGCCTTCACAGCTGGGCCATCCTCTTGCGGCGTACGAGTTGGATGAAGACCGGCCCGCCGATCAGCGCGGTGACGATACCGACCTGGAGCTCCGAGGGCCGGGTGACGACCCTGCCGACGACATCGGCCCCGAGGAGCAGTACGGGTGAAAGGACCGCGGCGTACGGGAGGATCCAGCGCATGTCGGGGCCGGTGACGGCACGGACGAGATGCGGGATCATCAGCCCGATGAAGACGATCGGCCCGCAGGCCGCCGTCGCCGCCCCGCACAGCAGGGTGATGGCGACCATCGACAGGATGCGGGTCCGGGTCAGGTGAGCGCCCAGCGAACGGGCGGTGTCGTCGCCCATCTCCATCGCGTTCAGCGAACCGGCCAGCAGCATGGCGAGCACCAGGCCGACGGCGACGAACGGCCCGATCTTCGCGATGGTCTCCATGTCGGCGGAGGCGAGCGAGCCGACGGTCCAGAAGCGCAGCCGGTCGAGCGCGGCCGCGTCCAGCAGCTGGACGGCGTTGATGTAGCCGTACAGGGCCGCGGTGGCGGCCGTACCGGCGAGCGCGAGCCGTACGGGGGTGGCGCCGCGGCTCCCGCCGAGGACGTAGACGGCGGCGGAGACCAGCGCGGCACCGAGGAAGGCGAACCAGACGTAGCCGGTGAGTGACGTGACGCCGAGGAAGCTGATGGCGGACACGACGGCCGCCGAAGCACCCGCGCTCACGCCCAACAGGCCGGGTTCGGCCAGCGGGTTGCGGGTCAGCGCCTGCATCACGGCGCCGGCGACGCCGAGGGCCGATCCGGCGACGAGCCCGAGCACGGTCCGCGGCAGGCGCACGTCTCTGATGATCACGTCGTTGCCGGTGCCCGTGCTGTGGAAAAGTCCGTGCCACACATCGGCGACCGGTACGGACTTGGCGCCCACGGCGATGCTCGCGACGCAGATCAGCAGCAGGACACCGCACGACACCAACAGCCCCGTGGCGCGCAGGGCGTGCCGTTTCGGGGTGGCTGGTGCGGCTACGGGCTCCGCGCTCCGTTCGGGGGGACTGTCGACCAACACCAGGTTAGGTTAGCCTACCCTCGCACAGCTGATCGAAGGGCGGCGGCCCGAACGGTCCGACGCCCCCCACGGCCGGCCCTACAATCCAAGCCGGGCCAGCGCCTTTCCGGCGTCGAGCGTGCAGGAACCGTCACCCGCACCGGTCCACGCGGCCCCGCACAGGGCGCGCAGTCCGTCCAGCGGCTCACCGTCACCCTCCAGCGTCAGCGCCTCGCCGCGCACCGAGGCCGCCCAGCCTCCGCAGCCGAACACGCCGCCCGCCTCCACCACTTCCGGCTGCCCCGTCAGCATGCCCCGCAGATCCGCGTCCACATAGGTCGGCCGGTGCCGCGGCTCCGCCGCGAGCAGCCGCGCCGCGTCGGTGACCCCGGTCAGCACGAGCAGCGAGTCCACTCCCCCGTTGAACGCCCCCTCGATGTCCGTGTCCAGCCGGTCGCCGACGACCAGCGGCCGCTCGGCCCCCGTACGCAGGATCGTCTCCTTGTGCATGGGCGGCAGCGGCTTGCCCGCGATCTGCGGCTCCGCGCCGGTCGCGATCCTTACGACCTCGACGGCCGCACCGTTGCCCGGCGCGATGCCCCGCGGGCTCGGGATCGTCAGGTCGGTGTTGGACGCGAACCACGGCACACCCCGCGCGATCGCGTAACACGCTTCCGCGAACCTGCCCCAGGGAAGGCCGGGCCCGCCGTACCCCTGCACGACCGCCGCCGGGTCGTCGTCCGCCGACTCGACCGGCTCCAGACCACGCTCGCGCAGGGCGACGCGCAGCCCCTCACCGCCCACGACCAGCACACGCGACCCGGGCGGCACCTGCTCGGAGATCAACCGGGCCACCGCCTGCGCGGAGTTGATCACATCGCCGGCCTCGGTCGGGATGCCGAGCTCGGTCAGATGACCGGCCACGACCTCGGGAGTACGCAGGGCGTTGTTCGTGACGTACGCGAGGTGCATGCCCTGTTCACGGGCCGTCGCCAGCGACTCGACTGCGTACGCGATCGCCTCACCGCCCGCGTACACGACCCCGTCCAGGTCGAGCAGGGCCGTGTCGTACGCCTCGCTCAGCGCCTGCGCGCTGCCACGCGGCCGGTTCGGTCCCTGCCGGCCCTGCCGGCCCTGCTGGCTCATCCGCTTCCGCTCCTCGCTCTCGCCGCGTCCCCGCCGCCGGATCCGCTCCCCCGATCATCGCGCATCCACGCCTCACGCTTACGATGCCCTGATGAACAACGAAGGTCCTGCGGCCAATGACGGTCTGCATCTGATCCCGTTCCGTGGGCTGCGCTACGTCCCCGAGCGGGTGGGCAGCCTCGCCGCCGTGACCTCACCGCCGTACGACGTGGTCGTCAGGCCCGACGGCCTGCACCATCTGGAGTCGGCGGACCCGCACAACATCGTGCGGCTGATCCTGCCCCAGGCACGCACCGCCGAGGACCCCCACAGCCTGGCCGCCCAGACCCTGGAGCGGTGGCTGGCGGAAGGCGTCCTGGCGGCGGACGAAGAGCCCGCCCTGTATGTGTACGAGCAGCACAAGGGCGATGTGCTGCAACGGGGAGTGATCGGCGCACTGGCCCTGTCCGAACCGGCCTCCGGCGTGGTCCTGCCGCACGAGGACGTCATGCCGGACGTCGTCGCCGACCGCGCGGACCTCATGCGCACGACCGCCGCGAACCTGGAACCGCTGCTCCTCACGTACCGCAGCGCCGGCGACGCCGTCGGCACGACGGCCGTCATCGAGCGCACCGTCCAGCACGCACCGCTGCTGTCCACCACCACGGAGGACGGCTTCAGCCACCGCCTGTGGTGCGTCACGGATCCCGGCGAAGTCGCCGAGGTGCAGAACGACCTGATGCGGCATCAGGCGATGATCGCCGACGGCCACCACCGCTGGGCCACCTATCTGCGACTGCGCGCGGAACACCCGGCACCCGGCCCCTGGAACTACGGTCTGGTACTGCTCATCGACACCGCCCGCTACCCCCTGCAGGTACGCGCGATCCACCGGCTGCTCCATCGCCTCCCGGTCGGCAAGGCGCTCGCCGCACTGACCGGCACCTTCCGTGTCCGCGACCTCGAAGCGCCGCTGCCCGAGGCCCTGGACGCCCTCGCCGGGGCGGCCGCGGAAGGCAACGCCTTCCTTCTCGCCGGAGACGGCCGCTTCCACCTGGTCGACCGGCCGGACACCGGACTGCTCAGCCGTACGGTGCCGGCCGGCCGACCGGCGGCGTGGCGCACGCTGGACGCGACGGTGCTGCATGCCGCGCTCCTCGAGCACGTCTGGCGGATCCCCGACGCCCCGGAGCACATCGCCTACATCCACGACGCCCAGGCTGCCGTGACCAAGGCGGAACGGAACGGCGGAACGGCGGTGTTGATGCACCCGGTCAGGGAAGAGGTCGTAAGGGAGCTGGCGCTGGAGGGCGTCACGATGCCGCGCAAGTCGACGTCGTTCGGGCCGAAGCCGGCGACGGGACTGGTCCTCAGGAGCCTGGCGCTCGAGTGAGGCCGCGAGGCGGCCGTGGGCCGGTCGTCGTCGGGGCGCGAGGGGCGGTCGTAAGGCCGGGGGCGCGTCGGTCGACGGTCGGAGGGCCGGACTTGAGTGAGGGCGGCACCCGGTCCACGGGTGCCGCCCTCATTCATGTGCCGTTCGCCGTTGCCTCGGGCGTTGGCCTCCGGCCTACTACGCCTGGTCGCCGGGGCGCCCGTCCCTGTCAGTCTCCGTGTCGGAGTCGGAGTCGGAGTCGGTGCCCGTGTCGTCCGCCGCGTCGGCCTTCACGTCGCCGAGTTCATCGTGCTCGTGGGCATCGTGCTCGTCGTGGGCATCGTGCTCGTCACCAAGGGCGTCGACGAACTCGACGCCGTCCATCTCCGCGAGCCGGTCGGACGCGTCGGTGGCTCCGTCCTTGTCCGCCTCGAGCGCCTTCGCGAACCACTCGCGGGCCTCGTTCTCCCGGCCCGCCGCGAGCAGCGCGTCCGCGTACGCGTAGCGCAGACGCGCGGTCCAGGGCTGCACGGAGTTGGACGCGAGTTCGGGGCTCTGCAGGGTCACGATGGCGGCATCGAGCTGCCCCATGTCCCGCCGGGCTCCGGCGGCGACGAGACGCATCTCCACCTGGTTCGCCTTGTCCAGCTTCTGCACCTCCGGCTCACCTGCCATCGCCAGCGCCCGCTCGGGCCGGCCCAGCCCGCGCTCGCAGTCCGCCATGACCGGCCACAGCTCCACGGTGCCGGTCATCCGCCGGGCCGCACGGAACTCGGCCAGGGCCTCGGAGTACTTCTGCGACGCGTACGCGGCAAAGCCGGCGGCCTCGCGCACGGCGGCGACACGGGAGGCGAGCCGCAGCGCGATGCGGGAGTAGGCGTAAGCCTGCTCGGGGTCCTCGTCGATCAGGTTCGCGACCATGACGAGGTTCCGGGCGACATCCTCGGCGAGACCCTTCGGGAGGCTCTGCAGCTCCTGCCGCACGTCCTTGTCGATCTCGTCACCCGTGACGTCGTCCGGGATGGGAAGCCGCTTGATGGGCTCGCGGTCGGGACGGTCGCGGTCGTCGCGACGGCCGTAGCCCCCACGGTCTCCACGGTCGTCGCGGGAACCGCGGTAGCCACCACGGTCGCGGTCGCGGTCCCGGTCGTCGCGGCGGGGGCCGCGGAAACCACCACGGTCGTCATCGCGCCGGCCGTAGCTGCTGCCGCCGGACCGGTCGTCACGGCGGAAACCACCGCCACCGCCACCGGTCCCACCGGTGCCACCGGGACGACCACCCCGGTCGTCACCCCTCCGGTCATCACGCCGATCGTCACGGCGGTCGTCACGGCGGTCGTCACGGCGGTCGTCACGGCGGAAGCCGCCCTGGCGGTCGTCACGCCGATCGTCACGCCGGAAACCACCCGGACGCTCATCACGCCGGTCATCACGCGGGCCCCGGAACCCACCACGGTCGTCATCACGACGGAACCCACCCTGCCGGTCATCCCGACGAGGAAAACCACTCTGACCCGACCGGTCATCACGCCGGAAACCACCGCTACCGCCACCGGTGCCACCGGGACGACCACCTCGGTCGTCACCCCTCCGGTCATCACGCCGATCGTCCCGGCGATCGTCACGGCGGTCGTCACGGCGGAAGCCGCCCTGGCGGTCGTCACGCCGATCGTCACGCCGGAAACCACCGCTACCGCCACCGGTGCCACCGGGACGACCACCGCGATCGTCACCCCTCCGGTCATCACGACGGTCATCACGCGGGCCCCGGAACCCACCACGGTCGTCATCACGACGGAACCCACCCTGCCGGTCATCCCGACGAGGAAAACCACTCTGACCCGACCGGTCATCACGCCGGAAACCACCGCTACCGCCACCGGTGCCACCGGGACGACCACCGCGATCGTCACCCCTCCGGTCATCACGACGGTCATCGCGCGGGCCCCGGTATCCTCCACGGTCGTTGTCGCCGCGCCCGTAGCCGGGTCGGTCGCCGGAACGGTCGTCGCGACGGAAGCCGCCCTGGCGGTCGTCACGCCGGTCATCACGACGGAAGCCACCGCCGCCACCGCCGCCCGGGCGGGGCGAGTAGCCACCGCCACCGGGGGGCCGACCGCCGCGGTCACCTCGGTCGTCGCGGGTGCCGCGGTATCCACCACGATCGTCCTCGCGGCGCGGACCCCGATCCCGGTCGCGGTCGTCACGGCGGAAACCGCCGCTTGCCGGACGACCACCGCGGTCGTCACGGGCACCGCGGTCGTCACGGGGACCTCGGTCGTCACGGGGACCTCGGAAGCCACCTCGGTCACCACGGTCGCTGTCACGACGGGGGCCACGGTCCCTGTCGTCCCGACCGCCGCGGAAGCCACCCCTGTCACCACCGTCCCTGCGACGCGGCTCGCGTTCCGGACGATCGTCGGAAGAGTTGGGGGACATCGGTGTGACTCCTGTCTTCGGGTACCACAGTCATTCTCGCGCAACCGGCCATCGGACGCGCTTCGTCATTCTGAGCAAAACAAAAAGGACCTTTGGTCCAGCGTGAACGCTGGACCAAAGGTCCTGAAAGATTGTTCGGCGGCGTCCTACTCTCCCACAGGGTCCCCCCTGCAGTACCATCGGCGCTGAAAGGCTTAGCTTCCGGGTTCGGAATGTAACCGGGCG